>NZ_JANSHI010000002.1:0-100281 GCF_047461615.1 Synechococcus sp. W65.1 | reverse complement strand
CCTCAATCTGGCTTCTCAAAGCTCGAGCCCGACTGCCGTGACGTTGGGCAACTTCCGCGGCTACCGCACTCCCAATTCCAGCGACTAGACCCACTCCCCCGGCCTTACTGAGTCGATCCAGGGGCGCGGCAGCTATACCAGCAGCGGCGAGGGCAGTAACGAGGTGAACATAGAAGGGCTTGCGTAAGTCCATTGAGAACCCCAGCTAGGCAGGAAGCTAGAGCTCAAGATATAGAGAACTCCACTTCCAGAAGAGGCGCTCTGAAGAATTGTTAAATTACGAAAAATTACGAAAAAGAGGCCCGCTGCTGCCTTTCCCCGAGGACTTGCAAGCCGTGATGCTCGTGTGCTGAATTAGCCTGTTTATTGAACAAGTTATGGGATCCCGGCCACTCCCGTTTGGCGGGCCGCTTGGATCACGGCGGCAGCTACCTGAGGAACCACTCGCCCATCGAAGACTGAGGGGATGATCCACTGGGGATCCAAGTCTTCAGGTGAAATCAAATTGGCGATGGCGTGGGCGGCAGCCAGGCACATCTCGGTGTTGATCTGCTTGGCGCGGCAGTCAAGAGCGCCGCGAAATACCCCCGGAAAGGCCAGCACGTTGTTGATCTGGTTGGGGTAGTCGCTCCGACCCGTAGCCATCACGGCGACTCGATCCGCCACTAGCTCGGGCTGGATCTCGGGCACTGGGTTGGCCAGGGCAAAGACGATGGGATCTGGCGCCATTGTCTCCACCATCTCCGGCGTCAGGGCATTGGCCACGCTTACCCCAATGAACACATTCGCTCCCACCAAAGCCTCTGCCAGGGATCCGCTCTCCTCAACGGCGATGGCTGCCTTTTCCGGGGTGAGGTCAGAGCGGGAGCGGCTGAGGATCCCTTGGCGGTCGCAGACAACAACATGGGTAGCCCCCGCCCGCTGCAGCAGGTGCGTCACGGCAATTCCAGCTGCCCCTGCACCGTTGATGACAATACGCACCTGGTCCAGGTTTTTTTTGACCACCTTCAAGGCATTCAGCAGAGCTGCTAGCACCACAATTGCCGTGCCGTGCTGATCGTCGTGAAACACGGGCAGGTTGAGGCGGGCTTTGAGCTGGGATTCAATAGCAAAGCAGCGGGGGGCGCTGATGTCTTCCAGGTTGAAGCCGCCAAACCCCGGCGCCAGGCGCACCACTGTCTCCACGATTTCTGCCACCTCCTGCGTGGCCAGGCAGAGCGGGAAAGCATCGATATCGGCAAAGCGCTTAAACAGGGCTGCTTTCCCCTCCATCACGGGCAAAGCGGCCTCCGGGCCGATGCTTCCCAGGCCCAGCACGGCACTGCCGTCGGTAACGATGCCCACACAGTTCCCCTTGATGGTGTACTCATAGACAGCGCTGGGATCGGCGGCAATCTCCAGCGCCACCCGGCCCACGCCCGGGGTATAGGCCATGGCCAGGTCAGCGGTGCTCTCCAGGGGGCTTTTGGCCACCACCTGCAACTTTCCTCCCCTGTGCAGCTCAAAGGTGCGATCCACCACCCGTTCCACCTTCACATTCGGCAAAGAGGCAACGGCGGCCTGAATTTGCTGGGCGTGCTCGCTGCTAACGGCATCGACACAGATCTCCCGCACGGTTTCAGCAGCCGATTGGTGGATGAGGTCGATCCGGCTGAGGCTGCCGCCCACCTCGGCAATGGCTTGAGTGACACGGGCCAGGGCTCCGGGCCGGTTGGGCAGACGTAGGCGTAGGGCAATACTGTAGCTGGCGCTGGGAGTGAGCTGGGTCATAGTCAAACTGCCCTTAGCAGAGTCAAGAGGCTACCCCCGCCGCAGCACCCGCGGGGGAGTAGAATTGGGAAGCGCAAGAGACTCTTTCGCGTTAGCCTTGGCAACTTTCGATCCCGACCTCAACACCTTAGCCAATTGGCTGGAAGGCTACTACAGCAACCGCGCTCAGGCAATGGCGGAGCCGGTGTGGTTTGTGCCAGTAAGCCTTTGGTACGTGCGTCTGCCTCACCTGTTTCCCGAGGGAATTGGCTTTTTTACCGAGCAGTTTAACGAACACACACCGGGCCGATTCTACCGCAGCCGAGTGCTACAGTTGCTGGCGGATCCCTTGCGGATAGAAAACTACAAGTTGCGAGATCAAGCGGCTTGGGCAGGCGCCTCCCAGGATCCGCAGCGTTTAGCGCAGCTGTCACTCTCAGACCTCGAGCATTTGCCGGGCTGCCGTATTTTGGTCGAGAAACGCCCAGGCTGTTTTCACGGCGAGATGCTGCCAGGGGGAGCTTGCCGCCTCAACCCCGGCGACAGTACCTATATCCACATTGAGTTCGACCTCACAGCTCGGGAATTCATCAGCTGGGATCGCGGCTTCGACGCCACCACTGGTCAGCAAACTTGGGGATCCCGCGCTGGCCCCTACCGCTACCAGAAAGGGATCCCTCCCCGCCCATAGAAATAGATAGAGGGTAGGCTGGATTAGGGGAGCAAGAAAGGAAACAGGTCGCGAACTCCTTTGCGCAGCTTGAGTAGAAAGATCAGCCGTTCCACCTTTGGCGAAACTGATCCCATGGCGGGACGGGTTGCTAGCTCTGCCTGCAGCTTCTGTGCTTCGCTGGCAGTGAGGAGCTGGTTATCAACCGGCGAACGGGCACGCAGGTCAGGTTGAGCCCGCAACACCTCCTCGGGAATCTCGGAAGCTGGCGGCAATGACCAGGCTTGGCTACCCCAAAGCAGCAACAAGCCGCTGCAACCGCCCAGTCCCAGCCTCCAGAGCTGTCGGCCCATCCGACCGCTTCCCCTCGCGTTTAGCTGGCCATGGCTTCCGAGCGCTCCTGGATTACCCGGTCGACAATTCCATAGGCCTGGGCTTCTGTAGCCGAGAGGTAAAAGTCTCGCTCCACGTCCCGCTCAATTTTCTCCAGCGGCTGGCCGGTCATTTGCGACAGCAGCTCGTTCATGCGCCGTTTGACCCGCAGCGTTTCGCGGGCTCGAATTTCAATGTCGCTGGCTTGGCCTTGGATCATTCCCAGCGAAGGTTGGTGCAGCATGATGCGAGCGTGGGGCAGGGCAAAGCGTTTTCCCTTAGTGCCGGCAGCCAGCAAAAAGGCTGCCATTGAGGCCGCTTGGCCCACGCAAACCGTAACGATGTCCGGCTTGACGTGGTTCATGGTGTCATAAATGGCCATCCCTGCCGTCACAGAGCCGCCGGGGGAATTGATGTACATCACGATATCTTTTTGGGGGTCCTGGGAATTGAGGTAGAGCATTACCCCCACAATGGTATTGGCCAAGTTGTCGTCAATCGGCTCGCCGATAAACAAAATCCGCTCTTGGTAGAGGCGGTCATCGAGGCTAATCCATTGGGTGTAAGGATCGCCGGGCAAACGGTAGGGAACGCGAGGCACTCCAATTGGCATAGATGTCTCCTGGCAAAGTTTGAACCAGAATAGGGCGCTTGCCAAATTGCTCCCGCACTCAGGCTCAGCCAAGGCAAAACCCGCCACAGCCCAGTGCGGGTATTTCAAGGTCGACCCTTAGGTTTTGGCTGCTGCCAACTTTGGCAAGCCTTTGGAGCTGGTCAGCACCTGGTCAATGAGGCCATAGGCCTTAGCCTCTTCCGGGGTCATGAAAAACAGTCGCTCCGTGTCCTTTTTAATGCGCTCCACGGGCTGACCCGTGCTGCGGGAGAGTTCCTCCAGCATCATGTTGCGCAAGGTCAGGATCTCGCGGGTGCGAATTTCAATGTCGCTGGCCTGTCCACGGGCACCCCCATAGGGCTGATGCAGCACAATCGTGGCATTGGGCAAGCTAGCCCGAAACCCCTTAGCACCCGCTGCCAACAGCATGGCCGCCATGCCGATGGCACTGCCAATGCAGATAGTGTGCACTGGCGGCTTGATGTAGTTCATGGTGTCCAGAATGGCAAAGGCTGCCGTGTCGTAGTTATAGGTGCCCGTTGAGTTGATGTACATCTTGATCGGCTTTTCCCGATCCTCGTACTGCAAGTACAGCAGCTGCTCAATGATTAGCTTGGTGACGTTGGCATTTGACTCTTCCGCCAGAGGTAAACCCAGGTAAACAATGCGCTCCTGGAGCAGCAGGGAAGCTAGATCCGGGGGAGGCGTCCGAACCGGAGCGCCACCGTAGTAATAGTAGGTAGATTGCACCATGCCAGAGTTCTCCTATAGCCAATCCCTTGTTAGTCAAGAACAAGGGATCCGGAAATAGCAGCGGATCCCTTGTCCAGTAACCAGCAACAGAAGAGCGTCCTGGCGACCTTACTCAGCTCCCTGCGGCAAGAGCACCCGATCTGACTGCGTGACTAGGACTTTGGGCTTGCGCTCCTCGTCCACGTCGATGAGCACTTCAGATCCCTCTTTGACGCGGCCAGTCAAGATCTCCTCTGCCAGCAGGTCTTCCAACAAGCGCTGGATGGCCCGGCGCAGGGGACGTGCCCCGTAGCTGGGGTTGTAGCCCTCCTCCACCAGCAGGTCTTTGAAGCGATCGCTGACCGTGAGGTGAATTTTCTTCTCCTTCATGCGGTCGAAGACTTCCTTGAGCAGGATGTCGGCGATCTGCTTCACCTCGTCCTTGGTCAGTTGCCGGAAGACGATGATCTCGTCCACCCGGTTGAGGAACTCGGGCCGGAAATACTGCTTCAGCTCTTCGTGCACCAGGTTGCGGATGCGGTTGTAGTTGGCCTCTTCCTCATTGGTGTTGAACTCAAAGCCAAGGCTGCCGCCGCCCTTCTCGATGACCTTGGAGCCAATGTTAGAGGTCATCACGATCAACGTGTTCTTGAAGTCCACCGTGCGACCTTTGGCATCTGTCAGGCGGCCATCTTCGAGAATCTGCAGCAGCAGGTTAAACACATCCGGGTGAGCTTTCTCAACCTCGTCAAAAAGCACCACCGTGTAGGGGCGGCGCCGCACCGCTTCGGTCAGCTGACCCCCCTCGTTGTAGCCGACGTAGCCGGGCGGGGATCCAATAAGCTTGCTGACCGTGTGCCGCTCCATGTACTCCGACATGTCAAGGCGGATCATGGCTGACTCGGAGCCGAAGAAGTAGGCGGCTAAGGCCTTGGTCAGCTCCGTTTTGCCCACCCCAGTTGGGCCGCAGAAGATGAAGCTGGCGATGGGGCGATTGGGATTTTTCAATCCCACGCGCGCGCGACGAATGGCGCGAGAGATAGCCCGCACAGCCTCATCTTGACCGACAATGCGCTGGTGCAGGGTCTCCTCCATGTGGAGCAGCTTCTCCGACTCACTTTCGGTGAGCTTGGCCACCGGCACCCCTGTCCAAGCGCTCACCACCTGGGCCACATCTTCCTCCGTTACCTCTGGCAGCTCCGTGCGGCTGCTGTCCTCGGCTTTCTTGGCCGCTGCAATGGCGCGGATCTGCTGCCTAATCTCCATCTCCCGGTCCCGCAGCTCACCAGCCCTGTCGAAGTCCTGGGCTCGCACTGCGGCATCCTTCTCCCTGAGAACCCGCCGCAGCTCCTGATCCAGCTCCCGCGCCGCTGGCGGCAGTTGGGAGTTGATCAAGCGCACTCGCGAAGCCGCTTCGTCGATGAGGTCAATGGCCTTGTCGGGCAAGAAGCGGTCGGAGATGTACTGGTCGGCCAGCTTGGCTGCCGCCTCCAGAGCCGCATCGGAGATCCTCAGCTTGTGGTGCTGCTCATAGCGCTCCCGCAGGCCATAGAGAATCTCAATGGTCTCAGCCACGCTTGGCTCGCCCACCATGATGGGCTGGAAGCGGCGCTCCAGAGCCGGATCTCGCTCAATGTGCTTGCGGTACTCATCCAGAGTGGTGGCCCCGATGCACTGTAGCTCGCCGCGAGCCAAAGCCGGCTTGAGGATGTTGGCAGCATCGATAGCACCCTCCGCCGCCCCCGCCCCAATCAGGGTATGCACCTCGTCGATGACCAGGATGATGTTGCCGGCGTTGCGGATCTCATCCATGATCTTCTTGAGGCGCTCTTCAAACTCGCCGCGGTACTTGGTGCCAGCCACCAACAGGCCGATGTCCAAGCTGATCACTCGCTTGTCGGCCAAGATGTCGGGCACATCGCCTTGCACAATGCGCTGGGCCAAACCTTCGGCAATGGCGGTTTTGCCAACCCCCGGCTCGCCGATGAGGACGGGGTTGTTCTTGGTGCGGCGGCCCAAGATTTGGATCACCCGCTCGATCTCCCGCGTCCGGCCTACCACTGGATCCAGCTTGCCTTCCTGAGCCAGTTGAGTCAGGTTGGTGCCAAATTCATCCAGGGTAGGTGTCTTAGTACGGCTAGAGGAGCCACCGCCTGCCGTTACTTCGGCGGTTTCGCCCAGCATGCGGATGACTTGGGTGCGCACCTTGGACAAATCCACCCCCAGGTTTTCCAGAACGCGGGCGGCTACTCCCTCCCCTTCTCGGATCAGGCCCAGGAGTAGGTGCTCCGTGCCAATGTAGTTGTGGCCAAGCTGGCGCGCCTCTTCTAAGGAGAGCTCCAGCACTCGCTTGGCGCGAGGAGTAAAGGGGATCTCAACCGCCACAAAGCCGGATCCCCGACCGATAATTTTCTCAACCTCAATTCTGGCGTCTTTTAAGTTGACCCCCATAGATTTGAGGACTTTGGCGGCGATCCCCGTGCCCTCGCCAATGAGCCCCAGCAAAATTTGCTCAGTGCCAACGAAATTGTGACCTAACCGCCTGGCCTCCTCCTGGGCCAGCATGATCACCTTGATGGCCTTTTCTGTAAAGCGTTCAAACATGATCCTCGAGCTCCCTACGCCTGCATCAAGGCGGACCTGATAGGCCTGATCCTAACACAGGATTCAGGCCAGCTAAGGGACAGCGAACACCCCAGACGAAAAATCATCTGGGACTGGAACGCGCCTGGAGAGATTTGAACTCCCGACCGCGTGGTCCGTAGCCACGTGCTCTAGTCCACTGAGCTACAGGCGCAAGAGGGGTAGACTAGACTATCTGGCTGTCATCTACTGATGGACATCCCTAAACATGGCTTACCCATTGTAGCACAAGAGCATCTCTTGATATCCGCCACCATTCAAGAAGGCCCTGCCCAGGAGGGGGGGTACCCTTGAATGGCTCAGTCGTCCGAGGGTTCTATCTCGGGATCCAAGCTCTTGGCGGTAAGGCGCAGGGCCTCTGCCTGCTCCATCACCCGTGGCGCTTGCACTGCCGCCTCAACCCCTTGCCGATAGCTCTCCCACAGGGGCATTTCCGGGTAGGTCTGCTGCAATTCCTTGATCTGATCCAGCAGAGCCTCTAGCCAGCCAGACGTACCCCAGGTGAGCAAAAACTGCAGGGGATTCCAGAGGTTGAGCTGCCGCCCCAACTCGTTGAGGCTTTCGTTGCGAAGGGGCGGGTCGAAGATGTCGGCCACCGTCATCAACTGGCGCCCCAGTAGTGGCCTGAGGGTTGTCTCAGCAGCCTCCACAACGGCGGGAAGGGCGGCTTGGATGCGCTCGGGACTGGGAATGTGCCGGGCCTGGGGCAAAGCTTGCAGCAGCAGCTCCAGGCGTCGTTCAGCTTCTGCCGACTCTAAAGCCGCTTCTAGGGTTGTGCCCACACTGAGAAACACTTCCCCCGTCAACAGCCGCACAGCGTCGATAACCAGGTGATACAGGGGAGGGATCACCAGCTTGATCCATTCGCTTTGGAAAAACTCCCGCAGCCGTCGCGCCAGATAGTCCCCCACCTGCGTGGTTTGGATCCCCAGTTGGGTGAGGGAGAGGTACCAGTCGGGGGGGGATCCTTTGGGATCGAGCCACTGGCGCAGGGTTTGCCACTCCTCTTCGGTGAGGGCAGTTCGCCCCTGCTTTAAGACGCTGCGCCGCAGCTTGCCCTCGGCATTCAAGAGCTTGCGCAGCTCCGGCGTGCCCAGCAGAGAGAGGGCCCCTGCCGATCCCACGCTGCCGATCTCGACGGCAATGAGGGCGGCCAAGAGGGCGGCTGAGGCTTTCACCTGGATCTCGCCGCTTTTGTCCACCACCAGAGGTAGGCGGCTATTGCCATAGGCCCGCAGGCTCATCGCCTCCAAGGTGGAGCGTTGCTCAGCGGTTAAGGCCCCTGCCCAAGAAGGGATGCCGTTGGTTTCTGCCCCAGAATAGGCCTGGTCCTGCAGGCTGTGATACAGCAGGCTGGCCAGCCAGGCGCGGTCGGCGGCCCGTTCCAGAGAGCCAATGACCACCTCCCATTGGCGGGGGCTGAGCAGAGGCAAAAGCGCTTGCAGGTCTTGCTGGAGCGGCTCTGGAGAGCTGGTGGCTCTAGCTTTGTCTAAAGTTGCCTGCAGCCGATCCCTCGCCTCACGGCACAGGCCGCCCCACTCCAGTTGCAAACGAGCTAGGGTTTGCTGCAGGGTTTCTTCAGAGCGCCGGGGCAGCTCCTGCCAGCCCGCTTCCAGTTGCCGCCACAGCCCCTCCCAGTTCAGGTCCCCAGCCCTACCGGATGAAGGTGGAGAGTTCGCCGGCGTGGCGGGCCTGTTGAGATCAAGATTGGGGGAGAAGAGGTTAGGCATGGGCAAACTGGGCTGCAGGGGAATTACCGGCATTATAGCTAGGGGTAAAAGGCAAGCTGCGGTAAGCCCAAGGTTTCCGGCCACCCCATCATGAGGTTGAGGCATTGCACCGCCTGCCCGGCCTGTCCCTTCATGAGGTTGTCGATTACCGACAGGACAATGACTCGGTTGGTGCGGGTATCCACTTCCACCCCGATCATGCAGGTGTTGGTGCCGGCAACCCACTTGGTTTGCGGGTAAACGCCGCGGGGCAGCACCTTGACCCAGGGGGATTGGCGATAGAAGGCGTTGTAAATGGTGATGAGATCTTCGCCCACGAGGCCGGGATCCCGCAGGTTGGCGTACAAGGTGACGTGGATACCCCGCACCATCGGCACGAGGTGGGGCGTAAATTGTACAGTGATGGGGGTGTGGGTGAGGTCACTGCAGGCCTGCTCGATCTCGGGCGTGTGCCGGTGTTGGGCCACGCCATAGGCCCCCAGAGAGCCATCTACCTCGGCAAATAGGGATCCCAGCTTGGGGGTGCGGCCCGCGCCAGAGACGCCGGACTTGGCATCGAAAATAAGGCTGTCCAGCTCCACCAACCCCTGCCGCAGCAGGGGGGCAACCGCCAACAGGGAGGCGGTGGGGTAGCAGCCGGGGCAGGCTACCAGTTGGGCTTGGGCAATGGCCTCCCGGTAGAGTTCTGGCAGCCCGTAGACCGCTTGCTCGTTGGCCTGGCGATAGGCAGGGCTGGGCCAGTTGGGATCCGTCTGCCCCAGGCGATACCAGGATTGGTAGGTGGCCAGGTTGCGAAAGCGATAGTCTGCCGAGAGATCTAGAACTTTGCACCCTTTGGCTAGCAAAGGCGGCGCCAAGCCTGCTGCCAGGCCATTGGGCAGAGAGAGGAAGACAACGTCGCTGCTGGCGGCAATGGCCTCCACATCTACCGGCTGGATGGTCAAATCCACCGCTTGGGCCAGGTGAGGGTAGAGATCCCCGTAGCGTTTGCCGGCGCTGTCTTGACCGGCCAGGTAGGTGATCTGCACGCCGGGATGCTCGCTGAGCAGCCGCACCAACTGCACCCCTCCATAGCCGGAGGCCCCGACGATGGCGACGCGGACAGGATTGGTGGGAGGAAGAGAGTGAGGCGCCGTAGTGGCCATGGGGGCTGCCTGTGCAGAATTGCAAAACTGACGGTTTGCCTTACTATTTATCGCATTTGCCGCTACCTTGGTTGAACTCACCTGCTCTGTTGGGCTCAGTGTTGCCTGAGCCGGGAAGTTATACTGGGCTCACGCGAGCCGCCCAAGCCTCGGCAGCCGCCTTGGCTGTTGAGGTCTTGCCCAGGGATGTTCCCTACCTCGTCGGGAAGGGTTGTATGTACTACGAACAATTGATCAACATGATCCTGCGAGCCCGCGGCCAAAGCAGCTGTCACGGCCTGGATCAGGAAACGTTGACCCTCTACTCCGAAGGCCCCTACACCCTCTACAAGCTCACCTCCCATTTCGACCGCCGCTCCATTTTGGTTTTGGCCCAAAACCAGCAGGAGGTGTTTGTCTCCGGAGATGCGTTTCACAGCAAGTTGATCCCGGGAGAATGGCAGGAGTGGCTGCACCAGAAGGCTTTGGCTGTTGCCGCCGAGACACCCCAGGCCAGCTAGCCGGCGAGGGCCAAAACGCCGGGCTGAATCTGCCGGGGCACCACTGAGAGCCGATCCAACTCCGCACAATAGGCCAGGTCGCTGTCGCTTTCAGGGCTAATGGCCAGTAGCCGCTGCCCATGGCTGGAGCGCCGCAACAGGCTCAGGAGATTGTCTTGCCAAGTTTGGTAGAGGGCCAGGGCGGCCACCGCCTCGTCGTTGCCCAACTGCTCCTCCGAACAGCCCAGGCGATGCAGAATGGCTCCGGCACAGGCGGTGTCTTCCAAAGCAAAAGCCCCCTCCCAGCCAGCTCCCACCAGCCACACCTCGGCAAAAGCTCCTTGCCTGAGAAACTCCACCACTGCTCCCAAGTTCACCAGGGCTGCTGTGATCAACACCGGGATCCCTTCTAAGCGCTGAAGGGTGCGGGTGCCGTTGGTGGTGCTCATGAAGATGCGCTTGTCCCGCACACGCTCCGGCGTATACTCGCGGGGGGAGTTGCCTAGGTCAAAGCCCGCCACCGTTTTGCCGCCTCGCTCGCCGGCCAAGAGCCGTTTGGAGGCCGGCCAGCTCTGGCTGGTCGCTTGCAAGGGCTGTAAATCGGCAAACACCTGCACGGCCTCTGCCCCTGCGGCCAGGGCTGTGGCAATGGTGGTGGTGGCCCGCAGCACATCAATGGCCACCGCGCAGGCCGGGATCCCTGACGAGGGGACTTGCTCAGGGGTGTGGAAGTGGAAAAATCGCATGAGAGAAGGATCCACCGAGAGCTTATTAGAACTCGCGCCGGGCAAACACCAGCGCCGTCAAAATGAGCAGCAAAACGGTGTAGATCAGGCCGTAAAGCGCATCGCCAAGAAGCTGGGTGGGCGGGGGAATTTGTCCGTAAACGGCAGCATCTCTTAGGTTAAAGCGCTCCAGATCTGGCAGGACTAAGTAGATTACCTCGAACACCTTGCCGAAGCCTGTATCTTCCACTAGCCTGCTTAACTGCAGCAGGGCACGGCTCGTGTGGCCCATAATGAACAGGGCAATGGTGTAGAGGGTAGCCAAAATCGGGGAGGTAAAAACCCCAAACAGCAGCGCTGCTGCCACAATCAGCACCAGTTCCAAAAAGGTAAAAACTGTTGCCCAGAGAACGGCCCAGGGGGAAATGGGAGCCTGCACCACCCGCAGGCTGAGCAAAAAGACAGCCGTCATCATTGCTAGCAGCACCGACAGCAAAGCCGACAGGCCCAGATGCTTGCCGACAATAAACTCCGCCCGGCTCATGGGTTTGGCAATCAGCACGTAGACCGTGCGCCTCTCGATCTCTTTATTTACCAGCCCCGTGCCGACGAAAATGGCCACCACCAGCAACAGGAAGTGGATGGCGGCCAGACCCAAATCGGCAATGATCTTGTTGTGGGCCTGGTTGGCTACCTGGGGAATCAAAACGATGGCCCCCAGCATGGCCACCGCAAACACCATCACCAGATAAAGAACGCGATCCCGAATGGTTTCCCGAAAAACATTCTGGGCAATGGCCACGACGCGCCCTGCATCCATAGGCTGGCCTCAAGCGAGCGACAACCGGCTATACACTTGTAGAAGCCCAGCTTCATTCTATGCAGTTCCAGGCTCAGATTCAGATCCACCTGCGCCCCTCGGTACTGGATCCTGCCGGGGCTGCTCTCCAGGCTAGCTTGCATCAGCTAGGGCATACCCAGGTGCAGGGAGTGCGCATTGGCAAACACATCCAGCTGCAGCTAGAGGCCCCTGACGCCGAAACTGCCCGAGAGCAGGTGAGCAAGCTGTGCGAGCAACTGCTGGCCAATCCAGTAATCGAGACCTATCAAATCCAAGTGGAGCCTCTAGAGGGCTGATCTCTCACCAAGAAGCTCTCTCGCTCCAGCCCTCACTGCTTTTGCCTTCGCCCCAAGGGATCCCCATGGCCAAGGTAAGGTTTGGCATTGTCGTTTTTCCTGGCTCCAATTGTGACCGCGACGTAGCCTGGGTAACCCGCGGCCTCTTAGGCTGTCCGACGCGACTCATCTGGCACCGGGAAACCGATTTGTCAGGGCTGGATGTGGTGGTGCTGCCGGGGGGATTCAGCTACGGAGATTACCTGCGGGCGGGCGCGCTGGCCCGTTTTGCGCCGGTAATGGGGTCTCTAGCCGAGCACGTAGCCCGGGGGGGCTATGTCTTGGGCATTTGCAATGGCTTCCAGATCCTGACAGAGGCGGGCTTGCTGCCAGGGGCGCTGCTGCGCAACGCTAATCTGCACTTTATCTGCGACCGAGTGAGGATCCGCGTGGAGCGGCCAGATCTGCCCTGGACAAGCGCCTACCCCCCGTCCGCCCTTGTAACCCTGCCGATTGCCCATGGAGAAGGACGCTACGTCTGCGAGGCCGACACCCTGAAGCAGCTGCAAGATGAGGGTCAGATTGTCTTCCGCTACGATCCCGTTGCCCCCAACGGCTCGGTGGATAACATCGCCGGCATTTGCGATCCCAGCGGTCGCATCCTCGGCTTGATGCCTCACCCAGAACGCGCTGCCGACCCCGATTTGCCAGGCCAGGATGGGATCCCTTTTTGGCAGTCGATTGTGCAAAGCCTGTCCAGTTAGCCCTGCTGAGCCTGAGCCAACACCTGGCGCACTTGGTTCACCATCTCCTCGTGATCCACGACTGGCTTGGCAATGTAGCCATCGGCCCCACTCTGGGCCAAAAAGGTCTCCCGGTCGCCCCGCATGGCGTGGGCCGTTACCAAGAGGATAGGAATGGAGCTGGTGCGGGGATCCCCCTTAAGCAGCTGGGCAATGCGGATCCCGTCCACTGCCTCGCCGCGAAAGGTGCTCTGGGAGAGGGAGACATCTAGCAAAATGACGTCTACTTCACGGGCTTGGGCCAGCTGCAGAATCTGCTCCACATCCTGGCTGTGAAGAACCTCAAACCCACCCCGTCGCTGCAGCACCTTCTCGAATACGCGGGCATTGGCCGGATCATCCTCTACCAGGAGCACCTTTGCCATCGTTCCCCTGAGCTCTAGAGCCCAGCTAGCACCAACCCAAGGCAATTGTAGCGATCCCCAGGCTAGTCTCGGGGCAACTGCCCTTGCCCAGGGATCCAGGCAATTGTTTGCGCGGCCTCCTAGCCTCAGACCCTACTAGCGTGGCGGACCCAATTGGTGGGGCTTACTTCTTAGGGATCTTGGGAGTTTCGCGAAAAGCAACAGCAAAAAACAGAAGGCCCAACGTCAAAAACAGGATAAAGGTGTAGGTGATGGTTTCCATAGCAACCTCCCATGGACTCTCTAGAGCCGCCAGCACCCCATTCCCAAAGAGAACCGAGTGCCGACGGCTAGGAACCAAGAAAGCTCTAGGCTTCTTGCACCTTGCGAGTGGTGGGATCCCCCACTTTTTGGAAGACGCCAAATTCCACCATCTCCTCACTCATGTTCGGGTCAATGCCAGCGAACACGTCGCGGAAGAGGGTACGGGCGCCGTGCCAAATGTGGCCGAAGAAAAATAGCAGGGCAAAGACAGCGTGGGCAAAGGTAAACCACCCGCGGGGGCTGGTGTGGAAGGTGCCGTCGGCCTTGGGCGTTTCACGGTCAAACTCGAAGAGCCGACCCAACTGGGCCATGCGGGCATACTTCTTAACCGTTGGCGGGTCCGTAAACACCTGCCCGTCCAACTTGCCGCCGTAAAACTCCACCGTCACGCCCACTTGCTCAAAGCTGTAGCGCGACTCGGCCTGGCGGAAGGGAATGTCAGCCCGCACTACGCCATCGGCATCTCGCAGGATGACGGGAAACGTCTCAAAGAAGGTGGGCATGCGCTGCACCGTCAGCTCCCGCCCCTCGCGATCCCGGAACACTGGGTGGCCCAACCATTCGATGGCAATGCCATCCCCTTTGTTCATGGGGCCAGCCCGGAATAGGCCACCCTTGGCTGGGTTGTTGCCCACGTAATCGTAGAAGAGTAAGGACTTAGGCAGAGAGTTGTAGGCTTCGCTGAGGGTCATCCCAGCTTCCACGGCAGCATTGACGCGCCGGTTAATTTCCTGGTTGAAGTAGCCGGAATCCCATTGGTAGCGGGTGGGGCCAAACAGCTCGACAGGTGTGGTGGCGCTGCCATACCACATTGTTCCAGCTACCACAAAGCCAGCAAAGAATACTGCTGCCAGCGAGCTGGAGAGCACGCTCTCTATATTCCCCATGCGCAGAGCCTTGTAGAGGCGTTGGGGTGGACGAACCGTAATGTGGAACAAGCCGGCAATGATGCCGACGATGCCCGCGGCAATGTGGTGGGCCACCACCCCGCCAGCATTGTAGGGGTTAAACCCGGCTGGCCCCCACTCCGGCGCCACCGGCTGCACATGCCCTGTTGTGGCATAGGGATCGCTCACCCACATCCCTGGGCCAAAGACGCCCGTCAGGTGAAACGCGCCAAAGCCAAAGCAGAGAATCCCCGCCAGGAGCAGGTGGATCCCAAAGATTTTCGGCAAGTCCAAGGCTGGCTCACCGGTACGGGGGTCCCGGAACAGCTCCAGATCCCAGTACACCCAGTGCCAGCAGGCAGCCAAAAAGAGCAACCCCGATAGAACGATGTGGGCGGCGGCTACCCCCTCAAACGTCCAGAAGCCTGGGTTGGCAACGCTCTCGCCATAGATGTTCCATCCACCCCATGAGTTGACCACTCCCAGGCGCACCATAAACGGCATGACAAACATGCCCTGGCGCCACATTGGATTCAAGACCGGATCCGATGGGTCGAAGATGGCTGCTTCGTACAGGGCCATCGATCCGGCCCAACCCGCCACCAGGGCAGTGTGCATTAGGTGTACCGCAATGAGGCGGCCTGGATCGTTGAGTACAACAGTGTGGACCCGATACCACGGTAGTCCCATAAAGCTCGATCCTCCACGTTTTCAACACTTGGGCAATATCCAGTCAAAAAGCGAAGTCGACACCCCCCTAGGTTCTGACCTGAGCAGTCCCTTCTAGCTTGAGGGGTGCCATGCCTACCTAACCTAAGGGCACACCCACTGAAAGTATTGCCGGCAGAATTTCCCTCCCAGAGATCAGACAGTATAACGAAGCGCAACCGACCTGAGTGGCTTCAGGCGGGATGCCCCTCATATTTGGCACCATCTTCCCCGATCTCTGGCCAAAGATTAAAAACATGACTTAAAATGTAACAATACTTAGCAACATCGCTCTTTCTTGGCTCAGTTCGAGCGAGGTTCTTTGGCAGAGCTATGGCAACGATTCGGTTTGTGAACGAGAACCGGGAGGTCGTCGTCGCAGAGGGGTCGAACCTGCGCCTGAAGGCGCTGGAGAACCAGGTTGACCTCTATAAGATGGTGGCCAAGCTGCTAAACTGCGGCGGCAACGGCCAGTGTGGCACCTGTGTGGTGGAGATTGTCGAGGGGGCTGAAAACCTCTCGCCACGCACAGAGGCAGAAAACCGCAAACTCAGGCGCAAGCCTGAGACCTATCGCCTCGCCTGCCAGACTAAGGTGCTGGGGGATGTTGCGGTGAGAACCAAGCCCTAGGGCTGGCTGGGTCGTTTGGGCAAGGTGCACCTGAGAATGGTATGCTAGCTGCCAGTTGGATTTGCGGCGTGCGGAGCGATGGAGACAAACTACCTGGGCATCTTGGCCACTCTTTTGCTTATCTTGGTACCTTCCATCTTTCTAGTAATCCTATACGTGCAGACTTCTAGCAAGTCGGAAAGCTAGTCGAGCAAGCTCTGGTTGCTCAGGGCAGGCAAAGGCCCTAGTAGGGCTGGCGGAAACCTAACTGGCGGTAGCCCCCAAAACTCGGCAGGGACTTCTACAGGGGGCTCTTTACTTTTTGCAACAGCATGCAGCTGCGGCTGAAGTGGCCTGCAGGCGGGATCCCTTAGGTGGGCCTTCCTGACTTCCCAGCGTTTTTTTGGCGGATAGACCTAAGTCTACGGTCTTCATCGGAAAACTTGACTTTTGTCTATCCTAGTTGGCCACTAGGATGCCTCTTAAGATTTTTTACAGAATCTCAGCCAGCGATAGGGTCAGGCGAGATCCCGGGTCGGAAGGAGGATTATGAGCTTGAACGGGCTGGTTACAACCGCATGGTTAATTCCCCTCTATGCGCTGGTGGGGTGGGGGGGAGCGCTGATCTGGTCCCCAGGAATCACCCGCCGCACTGGCCCTCGACCGGCGGGCTACCTAAATGCGCTGCTGACTTTGGTAGCGTTTCTGCACAGTGTGGGGGCGCTGGTGGCGATTTGGGATCAGCCGGCGCAGGTGATTCGGCTGCCCTGGCTGCAGGTGGGGGATCTGGTGGTGGAGCTGCCGCTAGAGGTTTCTTCGGTAACGCTGGGGGCCTGCGCTGTGGTGACGGGGCTGAACCTGGTGGCCCAGATCTACGGCTTTGGCTACATGGAAATGGACTGGGGCTGGGCGCGCTTCTTCTCCCTGCTGGGCCTGTTTGAGGGGGGAACGTGCGCCTTGGCCATGTGTGGCTCTCTGTTTTTTAGCTACGTCATCTTGGAGATTTTGACCCTGGGCACCTACCTATTGGTGGGCTTTTGGTATAACCAGCCGCTGGTGGTGACGGGAGCGCGGGATGCTTTTTTAACCAAGCGCATCGGCGACCTCTTGCTCTTGATGGGGGTTATTGCCATTTATCCCCTGACGGGATCTTGGGAGTTTGAGGACTTGGCGGCCTGGGCAAAGGCGGTGCAGGCAGGAGCCATCTCTGTGGACCCAACTTTGCTCGCGCTGGCAGGGCTGGGCTTGCTGGCTGGACCTGCGGGCAAGTGTGCTCAGTTCCCCCTGCACCTGTGGCTGGATGAGGCGATGGAGGGGCCGATCCCTGCCACAATCTTGCGCAACGCCGTGGTGGTGGGCACAGGAGCCTGGGTGTTGATCCGCCTGCAGCCGCTCTATGCTCTTTCCCCAACGGTGTTGCGGGTGATGCTGGTAATTGGGGGGCTGACGGCAGTGGGGGGAGCCTTTGTGGCCCTGGCTCAAATTGACGCCAAGCGGGCCTTGTCCTACCTGGTGAGCGCCTACATGGGCTTGATCTTTGTAGCAGTGGGCACCGGCCATGTCCAGCAAGCGTATCAGTTGCTGCTTACCTATGCGCCGGCGATGGCTTTGCTGGTGATGGCGCTGGGCATGGTGATCTGGAACAGCATTACCCAGGATCTGCGTTCTCTAGGGGGCTTGTGGTCGCGGCGACCCATCTCAGGTCTGTGCTTTTTGACGGGGATGGCCGGAATCTTTGCTTTGCCTCCCTTTGGCTCCTTCTGGGTGCTGACGGATCTGTGGCAGCAGTTGGTGCAGTCAGGGCAGGGGCTGGCGGCAACAGTTGTGCTGGTTACCAACGCGGTGACGGCACTGGGCCTAACTCGGGTATTCGGCCTTGTTTGGGGGGGTAGGCCACAGCAGATGAGCGAGCGCTCGCCAGAAGTGCATTGGCCGATGATGCTGCCCAGCACGGTCATGATGGGGGTGGTTCTGCACATAACCATGATCCTGGCGGCGCTGGGTTTGACGCCCACGCTGGAAGGGATCCCTGTTGCCCTGATGGCCGCATCCAGCCTTGTAGGCATGGGTTTGGGGGCAGTGCTCTACCTGCCGCGGGAGCGGCGGCCGGTGGACTGGGCTTTCTTGGCCGACTGGCAGGACCTACTGGCCAACGACTTCTACACTCCCAAGCTCTACCGAGCCAGTGTGGTGTTTGTGGTGCGCATCATCTCTGAGGTCACGGCGCTCTTTGACCGCTACGTGGTGGATGGCCTGGTGAATTTGACCAGTTTGGCGGTGCTGGCAGGCGGCCAAGTCCTGAAGTACACCACCTCCGGCCAGTTGCAGGCCTATGTGCTGACAATTGTGGTGGGGGTGGCCCTGCTGGGTTGGTGGTTCTCTAGGCTTGGGTAGGTCGAGGGGGTAAAGACCATGCTGAGTGCCTTGATTGTGTTGCCGATTTTGGGATCCCTGCTCCTGTTCCTGGGCTTGGGAGGGCGAAAGCTGGCGGTGGTCCTGGCCGGGATCCCGTTGGCCATCTCGCTGTTTCTATTTACCCGCTTTGACGTGCAGGCAACTGGCTTTCAGTGGGAGCAGCGGTGGGATTGGATCCCAGAGATTGGCTTGAGCTACTCCCTGGGCTTGGACGGCTTGTCCCTGCTGATGGTAGCTCTGAACGGGCTGCTTACCCTCATCGCCATCCTGACGGCTGAGCCAGAGGTGCAGCGTCCCAATCTCTTTTACGGCTGCATTCTGCTGATGAGCGGCTCGGTCAACGGGGCTTTTGCTGCGCAGAACCTGCTCTTGTTTTTCCTCTTCTACGAGCTGGTGCTGATCCCGATCTACCTACTTATTTCCATCTGGGGCAGCCCCAAGCGGGATTACGCCGCCATCAAGTTTTTGATTTACACCGCTGTCTCCGCCATCTTCCTGCTGGGGGCCTTTTTGGCTATCTACTGGCTTGGGGATCCCTATACCTTTGAGCTGGCTGAGATTCGCATCAGCTCTCTGAGCCCTGCTGCCCAAACTCTGGCGCTCTTGGCGTTGATGGTGGCCTTTGGCATCAAGATGCCGCTGGTGCCCCTCCACACCTGGCTGCCTGATGCCTACGGAGAGTCTTCTCCGCCGGTGGCGATACTGCTGGGAGGGGTGCTCTCCAAGTTGGGCACCTATGGCCTATTTCGCTTTGGGCTGCAGTTGTTTCCCCAAGCTTGGGCTGACCTGGCCGGTCTTCTGGCCTGGTGGGGGGCCATTGCCGTGCTCTCGGGAGCTTTGGCGGCTATTGCCCAAAAAGACATCAAGCGCATGGTGGCCTACAGTTCCATCGGCCACATGGGCTACATCCTGCTGGGCATGGCGGCGGCCACGCCGATTAGCTTGACGGGAGCAATGGTGCAGATGGTCTCCCACGGCCTGATTTTGGCGCTGCTGTTCGATCTGGTGGGCCTGGTGGAGCGCAAGGTCGGAACGCGGGATCTCAACGTGCTCAACGGCCTGCTCAATCCCCTGCGCGGCCTGCCCACGGTGAGTGCCCTGCTGATTTTAGGCGGCATGGCCAGTGCCGGGATCCCGGGCTTGGTGGGCTTTGTGGCCGAGTTTTTGATCTTCCAGGGCAGCTACCAAGATTTTCCCTTGCCCACTTTGATCAGCATCTGCGGCACCGGCTTGACGGCGGTGTATTTTGTGATTTTGCTCAACCGCACCTGCTTTGGCAAACTGGACAACCGCACTGCCTACTACCCACGGGTGCAGGGCTGGGAGCGGATCCCGGGCTTTGTTTTAACTGCCTTGATCGTCTGGTTTGGGATCCAGCCCATGAACTTGGTGAAATGGCCGCAACCCTTGGCCTTTACCCTCTCCACCCAAGTGGCTCAGGCCCAAACGGTTATCTTGGCCTCAGCCGGTAACCCGGATCATTCTCCCTAGAAACGGGGTCACCAGGTAGTTGGGAGACTCCCAGGAATTGAAGCGTTGGAGACTTGCCATGGCAACAACCCTAGTTGCACCTAAGCTACCTCCTTCCACTCATCCTTTTGCCGAGATAGTCCATCGCCTCGAGGCAGGGGGATCGATGCTGCCGGATACGCCGGAAAACTTGATGCAAATTATCGGCATCTACAAGGCCTATGCCGTGCCGATGGACTTTTATTGGCGTGATCTGCTCTACATTGCCGAGCAGGTGTTTGTGGATCCCTTGCCCTTTTTTAAGTACATCATTCCCGAAGAGTATCTGAAGCTGGCCAACCACTACGCCGGGGATGATGCGGATCTGCGCATTTGGCGTGGCCCCGCCACAGCCCACCCAGAGCTTCTGGAGTTCATGGAAAAAGGAGAGCTCAAGCGCAAGCTGCCGCGGATCTTGCATCACCTCTGGCATGACCGCATCAACATGGAATTTGCGGAAGAGTGTATGCGGGCCATGCTCTGGCACCGGGGTATGGGGGGCCTGCTGGATCCCTATATGGATTCGGAAGAATACAAGCAAAATGCCGACCGCGCCATCCGCGCCTACTGCCAAGGCAACCCTCTGTTGATGGGGCTATACAAGCTCTTCCCAGACATGTTTTTAGAGCTATGCCGCCAGGCCACCATGTATTCAGTGCTGGGACTCTTTTGGGAGGCGATGGCGCCGGTTTTCTTTGAAATGAGCGATCTCTACGACGAGGGCAAAATTACCAGCGTGCCGGAGGCGATGAACTTCTTGGTCAGGGGGATCTTCGCCATTGCCGGACGGCCCATTTATCACCGGGTGCGCATCCGCGGAGAATGGTACGATATTGTGCCCAAATCCAAGGGATTTACCTGGCTATACGAGGCGGCTTTCCCCTACGTAGAGGCGGTGTTTTATCGCTCTTCTCCCTTCCGCGGCACCAAGTCCTATAACGCCCAGGCCAACCAAGTGCCCGTTAACCAGTTGGACTTTCACTACGGGGTTCTCTACGCCGACAAGTTTCCCGTGGCCAGTGCCGGGATCCCGCCGACGCTTTTGCACCAGGATATGTACCACTTTTTGCCCCAGTATTTAGTGGAGTATTACCGCAAGCATTGCCGCGGCGAAGATGACATGCTGATCCAGATTGGGATCAGCTTTCAGCGCTCCATGTACAACGTCACCTCAGCCGTGATCCAGGCAGGTAGAGCAGCTTTTCTCTATCCTTTGGACGATCCCAATCCGCGACATTTGATGATGAACCGCCGTTACTTTGAGGGGCAACTCAATCGCTTCACCCGGCCGGAATACGGGATTCGAGAAGCAGCTCGCCTGGCCTACATTCAGGATCAGAACTATCGCTAGCCGACTTCAAGTCTAGGCATTGACTCTGCCCATTTTTGACTCTGCCCATTTTCAGTTGTATTCAGGCCAGGTAGCTCTGAAACTGCCCACCACTTTGACTTTCCTGTCATCCCAACTTCTAGCAAAATAAGGATTTTGGCCATGCCTGATATTGTCGATATTGCAGTTGCTACGGAGGGTTTCTCCACCCTAGTTACAGCCGTGAAAGCGGCAAACTTGGTGGATACTCTGAAAGGCCCTGGCCCCTTTACTGTTTTTGCGCCTACCGATGCCGCTTTTGCCAAGTTGCCCCCTGGCACCATTACCACCCTGGTGCAAAACATCCCTCAACTGACTCGCATCTTGTGTTACCATGTGGTGCCCGGTCGCTTGAAAAAGGCGGACTTGGCCAAGTATCGAAGTGTAGGCTCGGTGGAGGGATCCCCCATCGATTTGTTTATCGAAGGGGACGTGTTTGAGGTAAACAATGCTACCGTTATCCAGGCCGATATTGAAGCCGACAACGGCATCATTCATGTCATCGACACGGTGATCCTCATGCGGCCCCACTGGTTCTGGCCAATCCTGCGCTCTGCGGAAAAAGAGGGCTTAGCTAGCGCCCCCTGAAGCGACACCACCACCGGCAGGCAGATCCCCCACTGGGCAGGTTCCTGCTGCAAGGTATGGGTCTTGATGACCTAGAAAGCCTTGGTGGAGTTGCTCCACCGTCTCCGGCCCACCAAAATCGGCTCCTGGAGGATCCTCGAGCGCCCCGTCAAGTCGTAGGGATCCCTGACATCGGGATTGGAGCGTTGTGAGGCGGCGGGACAAAGTTTAGATTTTCTTCACCTGCCCCGTTGCTGTTTCCCCAAGGGCGGGCTAATTTAGGGAAGGCGTTTGGTGTGAACGGCTACAGCTGCCTGCAGGGATCCCTTGCCGGCGGCTGTGGTGTGCCCCTTCCTCCAAGCGTGGGGAGGGGTCGAGGTAGCCAGCCCTTCCAGGAGGTGCCTTGCCCTGCGCCAGGGAAGAGCAAAAGGTGGGCCTCCTCAATTTCGAGGGGGCTTGCCCGTCCAACAAGTTTTGCACCAGTTTCGTTGAGCCCCATGAGCCACCGTTGCTTCGAGAGTAACCCCAGCCCTTGGCTGTCTAGAAGCGGGCCAGCTTGCCTAGCGCGAGCGGGGTCTAGTTCTGCAGCTCTTGACGCCCTAGAGCTGGCGTTCTGGGTTGCAGTGGACTTGGGACTTGCTGCTTTTGCCTTGGCGTCTAGAAGCTCTTAGTTGCCTCCAGTTTTGTGATTAGCGTCACGAGGAAATCAGCATGGTGCAAGCAAAGGAGTTGGTGACATCTGGTCAGACGGCTCTTCTCGACTCGGATCTGGAAAGCTCCTCTTCCATCCTCCTGGATACAGACAATGGAGCGGATCCCCTCGAGTTTGAACTGGATGCCAGTGACCCTGAGGCTTTGGACGAGGAGGAGGGCGACGAAGAGTTCCTCGAGGAGGAGGATGAGGCTACTGCTGCCAAAGGGCATGCGAAACGCAAATCGGCTAGCAAGAAAAAGGTCTACACCGACGACTCTATTCGCGTCTATTTGCAAGAAATTGGGCGCATTCGCCTCCTTCGGCCTGACGAAGAAATTGAGCTAGCGCGAAAAATTGCCGATCTGCTGGAGCTAGAGCGCGCCCGTGAGGCCGTTTTCGAGCGAATGGGCCTCTGGTCCAGCCCGGAGGAGGTGCCGGAGGAGCTATGGGCAGAGGAAGTCAAAATGCCCTTGCCGGAATTCCGGCGGCGCCTACACCAGGGGCGGCGGGCTAAAGAAAAGATGGTGCAGTCCAACCTGCGGCTGGTAGTCTCTATTGCCAAGAAATACATGAACAGGGGTCTCTCCTTTCAGGATCTGATCCAGGAGGGCTCCCTAGGCCTCATTCGGGCAGCCGAGAAGTTTGATCACGAAAAGGGCTACAAGTTTTCCACCTATGCCACCTGGTGGATCCGCCAAGCCATCACCCGCGCCATTGCCGATCAATCGCGCACCATTCGCCTGCCGGTTCACCTCTACGAAACCATCTCGCGCATTAAGAAAGTCACCAAGCAGCTTTCCCAGGAGTTGGGCCGCAAGCCCACGGAAGAGGAGATCGCCACTCGCATGGAAATCACCATCGAGAAGCTGCGCTTCATTGCCAAGTCGGCTCAGCTTCCTATTTCCTTGGAGACGCCTATTGGCAAAGAGGAGGACTCGCGGCTGGGAGACTTTATTGAGTCGGAGGGAGAAACTCCCGAGGAGCGGGTGGCCAAGATGTTATTGCGGGAAGATCTGGAAAGCGTTTTGGCAACCCTCACCCCTCGCGAGCGGGATGTGTTGAGGCTGCGCTATGGGCTGGATGACGGCCGCATGAAAACCCTGGAGGAGATTGGCCAAATCTTTAACGTTACCCGGGAGCGCATCCGGCAGATCGAGGCCAAAGCGCTGCGCAAGCTGCGCCATCCCAATCGCAACAGCGTGTTGAAAGAGTACATCCGCTAGCCGGGCCTAGTTAGACCTGGCTGCTACCTCCCCAGATCCTGGGAGGCTGGATCCCAGCTCCTCGAAGGGAGGAGGACACCATTGCGGCGTTTCTGGGCAGCTCTAACTTTCTACACCGCCTTGCCCCTAGGACGGGCAGCAGATCTGCAGTTTGAGGGCATCGCCGCCTGGCTGCCGGCGGTGGGTCTATTCCTGGGTGGGATCCTCTTTTTGGCCTCCCTCTTGCTTCAGGTTTTTCCAGCGGGAGTACGGGCGGCTTTACTGGTAGCGCTGTGGGTGGTGTTAACCGGGGGGCTGCACCTGGATGGGGTGGCCGATACCGCCGATGGCCTGGCGGCCAATCTCCACACCAGCTCAGAGCAGTCAGCCAGCAATTCCCACCGCCTCCAAGTGATGAGCGACAGCCACACGGGAGCCTACGGGGTACTGGCCCTAGGGCTGGTGCTGCTGTTGAAGTTTGCTGCCCTGAGTAGCCTACAAGTCTGGCCCCTTCTGCTCTTGGTGCCAGCCTGGGGTCGCTGGGGCCAACTGCTGGCCATTGCTCTCTACCCCTACTTGCGGGAGCAGGGATCCGCCCGCTTCCTCAAAGACTCCACCTCCCTGCCGGGATCCCTGTGGCCGGGCACCCTGCTCCTAGGGGTTACCACAGCCGGTTTGGGGGGAAGCGGGATCCTGGCCTGGGGGCCTCTGCTACTTTGGACGCTGGGCGCTGCTCTGGGAGCCTTGGCCGTGGGCCATTGGATCTACCGCCAACTGGGAGGACACACGGGGGATACCTACGGGGCCACGGTGGAGTGGTCTGAGGCGATAGCCCTGCTGTGGGGATCCCTGATTAAGCTCTCCTGAGGTCTCTCTTGCGCTGGGAGAGGAACCGGCTCCGCCAAGCCCAATTGTTGCCGAGCCTTCTGGCAATCCTGCTGGATTTGGTGGATCAAGTCCGCCACTTTGGGGAAGCGCCGCTCTGGGCGGATAAACCCCTGCAACGCCACCCGCACCTCCTGCCCGTAGAGATCGCCCGTCCAATCCAGCAGATGCACCTCAACCGTGTGCCGCAGCCCAGCAAACGTAGGACGGTAGCCGATGTTCATCACTCCTGGCAGAGCTCCCGCGGCAGCGGGCACCTCCACCCAGGCGCTGTACACTCCGTTGCGGGGCAAGAACTTCTCGGGCGGCAGGCGCAGATTGGCAGTGGGAAAGCCCAGCTCCCGTCCCCGGCGATCCCCTGGCACCACCTCTCCAATGAGCTGATAGGGACGACCCAAGAGCTCTGCAGCTGCTGCCACCTCCCCTGTAGCTAGGGCAGCGCGAATGCGGGAGCTGCTGACTCGCTTCCCGTTTAGTTGCACCTCCGGGATGACCTCTACTGGAATACGGCACTGGGATCCCCAGGCCTTCAGGGTTTGGGCAGTACCGGAGCGGCGATGGCCAAAGCAAAAGTCCCAGCCAACGCTGAGGTGGCGAACGCACAACCCTTGCTCAAGAACTGTCTGGATGAAGTCTTGGGGAGGCTGGCAAGCCAGGGCAGGGGTAAAGGGGAGCAGCACCACCTGTTCAAAGCCCATTTCAGCCAACAGCGCCAGCTTCTCCGCCGGCGGAGTCAGCAGCCATTGCTTTTGCCCCGTCAACACCTCCTGCGGGTGGGGATGAAACGTGAGAACCGTGCGCACCCCCTCTGGGGAGTCTCGAATTGGCTGCAGCACTTTCTGATGGCCCAGGTGCAAGCCATCGAAGTTACCAATGGCAACGGCAGTGGGCCGCAAGGCTTGAGCCAGATCAGAAGTTACATGCACCGCTTGGGATCCCCTTGGTTCTCCCTACCAGAGTGGCCAAAGCAAGGCCGTCAGGGCACTCAGCCCAACCACCCCCCACAAGCTGCGTCGCAGGCGCTGCAACACCGGCTCAACCTGATAACGGACAATGAGCCGATGCTGAGCCAGCTCCTCTTCCGATTTGACGTACATTGCCCCGTCGTACCAGCCGCTTTCTTCGTAAGGGATCCGCGGCTGCACCAAGCGCCGCCGCACGTGGGCCCAGCCCAAGTAGAGGTGGAGCAGCACTAGGCCTAGCAAGGCATTGGCTCCCAGGATCCATGCCAAGGTGAAGTGGCCCCAATCCCCGACAAAGCTGCCCCACACCAGTGGCAAAATTCCCACCGCAACCGCTCCCCACACGCCCAGGAGCCGCCGTAAGTAGGGGAGCCAGGCCAGTGTTGGCCAGCGAAAAAGAAAAGCTTCCCTTAGCTCCGCATATTGCCGCAGAGGCTGCTGCTCAGCAGGAATGGGATGGGAAGGATTCGCCATAGGGCCTTAACATATCTACACAACATGATATTAGTTGGCCTGATGCCCGCCAAGCCCAGCCTAGCTGCGGTTCAAATGCAGGGGAGAGGGGTATCGTATTAGAGTGGGGTTGCCTTATCTCCTCTCCTACCATGAGCGTCCCAGGCGAACCTGCCGCTGCTCCCTACCTGATTCTTAGAGAGCCGGACGGCAGCCAGAGGAAGTACGTTCTTGCTGGAGCCACAGCTTGGACGCTGGGCCGCGATGAGGGCAACGCCATTGTCCTCAACGATCCCAGTGTCTCCCGCCAGCACGCCCTGCTGCAGTACTTGGATGACAACAGCATCTATCTCATCGATCTGGGCAGCCGCAACGGCTCGTTTGTTAACAATCGCCGCATTAGCATTCCCACGCTGCTGCAAGACGGGGATCGCCTTACTCTTGGCCAATCCCAGCTTGAGTTTCACAGCGGATCCCTGACTAGCCCAGAGCCCGGCTCTGCCGGCAGGCCCTCGGACACCCTGGTGCTGCAGACCCGCTGGCTCATCTCAGTGGCCGTGGTTGACGTACGCGGTTACGGACAACTGACCCAACAACTGGACGAGCGGCTGCTTTCCCAGGTGATGGGCGACTGGTTCCGGCGCGGCGGCGACATCATCCAGCAACAGGGAGGCAGCGTTGATAAGTACATTGGCGACGCCATCATGGCCGTCTGGTTCCATACACCCCATGCGGATCCCTTGCCAGCCGGCCAGGCGGAGATCGAGCTTGACGTGAAGTCAGTTCTGCAGGCCCTGGTGAAGCTGTTCCAGATGACCGAACAACTGAATAGCGAGTTTCCCCTGCCCTCTCCCCTGCGCCTGGGAGCAGGCGTCAACACTGGCCCAGCCATCGTGCGCCAGGTAGGCAACACCACTCGCCAGGAGTACACGGCTCTGGGCGACACCGTCAACCTGGCCTTTCGCCTCGAAAGCGCCACCCGCACCCTCAACACTGACCTGGCCATCAGCCAGAGCACCTACGCCTACTTGACCCGACAACTAGGTCAGTCAGCCACTTGCTTCTCCCAGCAGGTGGTGGAGCTCAAAGGGTATGCCCGCCCGCACCAGGTGTACTGCTGCGATGTCCGCTCTCTGCAAGCAGTTCTCAGTCAAATCCCAAGCTCGGAGTAACTGCCGGCCTGGGGATGGCTGGCAGGGGGTACTAGGGTCCTCCCAGAGGTTCAGTTGGCCAGGGCTGCTTCCGGAAGCTTTTTACCTCCAAGACTGGGCCCACCTGCGCTGTTGTTACCCAATCTTCCCTCACCTGCCCCTGAATGGTAACCTGCAATCCCTCCTGCAGGAGCTCTTTGGGGGCGCGGAAGAGGGCGTAGTGCTGACCTGAAGGGAGCGTCAGCACCCACACCCCCCCCTCAATGTCGAGAAACTCAATGGTACCCCTAAATTCTTGCATCACTTCCTCAGAGCTAGGACGGTGCTGCTGGGCTGCAAATCCAAGATGGCTTGTGCTCCCAAGTAGGCCAGGCCCAGGCAGAGCAAGCCATTGAGGAGCAAGAAGGAGCGCCCCAACCAAGCAGAGGATCCAAGCCATAGTACCCCCTCATAGAACAGGGATCCCGACAGGAGCAGATGGGAAGCCACCCCCAGGCAGAGGCCGATGACCGCCCAGCGCCAGCGCCGATGGCCCAGGAGGAGCACCATCAACAGGCCAGGGATCAACACGCTGGCAAACAAGGGATCTAGGGCAGTGGTTGGGGCTAGGGCGGTGCCTAGCTCTGGCAGGGAGCTGCCCAGCAGTTGCAAGGGCCAGCGGGGGAAACCCACAACGGCCAACCCTTGCAGGGGGAAGAGGCCAGCGCTGCCCAGGAGGATTCCGGCCAACAGGGGCACTGTCACCGGTACGGGCTTGGGAGCTAACCACCAGCGAATGAGCACCAGGAGGATGTAGCCACCTACCACCATCAGCAGCTTGGGCACCAGGGCAATTGCGCCGCCATCAAACCAGAAGCGAGGGTTGAGGTAGCCGTTGTCGTTTAGGTACTTCAGGAAGTCCTTCAGCCACAGCACCAAGGGGTTTTCCTCCTGCTGACCCCTGGCTCGGGCCAAGGCTCTGGCTGCGTCCAGCAGACCGGCGCCGTAGAAGTTCTGTTTGTCGCCAGGCACTGGGGCAGCTGACATCTTGAGGATGGCCTCCACCTTGTCCGGATCCTTGATGCCCTGAGCCTGGATCAGCGCCGCCACGCCAGCCACGTGGGGGGCAGCCATGCTGGTGCCTTGGAAGTAGGCGAAGACCGGCTCGTCGGGGTTGCGGCGGTTGATGGTCTGCTGCAGGATGCCGTACTCCGGGTGCTCGGGCGTCTTGGCCCCACCAGGAGCAGCAATATCCACGCCCACCCCATAGTTGGAGTAGGGAGCTTTGGTGCCATCAGGCCCCGTGGCTGAGACGGCGATGACATGGGGATAGCGGGCTGGGTAGCTTACCTGGCTGGAGTTTTCGTTGCCAGCAGCTGCAACGACGGTCACTCCTTTACTGTGGGCGTAAGCTACCGCCTCTTCCATCAAGCGAGCTGAGGCGCGACTGCCCAAGCTGAGGTTGATGACGGTAGCGCCATGGTCGACGGCATAGCGGATCCCTTCCACCACGTCCGACAGGGATCCAAAGCCGTTGGCATCCAGCACCCGCACGGGCATGATCTTGGCCTTGAAGGCAACACCTGCCACGCCCAGGGCGTTGTTGGTGGACTGGGCAAGGGTGCCAGCCACATGGGTGCCGTGGCCGTTGAGGTCGGTGGGATCCTCATCGTCATCCACGAAGTCGTAGCCCTTCACAAATTCGGTCTGGGCCAGATCCGGCACCCGCGTCACCCCCGTGTCCACGACTGCCACCGTCACCCCTTCCCCTTGGGAAATCTCCCAGGCTTCGGGCATGCGGATGGCCCGTAGGTTCCACTGCTGGGAGTAAAGGGGATCGTTGGGCACGAAAGCGGCCTGGAATTGGTAGTTGGGGTGGGCATACTCAACGAGGGCTTCCCGCTGAAGCCGCTGGAGCAGCCGCCGGGTGGCCCTGGGATGAGTCGCCTCCCCAGTGGCTAGGTAAATAACCTCTTGGCGGGCAAAGGCACTGTTGCTGCTGGGTCGCAGCGTCAAGTTGTACTCCTTGGCAAGGGCAGCGATCTCACTAGGAGTAGCCGTGTTAACAAAGTTGATCACAATGCTGTCGTAGGGAGTGGATCCCTGGCCGCAGGCCGTGAGGAGTAGCGCCATCAGGCCGGCCCAGCAGAGACCCAACCAGCGTCTGAACTTCATCATGCACGCCCCCGGCATCCAAAATTGTTGCCACCAGTATGCCCTCTCGATGGGCAATTGACCAGAAAAGACTCTGCTGCCAACCCTTCCCGCAGTTGCCTGGAAAACCCAGAAAGAACTCCCTCTGGCCAAATGTTGGCTTCCAGGGCATGATGGATCTGTAAGAACTTGAAACACTTCTTAACATCAGTTTTCAGGATTGGGTCTTTAAAGAGGGAGCAGCATGAGCATCCAGTGGCAAAGGGTACTTTGCTTTGGAGTGAGTCTTTGCCTAGGGCTATGGATTTGGCTGGGCGGGGGATCTCCCCTGTGGGCGCAGCCTGCCCTGCCAGCAGTGCCGATGGAGTTGCCTCAGCCGCCTGTTCCGGTTTTGGACTTGGCGGATCAGTTGAGCAGCAAGGAGGAAGCCGAACTGGCCGAGCACCTGAGCCGGCTGGAGGAAGAAACTGGCTGGAAGCTGCGGGTGTTGACCCAGTTTGACCAAACCCCGGGCCGCCAGGTGAAGGAGTACTGGGGCCTAAACGAGCGCAGCGTTTTGATGGTGGCGGATCCCCGGGGGGGCAACCTACTGGCCTTCAACGTGGGGGATGCGGTGCGGGAGATCTTGCCGCGCACCTTTTGGATCGAGCTGCAGTCTCGCTTTGGCAACCAGTTCTATGTGCAGGAACATGGCGCCCACCGCGCCATTCTAGAGGCCGTTGAGGTTCTGGATCGCTGTTTTCGCCAAGGCGGTTGCCGGGTAGTGCCCGGGCTGCCGCAGGAGCAGTGGATCCTGACGTTGATTACCTCTATCTTGGGTGGGATTGTCTTCGGGTTTGCCGGCAAACCCCGCCAGGGAGAGGAGGTGTTTAACTGGCGCTGGGCTTTGCTCATCTCTCCCTTGTGGTTCATTTTGTTTGGGGCCTTTGGCCTTGGCCCAGTGGTTGCTCGCACCCGAGATTGGCTGCCAGTGGTGCGCAATATCTTGGGCTTTCTGGCCGGAGCTTTGGCTATTTACCTAGCTCCCATTCCACAGCCAGCAGAGGATCGGCAGTAGCTTCCTTGCCTCTCTCGGCTGTCAGCTCAATCCCCTGCCTGCTGCCCCCTAGCAACAAACTGGCAGGCGGGGACAACTTGCAAGGGAGGTGCTAGTATAATCCAGGTAGAACGGGCTGATGTAGCTCAGTTGGTAGAGCACTCGACTTGTAATCGAGCGGTCGTCAGTTCGAATCTGACCATCAGCTCTTCACTCGGGTTTGCTTGGCCATTGTCCCTAGCGGGGATCCAGCTTCTCCGGGCTCGGTTAGAGTGGCTGGAGGAGGATCCCCCCTCTCAACTTGGCTGAGGAGAGAGGGATCCCTACCCAAGGCATCTGCTAAGCCTTTGGGTGGTTTTTGTGGTCTCGGGATGTCTATGTCGCGTCTGCCAGCCGCTACGGTTCGTCGACTGCAAAAGCTGCCCCAGATTCCTTCCGTGTGGGAAGGGGATCGCCACAGCCTGCCAAGCTCGCCAGTTGCTGGCTCCCAGCCTTCTCCCGGCGAGGGGGAATGCATTCTCTGGGTGGACGGCGTTCAGGGTGTGGTGCGAGCTATGGAGGTGGTGCCTGCTGGCTCTGGCATGGAGCCAATGGTGCGGGCCTTGATCGCGGCCATGGAGCGGCCCAATGCGGGCTTGCCAGCCCGTCCCCAGAAAATCGTCGTGCGCAACCGGGAGGTGCAGTTTTTCCTGCGCGGCATTCTGCACGAGCTGGACATCAAAGTGGAATACCAGCCGGAGCTACCGCTCATCGATGAGATCCTACAAAGCTTTGCCGAGGCTCAGGAGCAGATCCCCCCACCTTTGCCAGAAAACTACGCAGAACTCCTGGCTGGCAAAGCCTTCACCCTCTGGCAGGATGCCCCCTGGGAGTACCTTGAGGATCACCACATTCTAGCCATCGAGCTGCATCAGTGGGACGTCGAAACTCTCTACGTCTCAATCATGGGACGGGCAGGAATGGAGTATGGGGTGATTTTTTACCGCTCCCTGCCCTCCCTCAAACAGTTTCGCCAGCAGGCCAGGCAAGCGGACCCTGATGAGATGGAGGAAGTCTTCCTGAGGCAGGACTGTCTCTACCTGACTTTTCAACCCCGCCATCCCGAACTGGAAGACTGGCCAAACTTGGACTTGGCAGAGTTGGATCCCGAAGAAATCGAGCCGAACTTCGGCACCATCCACCCGCTGGAGGGCTTGCGCGGTGTTTTACAGGAAGAGGAGGCAGCAACCTTGGCCGTGGCCTTGGAGGCCTTGCATTGCTTCTTGAAGCAGTACCGCCGCAAGCTGGAAAAGGGCTTTCAACCTTGTCAGGGGCAGTATTGCGTTCCCAATCCCCAAGGGGAAGCCCTGTCGGTGCAGGTGCGCACCCTGCCTGAGTTGGCGGCAGAGCTGCTGGCATTAGAGGAAGAGAAACCCACCCAAGCTCTGCTCCGAGAGGATCTGTTGCCTGAGGGAGCGCAGCTTGGCCTGGGACTGCTGCCTTGGGCCGCAGTGGAGGTGTTGCGCCGTGCAGGGCAAGTGCATCCTCTCCCTCAGAGCAAACTGGTGCAGAAGGGGGAGGGGCTGCCGGTGGTGATTGTGCGCACCTCTCGCTCCAAGGCCAAGCAACTGATTGAAAACCTGCGCGGCGAGGGGGGCCCCCAAGGGGTTTGTTTCAATACGGGAGTGGATCCCTTCGATGGCCATCGCTACGAGCTAGAAATTGTCCAGACGGGTAACCGCGACCTGCACTTGTTTGGCGAATTTCCCAAAGACGATCCCGTGCACTCAAGGGCTCGCAGGCGCTGGGAGCGGCGTTGCCGCGATACGGGGGGCTGCTGCGGGTTGGTAATCGCGATGGGGGCAAATTCCCACCAGCCAGAGCTGCCGGTGCACCATATTTTGGCCGTGTTTGAGATGCAGGCCCTCAGTCCCAAGCGGCTAGGGCTGGGTCCCTTGGTGCGCGTCAGCCGACACTTGCACTTTTGACCCGCTCAAAAATGCTGGAAGGCCTGCTGGCGGCTGAGGATCTGGCCGTTGTCTAGCCGCACCGTCCCCTGTGGATCCCAGCCGGTGACTTCGCCAATCCAGGTTGCCCCTGGCAGCTTTTCCAAGAGGTACTGGGCTATGGAAGGCTCGGCGCTAAGGAGTAGCTGAAAGTCTTCCCCGCCGTAGAGGGCCCACTCTAGGGCCTGGGCCGGAAAGACCTGCTGCAAAGCCTCTGAAATCGGGATCCGCTCCGCCTCGATCCTCGCTGCCACCCCGCTAGCCTGACACACCTGCACCAGGGCATCGGCCAAGCCGTCGCTAGTGTCCATGCCGGCAAGGCGCATAGGGTCAGGGATCGCTGCCAACAGCGGCAACAGATCCAGCCGCGGGTGGGGGTATTGGTGGGCCCTAATTAACTGCTGCTCGGCTGCCGGGACTGTAGATCCCTGCTCAGGGTGAAGCAAGAGCTCCAGGCCAGCCCGCGCATCCCCATGGGGCCCAGTTACGATGAGCCAATCGCCCGGCTGCGCCCGCTTGCGCTCAATGGCCCGCCCTGGCTGCACCGATCCCAGCGCCGTAATGGCCACAAACCGCTGGGGCGAGCGGCACAGATCCCCTCCCACCACTTGGCATCCCCAGGGGGCGCAGCAAGCCTGTATTCCCTGGTAGAGCTCCTCCACCCAGGCCACTGGTGTGGAGGGCGGCAGGCCCAGGCCTACGAGCAACGAGTGGGGACGGGATCCCATTGCCGCCAAGTCCGACAAATTGGCAGTTGCCGCGCGCCAGCCCACGGCATGCGGTGGGGTGGTCGAGTTGCTAAAGTGAACTCCCTCTACCAAGACATCGGTGGTTACCACCAACTGTCCTTGGGGAACAGCCAACACTGCGGCATCATCCCCTACCACCTGCTCAGGACAGTAGCGTTGCACCACCTGCAGTAGACCTGCCTCGCCAATGGCTGAGATCGGGAGAAGCTGGTGAGAATCCTCGGGAGGATCAGAAAACAGAGGAGGCTTCTGGGGATGCACGTGGGCGGAAGGGTCTTGAGGATCCTACTCTGCTAACCTACGGGTAGCTAGCCTCACCTTAACCAAGAGGTATCCCCTAGCTTTTGGAACCCATTTCGGCAGCTTGGAGTAAAGCCCTGGCCCGTTGCTGATCCAACTGAGCCTGCAGGCGCTCCTGCTTGTCACTGCTAGTGTTCAAAACTTGGTTGGCCTTCTCCAAAAGAGCTTGAGCTGCAGCCTTGTCGACTTGTTCTCCTCGCTCGGCCCGGTTGACTAGAACCGTTACCTCGTTGTTTTCCACTTCTGCAAAGCCACCCATCACGGCAATGGCCGACCACTTGCCACCGGCCTTGACCCGCATCACGCCGTTGCCGATGGCTGTCAACAGGGGAGCGTGATTGGTCAGGATACCCAGCTGGCCTGAGGTGGCAGGGAGGATCACTTCCTCGGCAGGGGCATCCCAAACAACGCGGTCAGGAGTAATCACGCGAACCACCAGCGTCACGGCAAGTCTCCTGAAGCTTGAGCTTGGCTGTTTTTATCCTACCGGATGGCGGTTGCACCCAGCTCTGCCCGTTTCCAAGCCGAGGGCAAGACTTAACCCAAGCATAACCTCCTCTTTACTTCAGCGGGAAAGGCAAGCGATATGGTGTAGTCGAGAACACGGATCCTTGGTCCCAAGGCCGACTCTTGTTCTCCCTCAACAGGGGAAAGGCCGCCCGCTGGAACCCAAGTTTGCCCCAGCAGAGCTAGCTCATGACGCCTGAAACGACGCCCAGCCAGTATGTCAAACGGGAGCGTCAGCTCCTAGAAGACCTCTACCGAGGCCGCAGCCTATCTTCCTACAGCCCTCGCCAAATCATTCCTCTGCCGCCCGAAGAGTGGGTGATTGTCTGCCGGGGCGTAGTGCAGTTGAGCACTGTCTATGCCAACGGGAGCGAGGCCATTTTGGGCTTTGCCGTTCCCTCCATGCCGCTGGGATCCCCGCTGACAAAGTTGGATCCCTACCAAGCTAAGGCGTTGACGGCAGTTGACGTGCTGCGGCTGTCGGCAGCCGAGGTGGAAGCCTCAGAAACCCTGAGCCAGGGGCTGCTCAAGCAGTTGGTGCGGCGACTGCGCCAAACCGAAGCGCTGCTGGCTCTGGCCGGGCGGCGGCGAGTGGAGGATCGGCTGCGTCAGTTGCTCTCCCTGTTGGCAGTGGAGTTGGGATCCCCCATCGCGACGGGAGTGCGCCTGCAGGTGCGCCTTACGCACCAAGACTTGGCCAATGCCATCGGCACTACCCGCGTCACCATCACTCGTCTTTTGAACCGTTTCCGCCAGCAGGGCTGGATCACGGTGGACAAAAACCACCATCTCATCATCAAGCTGGCCCAAACGCCGCTCTGAAAGACTTATACAACGCTGGACAAAAGCGGACTTTTGCTCCAGGTTGAGGCTTTCTTCCTGCTTCCACGACCCATAGCTAGTAGCAGGCTCAACACCTACCACCCCGCCAGAGGGATCTCCACAGGCGTGACTTCCCGTCGAGCTGACGGTAGTTGCTCCTTACCCTTAGAGGGCACACAGGCTAAAGACGGAGCCAACTTTAGCCTAGGCAAAGTGCCTACCAGAAAAGATGTACTAAAAGATGTACTTGCAAGCCTACTAGCTCAGCCAATCTACGTCAAGGCAGGAGGTTGGTTATGCCGCAAAGTGGCCGATTGTACGGACTCCGTCCCGCTTACGCTATCGGTGAATCAAGGACTAGAGGAGAGCCCTGATGGCTTTAAGCCTGGCGTTGGAGCTGTTGGAGAAGCCAGTTGGCGGCCGCCGTGTTGGTTTCGTTGGCCAAGCGTTCCAGAGTCTGCTCAAGCAGGGCTATCGGCAGGCCCGCTAGCACCTGCGACTGGGCAATGGCCCGGTAGCGTCCATCCTCGGCCAGGGCAAAAGCAAAAACACGCCGCCCTTTGACATGATGACCCAGTACTCAGGAATGCCCAGGCTGGCGTAGAGCTGCTTTTGCTCGTCTAGGTCAAGGCTGAGGGTGGTGTCGGCAATTTCGCCCACCAGGTCGGGAGACCTTTGGAAACGCAAGTCAATCCGCCGCGGCTCGCCGGCTTGGTATCTGGGGATGTTTTCTCCCTTGTAGAGCACTAGGTCGGGGGCGCAGGCGTGGGTTTCTGGGTACTCAATCAGGCAGCGACCGTAGGACTGCAGCGGCACGTCCGGGTGCAGAAAGGCCCAGGCGAAAAAGATTGCCGTCATCAAATCGCTGACGGAGGCGTGCTCTGGCCCTTCCTTGCCCATGCTGACCCACAACCAGCCCTGGTAAAAAGAAATCTTCTGCCAGTCCAGGGTGGGATGGTTGCAAATGGTCAAGTAGTCCTGCCAGGTGGCGTCGTGCCGCTCGAGGATGGAAGGGGTAGCCGGCTTTGAGGCAAGAACCATTGCTCTTCCCTCAGGGGGTGGGGGAACTTTCCCTCAAGCCTATCACCCGTCCTCGCGAAGAGGCAGGCTAGGGACGGCCAGAAGCCTCAGAAGTCTAGGCCGGCAGCGGGGCTTTGCGCCAAGCCTGGGGCTGTCGGAACTTGTACAGATCCCGGATTAGCTGCACCCAGCCATCGGCCATGGACTCCACCAAAAGTTTGCCTTTCTCGGGCGTGGCAGCGGTGGCATCCCCCAGGACGCCGCTCTGGCTGAGATCGCGAGTTGTCCAAGCAAAAGAGATTCGCCCTTCCAGGCTGAGCAGACTGTCTTCCGGCAAATCTTGGGGGTACTCGCAGACTAGGCGGTCGGTGCGCACCGTCTCGGGCAACAGGTACATCAGCATGCTGGTCTCGCCGTCGCCAGCGTGGATGCCCAATTCCCGTTCTTTTTCTGTCATCAGCTCCTGCCCTTGGTGGGGAACGCGCCAGACGGAGATGGGGAAAAGAAGGAAATCTTCGTACTTCTGGTGTAGGTCGCGGGCCACAATCTGCAGCACCTCAGGTTGGCCGCCGTGGGAGTTGAGGAAGACCAGCTTGCGAAATCCAGCCCGGTAAATGCTTTCGGCTACTTCGGTGAGCAAAGCCATCAGGGTCTGGGCCGAGAGGGTGATGGTGCCCGGGAAATGCCAGTGCTCGTTGGCCTTGCCATAGCACTGGGTGGGCAGAACGTAAGCCGGGATCTCCGGCTCCAGTTTTTCCATGGCCCGCCCGATGATTGCTGTGCCGATGCAGGCATCCACCACCAGGGGCAAATGGGGCCCATGCTGCTCGATCGAGGCTACTGGCTGGATGATCACCACATTCTCTTTGTTGGGCATGGCCTGGATCTCTGTCCAGGTCAGGTAGGGGAAAAATCGGTGGGGCGGGATAAAGGTGTGCATCATGGCGGGATCCGGTTGCAAGGAGTTTATGCCTTGCCTGCAAGGCTAGCACCGTGGGCAATCCCTGGATCTGAGAAGGCATCTCTTAAGATCAGGTGGTGGTTGTTCTTATTAGGCAAAAGCCAGCCATCCCATGACCCTGTGGCCCTGTTTGCCTGCCCGCTGCAGCTTTGGTGGGGATCCCTCCCTTGGGGGACGTCCTCTGCCTGCTGGAAGGGGGGAAGAAGGGAGTGTCCCCACCTTGCCCCGCCCCATCCTAGCCCTGCCAGGGCCGCAGGCCACTCTCTATGGGGAGCTGATTCAGGCTTCTCTCCACCGCCTTGAGGCGGGATCTCGAGCCCTGCTCTGGGTGCGACCCCTGCTGCTTAGGGAGGGATCCCAAGTTTGGAAGCTGCGGGCCACGCCGGACTTGCTCTGGCCTGCTGCCGGTTTTGTTCCAGCCTACGCCGAGGAGATCCTGCCCCTGCTGGAGCAGGCTAGAGATCCTGGCCCCCATGAGCCCTCTGCGCGCCAGCGGCTCCAGGGGTTTCTGCGGCAGCTCTGGCAAGGCTAGGCTTTTTAGGAATCGCCAACGGACTGGCCACCAGCCAGCTCCTGCAGAGCCGATTCCAACCGCGCCAGCGCCTCGTCAATTTCCGCAGGAGTGACGATCAAAGGGGGCACAAAGCGCACCACCTGGGATCCTGCTGGCACCAGCAACAGCCCTTGCTCCATGGCAGCCCTGACCACCTCAGCCGCCGGGATCCGCAGCACCAGCCCCTGGATCAGGCCCCAGCCGCGTACCTCTTGAACAAGCTGTGGGAACTGCTCTGCCAAGCAAGACAAACCCTGGCGCAGATAGCTGCCCGTCTGCTGAGCATTCCAAACCAGGCTCTCCGCCATCAGGGTGCGGCAGACCGCTAGGCCAACCGCACAGGCCAAGGGGTTGCCGCCAAAGGTGCTGGCGTGATCCCCTGGCTGGAACACCGCGCAAAAGTCCTTCGCCAACAGGGCACCAATGGGGATCCCGCCGGCCAGGCCTTTGGCCAGAGTAAACACGTCCGGCTCCACCCCCAGGTTGCAGTAGCCCCAGAGCCTGCCGGTGCGGCCCATCCCTACCTGCACCTCGTCCAACATCAGCAGGATGCCCCGCTCGCTGCAAACCCGGCGCAGCCACTGAAAGTAGGCGGGATCCCCAGGGACAACCCCCCCCTCCCCCTGCAGCGGCTCCAGCAGCACGGCACACACCCGCTCGCCCCAGCGCTCCAGCACCGCTGCCGTGCCCTCGATATCGTTGTAGGGGACGTAGTCGAAGCCAGGCACTAGCGGCGCAAAGTCTTTTTGGTATTTCGGCTGGCCGGTGGCCGTGAGGGCAGCCAGGGTGCGGCCGTGGAAACTGCCGTGGGCGGTGAGGAGGATGGGATCCTCGATCCCGCGCACCGTGTGGGCATACTTGCGGGCCAACTTGATGGCACCTTCAACGGCTTCTGCCCCCGAGTTACAGAAAAACACCTTGTCGGCACAGGAGTGCTGGGTCAGCCACTGGGCCAGTTGCGCCTGGGGGCGGTTGTAGTAGAGGTTGGAGACATGGTGCAACTGCTGCGCCTGCTGCGTCAGCGCCTGGATCCAGGCAGGATGGGCATGGCCCAGCGTGCAGGTGGCAATTCCTGCCACAAAATCCAGGTACTCCCGCCCCTCTTCGTCCCAGACCCGGCAGCCTTCCCCGCGCACTAGGGTCAGGGGATAGCGAGCATAGGTGGACATCACATGCCGCTCAAACAGCTCGGCAGCGGTTGCAGGGCTTGGGAGAGTGTCAGGGGGAGAAAAGCCTGGCGGGGACATGCTCGGCAGGGGAAAAATGGAGACAGCGTCTCGAGTGTATCACTCTGCCCTGGGGATGCTATTCTAGCGAAGCCCAAGGACGAGGAATGCCTACCCATGGGGCGGCGGGGGGTAACAGTCTGGTTTACAGGGCTAAGTGGGGCGGGCAAAACCACCCTTAGCTGCGGCGTGGCCCAGCAGTTGCAAGCTCTGGGTTTGCCGGTGGAAGTGCTTGACGGCGACCTAATGCGGCAACACCTCACCAAAGGGCTGGGCTTCAGCAAAGAAGACCGGGACGAGAACGTCCGCCGCATTGGCTTTGTGGCTAAGATGCTGACTCGCCACGGCGTGATCGTGCTGGTCTCGGCCATTTCTCCCTATCGGGCAACGCGGCAGGAGGTGCGGCAGCAGATCGGCAACTTTATCGAAGTCTTTGTGGATGCCCCCCTAGAGGTGTGCGAACAGCGCGATGTCAAGGGTCTCTATCGCCAGGCGCGAGCAGGCCTCATTCGGAACTTTACCGGCATTGACGATCCCTACGAGCCGCCGGAATGCCCAGAGGTGGTCTGCAAAACTGCCGAACAGAGCATCCCCGAATGCATTGAGCTGGTTATGCAAAGTCTTAGAAGCCGTGGCTATCTCTAACGAGGCTCAGAGAGCACCGGGCCTGGCCGACTAGGGATCCCTTGTGGGAAGATGTGAACGAGTATTTCTTTTCTGAGAGTCAAGGTAGCCATGGCAGTAACTCGTGCTGGACAAACCTTTGTGATGCGGGGCAGCAGCGAGGGAAACCCCGCCAAGTTCCTGGAGATGGCCAGCTCTCTGCTCAGCACCCACACCCGCCAGGGCAGTGGCAAGAAGGTTCAAGATCGCGCCTCCTACGGCAAGGCGGGTAGCCCCCGGGAGTTTCTGCAGATGGCTAGCGAACTGCGCCGATCTCTAGAGCAACGGGGGCGGTAGCCATTGGGATCCCTGTCCGGCTGGCCCAGCCAGGCGCTTTTGTTTTCGCCGCTTGGATCTCCCAGCAGGCTCTGCAACTCTTCAGCCGAAAGGTACCTATCTGGGCCAGCAAACCGCCGGGGAGCGCAAGCAGCATGAAGAACAAAGGCTTTTGGCTGGTCGGGATCCTGGGGACGGCCTTGGATCAGCTGAGCAAGCGCTGGGCGGTGGAGCGGCTGCTGCCGGGCCCGGAGATCCAGCTATGGCCAGGGGTGTTCCACCTCACCTACGTGGAAAACACCGGTGCTGCCTGGAGTCTGTTTGCCGATTCGGCGGAGTTTCTCAAGTGGGTCTCGCTAGGGGTGGCAATAGCCCTGGCGCTCCTGGCCCTGCGCAGCAGCAGCCTCAACCTTTGGGAGCAGGTGGGCTATGGCCTCATCTGGGCAGGAGCGGTGGGGAACGGCGTCGACCGCTTTCTCAACGGCTACGTGGTGGATTTTTTCAATTTCGTCTGGATTGGCTTCCCCGTGTTTAACGTGGCCGATGTGGCCATCAACCTGGGGGTGGTCTGCCTGGTGATTGGCCTGTGGCAGGGCAGCCCGAAAAAGACGGGGCGGGGATCCCTGCGAAAATTCGACTAAGCTGCCTACTTCACCCCCCCCCACCGACAATCCTCCCGCTTGCTGCTCCCTCGGAAGGAGAGGGAAGAGCTGGCGGCGCACTCCACCACAACCCCAGGGCTGGCCCCAGTCCCAGGAGTAGGCCCAACCCTGCCGGCGCGACAATGCCAGATCCCAGGCTTACCAGTAGGGCAAAGGCAAAATTGGCCCCATAGAGCAGCAGCGGCCCCAGCAACTGACGGCGGTTAAGGACAGGCTGATCTTTCCCCCAGAGGAGGTTGGCCACGGTCATAAAGGCAGTCCCTGTCAGCATCCAGCCGCCGAAGTTTTGCAGCGGCATGCCAAAGAATGGCCCTGGCTGAAACCAGGCCCAGAAGGGGATCAAGCCGCGGGTCATGGCCGGATCCAGCACAAAGTCCCAGGCAGTGAGCAAGAGCGCTCCCAACAGAATGGCTTCAAAGTGGATCAGCCAGTGGCGCCCCGCTTGCAGAGCCACCCGCGCCAACAGGTAGGCCGATAACCCCACATAGAACCAGGACAGAGGGATTGTAAAGGGAACCAAGCCGGCAATCTTGTAGCCCAAGCCGCTGAGGTAGCCGTAGTCACCAAAGGGGATCCCAGTGCTGGTGCCCAGCAGCTCGCTGGCTAGGGAGATGCCCACCGCTGGGATCAAGAACATCAGCAGGCGTCGCACCCCAAGGAGGCGGGATCCCATTAGAACTGCCGCCAGCGCCCCAAACATCATGTAGGCAACGCCGCCGTTGCCCATGCTCCAAGAGAAGGCCTGTAGGCCAATGGGAGGCAAACTGGCCACCCACTCGGGATGCGGTACTACCCAAAGTAGGCCCACTAGGCCGAAGAGCAAGGAGAGAATGTGCAAGCCTAGCGCCAAAGCTTCCAACCACTGCCAGATTGACCCAGACCAAAGGAGAACACCTCGCTTGTTAGAAAACTGGAAAGGCAAGCTAACCAGAACACCAGAGGATAACAGCCAACGCATGAGAAGCTCCCGCGGGGTGGTTGGTCAGAGCCACTGCGCTTTCCCACAGCTTGGGCAGGGGCTGAGGAGAAAAGCGGGTGGCAAAAAGGAAAGTGGCACCCGAGCCAAACCGCCTGGTCTGCTCAAGGTATGCCTACTGATACTTTGCTGCCTATTGTATCAATTCGTAAACATTCTGCCTGGCTTTCCCCAGAGGCCCCCTTCCTCCGTATCCCAGGAAGTCCTGAGGGGAGTCTACGCCCAGTTGAGCCGGGCTGTGGAGCGCCGGGACTGGGCTCAGGCCCTGCGCTTGGTGGATCTTTTGCGGCAGCAGTTGCAGGACCCCGCTCAGCTTCAGCAGCTGGAGAGCTACCGGCGGCAACTAGAGAGCTATCGTCAAGTCCAAGGGGATCCGCCGCCGCCCCAGTGGCCGCTTTTGCACAAACCCTTTATCGGTGACTTCCCGGTCACCAACCTCTTCGACCACGACCTGCCTTTGGGCGAAGGAGACGGCAATGGCCGATTTGTCAGCGGCCAGGGCCAGGTTTGGACTCCCAGTCCCCAGCACCCCTGTGGCAAAAGCGATGGCCACGCCGGCTACGACTGGGCCATGCCGGTAGGCACCCCCATCCTGGCCGCCGCCCCTGGACGAGTTACTGTAGCGCGCCCGGAACCAGAGTTTTTCTGCCCCAGCCTAGGCCGTCCAGTCAGAGGGCTGCGGGTGCGCATCCTGCACGAAGGAGAATCCCCGGGCGGGATCCGCCTAGAAACCCTCTACGCCCACCTCAGCCAAATCCGGGTACACGAGGGGCAGAGGGTGGCAGCTGGGGAGGTGATTGGCCTGTCAGGGGAAAGCGGCTGTGCCAGCGGGCCCCATCTCCACTTTGAGGTGCGCCGCTTTGACCAAGCCAATTCCGGCCAGCCCGCCCCTGTCGATCCCTACGGCTGGTTTGGGGCTGGCCTGGATCCCTGGAGCATCCATTCCCTGGGAGCAGAGAGCCTGTTTCTTTGGCAGGTGGGCCAAGCCCCCAGCCTAGGGGCCTGTTGGCAGGCTCAACAGCTTCCTGGTCATAGACACCTACGACCCTAGAGCGGTGGCTAGAGATCGCGGCGGACAAAGCCATCTCCCTCCCACTGGTAGAGCGTAGCCCGCAAGTCGCGGCTAGCTCCCGGGGCACTGGAGAGGATTAGGATCCCCTGGGGACTAACCCGCAGGCTGGCGTTGTTCAAATCTGTTACGCTCAGCAGCGGCACAAGCCCCTCTGCTCGGTGTTCTAAGATCAGAACCGACCGCAGCAGGCTGATTCCCCCTCGCTCAGTGAGGAGCACCAACTTGGGCTGGGGAGTGGGTGTGATGTCGGTGCGCAGCTGAGCCTCGATTAGCCGACCTGGGATGGGCTCAGCCATGTGGAGCAGACGAAAATCGTACCCTCCTTGATGGTCAAAGCTGAGCACGCGCACTACGGGCTCCACCGTCGGCTGCCGCTGGATCTCAAACACGGCCACCACTCCCTGCTGCGAGGAGGAGAGCAACTGAGCAGGAAACAAGCGCAGGTTTTCCCCACGATTGCCGCGGATAAAATCCCACCAGATGGACTGACGAAACAGGGCTACAACTCCCTCGCGAGCAGTACTGCCTGCAGAGGCAGCAGGCAATAGCGGCAGCAGCGGCTGGGAATAGGCGGAAGCTGAGGCGACTGGCAGGGCCAAAGCCAAGGCCGCTCCCCCTACTATAAGCTTGCGCATGCTTCCCCCTCCTCCACCAAAAACTGACTGCTCCTTTGGATTCAACCGTCATCCAGAATATCAGGCAGCATTCTTAGAAGTCGGCCAGGGCAAAAAGCGATAGCCTGCCTCCTCAACGGCAGCCACGATACCTGGCAGGGCCTCAGCGGTATGGGGCCAGCGGTCATGAAGCAGCAAAACTAGCGGTTGTTCCGAGTTCCTGAGCGCCTGCAACTGAGCGCGAACCCGCTCCACCAGCTGGGCCGGTATTTGGTCGGCATAGGCATCTTCAGGGCTAATGTTCCAGTAAACAACCTGATACCTCGCCTGTTCCAAAGAGTGGCGTAAAGCTGGATCTAGGCGAAAGCCCCCCGGTGGCCGAACAATCAGCTGAGGATCCAAGCCCAGCCTCTTCATCAGCTCGGTTGTCTGCTCCACCTCGGCATAAAATATCTCGTTGCTGCTGTAGAGACGTCGATAATCATGAGTAAAGGTATGGTTGGCTATCGTGTGGTGGTGAGCTTGAATGGACTGGGCCAACTCTGGAAATTGGGAAACATGAGTGCCGATAAGAAAGAAGGTGGCCGGAATCTGTAGCTGATCCAAAACCTCTAAAAGGCGAGGGGTGGACTGAGGCCAAGGCCCATCGTCAATCGTGAGGAAGGCAGAACGGGCCGGCACCTCCAACAAAGGCCCCAGCACTTCTTCCAAAGGCAGTTGCAAGGGCTGGCTATTTTCCGCTGGGTCGAGAAAGCTAGGATCTGGAACCCAGCCATGCTGTAGAAACAGCTGTACATAAGCAGGCGCGGGTGTAATCAACAGACGCCCAGTGTGCTGGTCCTGGTTGCCCCAGTTGAGTTGATAGGGCAGTTCCTTGGCAACCTCAACCCTTGTGGAATGAGTGATTACAGCATAGGGAATGTCGATTAGATAATGCCCGTTCAGCCGCTCTTGATAGACCCAAGCAGCAGAGGGAGCCGATAGGTAAATGAGTAGTTCTTGCGGATGGCTGCCTTGCAGAATGCGAACACTCTCAATTGGGAGAACAGGGCTGTATCCTAGGGTCGAGGTGAGGTTGAGGTTGAAAAGAGGGCGGGCCCCCGCAGCACTGTAATATAGACCCACCAAGAGGAAAGCCAAAAAAAAGATCACCGCCTTCAGAAAATGCATGGAGTTGCCAAGGTTTTCACAACAACTACAGAGCAAAAGACTATCACCACTCCCTGCAGCAAGTAGGATGAACCTAAATTGTGTGCAGGCGCTCTTCCCACTTACGGGGAGGTGAGGATCGGCGGATGTCCCGCCAGATGGCCGTGGCGGCCAGCGCTCCATCAGCCACGGCAATCGCCACCTGGTTGAGGCCCTGCTTCAAATCTCCTACTGCAAACAGGCGCGGGTGGGAAGTGCGGCACCATTCATCGGTGAGCAGGTTCTCCCCTTGCCATGTCAAGCCGGGGATCCCTTTCAAATAGCCGTTGTGGTATTTGGCGCCCATGGCTACCAGGCCAGTAGTAGCCTCGATATAGGTGCCGTCCTCCAGCTCTACTCCTTGCAGCTGGTGGTTTTCTCCAAGAAAGCGACGAATGGGAGCTTCGTAGAGAGGGTAACCATGATCTGCCAGCTTTTTGCGTATCTCGGGGCCAACCGAGCACAAGCCATGGGTTAACACCGAGATATAAGGCGTAAACCAGTTGAGGACAAAAGCTGTATTAATCCGATCTTCTGAATTGACAATCAATACTGCTTTCTGATCCCGCATTTCATAACCGTCGCAGATCATGCAGACATGTAGCGAGTAGCCTGCATATTCGTAAACATTCTGCATATCAGCCAATTGAGGCAGATAATCAATAATACCTGTTGCCGCAATCAAATACTTGCTGCGAAAAATAGGGTAGACACTGTTGACTTTCCCCACCTTGACCTTGACAGCAAAAAGCTCCCCTTCATCTGTAACATCTTCCACATAGCCCCCTAGATAGTCCACCCCCAAGCTAAGGGCGTGCTCCCTTCCTTGTCGCAACAGCTCTCGTCCTGGCGTGTTTGGCGGCAGGCCCAAATAGTTGCGCAAGTCCTGCATCCAAAAAGAGCGGCCCCTGCCCTTTTCCACCACCAAGCAGCTCAAGCCGTAGCGGGCCAAGTAAATGGATGCCGACAACCCCCCCGCGCCACCGCCAGCAATAATGACATCGTAAATTTTGTTTAAGCCAACTTCTAGGTTCTTGCTGTTTAGTTTCATAAGAAGGGATCCTCTCGCAGGCTTTCTACTAGATAGCCTTCAGGCGTATCGAGGTGAAGGGATCAGTTCCAGCAACCGTCTAGAATAGGGGCTGAACTCTCTGTCAGGAGAAGAGTCGTATGCCGGTCATCCCAGCCGCCATTGCCCTCATCTTTATCGGCTACCTGTTCAGCTCTGTCAAGATCATTAGCCAGGGCTATGAGGCACTGGTAGAACGTCTGGGTAGGTTTCACCGCAAGCTGACACCCGGCTTGCACGTCATCTTTCCCCCCATCGACAGGATTGTGTTCCAGGAAACCATCCGCGAGAAGGTACTGGACGTGCCACCGCAGCAGTGCATCACCAGCGATAACGTTTCACTAATGGCCGACGCAGTGGTTTACTGGCGCATCACGGACATGATCAAGGCTCGCTATGCGGTAGAGGATGTGCAGCGAGCTTTGGTGAACTTGGTGCTGACGGCGCTGCGGGCTGAGATTGGCCGCATGGACTTGGATCAGACCTTTTCCTCGCGCGCCGAGATCAACGCCCGCCTTCTAGCCGAACTGGACGAGGCCACGGATCCCTGGGGGATCAAGATCACGCGCGTGGAAGTCAGGGATATTCAACCCTCCAAAACCGTGCAGGACTCGATGGAAAAGCAAATGGCTGCCGAGCGGGAGAAGCGGGCCGCCATCCTCAGGTCAGAGGGGGAACAGCAGGCCAGCATCAACCAGGCGGCAGGGGCTGCCAAGGCTCAACTCCTGCGGGCAGAAGCCGAAAAGCGACAGCGGCTGCTATTGGCCGAGGGTACAGCTGAGGCCATCAAAACCATTGCCGCTGCCTTGCAAGAACACCCCGAGGCAGCCAACGCCTTGCAATACCTGATGGCCCAAAGCTACATCGATATGGGCCTCAAAGTGGGCAGCAGTCCCAGCTCGAAGGTCATTTTTATGGATCCCCGCTCCATCCCTGCCACCCTGCAAGGGTTGGTCTCGATGGTGGATATCTCCAAGGTTAGCCAGGGATCAAGCTCCCAAGCTTCCGAGGCCCCGCAATTGCGTACCTCGGCGGCATTCTCGTCTGACCTTGAGATTCCTCCACTCAATTCTTAGGATCTCCCCCGGGCCGAAGCCGCTTACGCCCTTCGAGCCGTAGGCTTGGGCCTGCGGTGACCTGGTTTTCCACATTGGCGTCCCTCGCTAGTTGGTAGAGAAGCTGCAACTGGGGTGCGGGCGACAGCCAAGCTAGGGGATCCTGGCCTCCTCATCCCTGCGGCTATGGTAGTTGCGGATCGCCCGCCTGACCAAGGTGAGAAAGGCGTAGGCCCGTTGATCTGTAGGATCCAAGCGCATCACCGTTTGAAAAGCTTCTTCTGCCTGCTGCAGGACCTCAAGATCGATCTGGCCCTCGACCTCTGCTTCCAGTTGGGCCTTTTGCAACAGCAGGGCCCCCCGGTTGTAGTGGGCTGCAACATGGCCGGGATCCGCCGCCACCACCACCTCCAGTTCGGCCAGGGCTGGATCCAGATAGCCGCTCATACCCAGCACCCAGGCCAACTTATAGCGAGCCTCTGTATGGGTGGGATCCTCGGCAACTGCCCGGCGAAATGCTTGAATGGCAGCCGGAAAATCGCCCGCCTGAACCGCTGCGATGCCTTCTTGGTAACTGTCGCTGGCCATAGGCAAGGTTGATCCCTGATCTGCAGCTTAGCCCTTTCTAGCTGGGATCTCCCAGTTTTCCCACCCAAATGTGAGAAGCGGTTCAGCGCTTTTCCCCCTGGGCCTGCCATCTGCAGCAGGGGAAACTGCCTCAGCAGGAGATCTGAGATTGCGCGAAGCCCGCTCCAGTAAAACTCTGCCCCTTCCTAGGCTGAACATAGCCACTGAATGTCAGGTCGAACCATGAACGCCAAACTGCTCTTCCTGCCCCTGGCTTTGGGGCTGTCGGTGGCGCCCACCGCCGCTGTTTTTCCCAAAACGCTGGGCATCCACCCCTCGCTGCAAAGGCTACAACTAGCTGACACTCGCCTAGAAACCGGGGCCCGCTCCATCCTCGTCAACCCTGTGCCTTCCGACTTGCAGGTGACCTTGGAGCTGGATCGGCGCGGCTCTAACCCCATCTACCGGCCTGGCGAGCCGATTCGCCTGACTCTCAGTACCAACCGCGACGCCTACGTCTACCTGTTTAGCATCCAAGCCGATGGACGCACTCACCTTATTTTGCCCAATCCCTTCTCAGGTGGAGAGGAGTTTCTGCGGGCCGGCGAAGTGCGCACCTTCCCACCCCCTGGCGCCAGCTACCGCCTGACCATTGCCCCGCCCTTTGGCCAAGCCCAAGTGTTGGCGGTGGCCTCCCCCCGGCCGCTCAACTTCCAGGAGATCGTCGCTTTTGAAGAGGGTGGATCCTTTGCCCGTGTGCAGGTGGAGGGATCCAGACTAGGCGACGCCGTCGCCCGCGCCATCCTCGTCGAGAAGATCCCTGCCCGCGAATGGGCAACCACCACTCGCTTCTATCGCGTCGCTCCTCGCTGAGCTCTCAGCTTAGATCAAGGACGCCCGGCAGCCCAAACCTGCCCAAAAAAGGCAGCGCAGGCTCCCTGGCAAACACTCCGCGCCGCTGCCGCGACAGGGATAGACCGCCTTGTGGTAGGAAGCTCCTCTAGTTACAAGCTGTGGAAGAATCCTCACCCCCTAGGACTGGGGAGAACCTCAACGAAACTTAAGCCCAAGAGAAGAACAGCCGTCAAGCTCACGGCCAACATCAGACCAGCGGGCAGAAATTTGCCAGTTTTGCGGTAGCGCAAGGCAAAAAGAAGAGATCCCAGCGCCGCCGTCCCTAAGCCCAAGCCTAGGCCCCAACGGGGATCCGCTCCCAGGAGGCCATAGCTAGCTCCGCTGAGAACAGCTCCCACCAAGCCTCCAACTAAAGACTTGAGACTTTTGCCTCTTCTATAACCGACTACTCCGCCTACCAAAAGCAGCACCCCGTAGACGAGCAAAGTAATCCGTGCAATCGCCATGACAAGAAAAAAGTTTCCTACCTTGCTTTAGTCCACAACAATTTCGCGGATTAGAGGCAGGCGGAGAGTAATGTAACGGTTGAGAACTGAGGGATCGACCGTGCTGAGGGCATATCTTTTCTGACAGGCATTCAGGAGGAGATTGACCAAGTCATCGTCACGCTGATTCAGCCAATCCGGTCTGCCGATCTCGCTGACCAAAGACCAAAATTGACGTATCATCTCAGGAGTCATGGCATCGTCCATCGCCTAGGGTAAGGGCTAAACTGCAAGAGTGAACCAGGCTAGCGATCCCATTCTAGGGAAAACAACCGCCTCCCAGAACCGACATTTCAGCTCCGTCACAACTTAGGATAAGATGTTACGCTTCCCCACAAAGCTCAGCAAACAGCGACTACCTGCTTCAGAAGGCTTCAAGCTAAAACCTCCAGATCGTTAGCTCCAATAGCTACGAAACCATAGCTGGTACAATGACTCCCCTGGCAACTTTTTTTCTCTGTTTTACCTTACTTACCCAATCCTCAGCGCAGCCACCTTCCTTGTTCTGTCAGTCTAGAGCTTCCCCTTGGGGTTTACCCCCCTGTATCTTACCTGTAGCCCCGTCTCATCCTCAACTGAATTTGACTCTAAGCCTAGCTCCCCCGGCTTGTTGCTAGAGCAACTGCCTGATGGCTACTAGCTGGTGCTGATAGACTCTCTACCTGCCGAGCAAGCTGCTTGCCTCCCTAGCCAACAAAGAGCAAATCTGGAAAATCGGGGCAAACAGAGCGCTTGCCTCTTTAACTCCTCCCTAGCCCAGCATGAAGCGCGACTTACGGACTCCGTCCTGCTGACCCAAGAAGGCCTCCAGCTTGCTCTTGCAAGAAGACAGCTCTGCTGTCCGTCCTACCCTTGCCCGCTCTGCTTGGGCTAGCGGTGTGGGGCACCAGGGACGACGTTTATCTCTCAGATAGCTCCTCATCTCTAGAGTGGATGATTACTCTTCCCCCCTGCCAATCCAAACTCAGGGGTTTCGCTTCTGCCTCGATACCTAGCTGGGCCCAGGCGCTGACCATGGCCGCTCCTACCCCTTCTCGCTCCTCAGGCGCACAGAACGCCAGGAGGGTAGGCCCAGCCCCGCTGATCACCACTCCGTAGGCTCCTGCAGCCAGGGCTGCCTCCTGGACTGCCTTGAAACCAGGGATCAACTCCATGCGGGCCGGTTGGTGCAGCCGATCCTGCAAAGCCACCCTCAGCCAGTCCACCCGCCCCAACTGCAAGCTGCGGATGAGCAGCCCCAGATGGCTGCTGGAAAAAACGGCATCGGCCAAGCTGACGGACTTGGGCAGGATCTCGCGGGCTGCCTGAGTGGAGAGCTTGAAGCTAGGCACCGCTGCCACAATCCCAATGCGCTCGTGCCACTCCACCGGGCAGAACACCCACTGCCCTTGCTGTCCCTGCACACAGAGCTGACAGCCGCCTTGAAGGGCGGGCACCACGTTGTCGGGGTGACCTTCGAGGGCAATGGCCAACTGGAGGAGGGTCTCGGAGGCTAGGTTAAGGGATCCAATGGCATTGGCTCCCAGCAGGCCGCCGACAATAGCAGTGGCAGAACTGCCCAGCCCTCGCGCCAGGGGCACGTTGAGGGTAATCTCAATTTCCACTCCCGGCACAGGCTTGTCCAGCAGCTCGAAGGCCCGGCAGAAGGCGCGATACACCAAGTTGTCCTTGCCCTGGCTGATAGGATCGCTGCCACGATAGTGAATGCTGAGTCCAGCAGGGATCTCGCGAAACTGGAAGTGGTTGTAGAGCTGCAGGGCTGCACCCATGCAATCAAACCCTGGCCCCAGGTTGGCGGTAGTGGCTGGGACAATTACCTCTACTCGCTCTTTGACCAAGGGAAAGCTCCTTAGCGAACAGTGGTCACCTCACACCTACTATCCCACGGACGGTGGATCTCAGGCTCTCAGGGCCTCAATGGGATCCAGTTGCGCCGCTTTGCGGGCGGGGAAAATGCCAAAGACCAGTCCAACCCCCGTCGAGAGGGAAAAAGATATGACCACTGCCACGGGATCGACAGTCGTGGCCAAAGGGGTAAACATTCGCACTGCCACCAGGAGGCCGCTGCTGAGGAGGATCCCGGCCACTCCCCCGCTGACGGCAATCAGGATAGCCTCGGCTGCAAACTGCTGCAAAATTTGCCGGCTGTCGGCCCCAATTGCCTTGCGCAGGCCAATTTCAGGGGTGCGTTCTGCCACCGAGATCAACATCACGTTCATGATCCCCACCCCACCCACCAGCAGCGAGAGCGCTGCTGTGCCGCTCAGCAGTACCCGCAGTAGAGTTAAAATCCTGGCTGCCCCATCCAGCAACACTTTCTGGTTGCGGATGACGAAGTCATCTTCTCCTATCAGTTGGTGCCGCTGGCGCAACAGGTTGCGGATCTGGAACTCAGCAGCCGGCAGATCTGCTTCGGAGCGGGCTGAGACAAAGATGGCCGTCAACTCCAGGCCATAGGGAGAGCGCCGTCCAACAAAGCGGTTGGCCACCACGTCTACCGGCAGAAACAGGCGGGCATCGTTGTTGCCAAACACTGTTGGCTTGGGGCGCAAAATGCCGACTACCTCAAAGGGCAAGTTGTTGAGCAGCAGCGTCTCTCCAATAGCGGCGGCGGGATCCAAGCCAAACAGCTCGCGGGCGGCCTCACTGCCCAGCACTACCACCGGGCGCTGCTCCTCAATGTCCGCTGGCAAGAGGAAGCGGCCCTCCTCGACCTCCAAGTTGAGCACTGACAGATATTCCGGCCAGGTGCCGGTGGCTTCGTAGCGGCGATCCACTCCGCCCCGCACGGCGCGCACATTGACAACAAGACTGGGGACGGCTGCCGATACCGCAGGCACTTCCGCAGCAATTGCCCGCAGATCGTCGAGGGTGATGGGACGGGTGTTGCTGGCGTCCGCCAGGCCCAAGCTGGAAGAAAAGACGATGAGCAAATTGGTGCCCAAAGCCCGAAACTGATCCACGGCCAGCTCCTGGGCAGCATGGCCAAAGCCAGCAATGGCTACCACTGCCGCGTTGCCGATGAGGATCCCCAGCATGCTCAGGCCTGTGCGCAAGCGGTGCCGTCGCACCATTTGCCAGGCCATTTTGGCTGCAACCAGAAAGCTCATGGGTGCGGCCTAACTCTCCCACTTCGGCTAGGACGGCGCTCTTGTGGAAGCAAACTCTGCAGGGTTACTCCTGGCGGCAGCGCCGTAAAGACCCGATCCCCCGCCTGCAGGCCGGAGAGGATCTGGGTGATCCCTCCCTGGGTGAGGCCCGTTTCTACTGGCCGATAGACAGGCCGCTGGGTTTGCGGATCCAACAGGATTACCCCCTCTTGGCCCCCCTCCCGCAGGATGGCCACCGAGGGCACCGTGAGGGCTTGGGGTTGCTGCTCCCCGAGAAAATCCACCGAGACGTTCATGCCAATGCGCAAAAAGTCTGCCCCCTGCTCCGGCTCGATCGCGACCCGAAAGACGGTGACCTCCCGCACCACCACCGTGGCAGGGGCAATCCGCTTCACTCGTCCCCGTACCACTCGATCCGGATAGGCCAGGGATCGGATCTCCACCGGCTGTCCCACCCGCACCTGGGCAATCTGCGCCTCCGGCACCTCCGCTCGCACCTCAATCCCCTGGGCCAGCGCCAGGATGGAGCTGGAGGAAGCAGCAGTGGCGTCGGAAGCTGCGGTTGTGGGAGTTACAAAGGATCCCACCTCGGCAAAGCGCTGCACCACCACACCGGAAAAGGGCGCCCGGACCTCGGCCTCAGCTAGGCGAGATTGTCGCTGGGCTAGCTCGGCTTGGGCCTGGGCAATCTGGGCTTGGATCTGCCGCAGCGTTTCTGGGCGGCTACCTGACTGCAATCGCTCCAGCTCTTGTTGGGCAGCTTGCAAGTCCGCTTGCGCTTGTTCCAAGCGAGCTAGGCGTTGATCCAGCTCGCTGCGGGCTACAGCCCCCTCCTGCGCCAGCGCCTGAATCCGTTCCAGCTCCTTTTGGGCCAAACTCACCTGCGACCGCGCCGCATCCACCCTGGCCTGGGCTGCTGCGATGACCTGGGGTCGCTCGCCGGCTTGCAATTCCGCCAGGCGGGCCTGTAGCTCTTGGATGCGGGCTTGGGCTTGGCGAATGCCGCTAGTTAGATCGCCGTAGTCCATCCGGGCTAGCACCTGCCCTGCCACCACCTCATCTCCCTGATCCACCAATAGCTCCGCCAAACGGCCCGCCTCTCGAGGACCGACATTTACCTGACGAATGGGCTGCACCTGGCCGCTTACCCGCAGCCGTTGGACTAGATCCACTACCTCGACGGGCACCGTCAACCTTTGTAGGCGCTGTACCCTCCGCTGCTGGAGGTACCGCTGAACCAAGATACCACCCCCTCCCAAGCTAGCCAGCAGCAGACCCAAGAGAATCCAGCCAGTAGGCCACCCTTTCCTAGGGGGTTCGGGCTGGAGCAGGGGTTGGTCTGCAGATTTGGCAGGGGGCAGGGATCCCGTCTGGGGCTTCACGACGTCTCCCGCCTCTCACAAGAGCCTACAATCTAGCCTATCTAGCAAAGAGAGGGGCGCCAACGCAGTCTTGAGCTCCGGGGTCGTCCGGCCCTTCGAGACCTGTACAAAAAGCAGGGGGATTGCTACGATAGTTAGCCGCTGAGAGCGCGGGAAAGCCATGAACGCTCGCATCAACCCCGAGGCCATCCTCCGCCTTGTGGAGGCGGAATACCTGAAGCCGGACCTACCTGAGATCCACGTTGGGGATCAGGTGCGGGTGGGGGTACGCATTCAAGAAGGTGGCAAAGAGCGAGTGCAAACTTTTGAAGGCACGGTCATTGCCATGCGCCATGCGGGTCTCAACCGCACCATCACCGTGCGCAAGGTTTTCCAGGGCATTGGCGTGGAGCGCGTCTTCCCAGTTCACTCGCCGCGCATCGAGTCCATTCAGGTGCTACGGCGGGGCAAAGTGCGCCGCGCCAAGCTCTTCTACCTGAGGAAGCGAGTAGGCAAAGCCACGCGCATCAAAGCCAAGGAAGATCTCCAGGAGGAGGCCCTTTAAAGCTACAGGGAAACTTGCTAGGCTAGATAGAAAGCTAGTCTCTAGTGCGTCCTTAGTTCAGCTGGTAGAACGTCGGTCTCCAAAACCGGATGTCGGGGGTTCGAGTCCTCCAGGACGCGTTACTTAGAGCTCAAGCTGGCCTTTGCAGTGCAACCTGTATACTCTGCCAAGCTAGGCTTTACCGGCCTCTTTCTTGATCCGCTCCAATTCTGCCTGCAGCTCAGCAATCCGCTGGCGCAGTCGAGCTGCCTCTGACAGCTCAATGGCAGTGCTCCCTTCTGCCTCTGCCTCGCCCATATCTTCAATGGTGATTCTGCGGGGGCCACCGGCAGCCTTTCCCTCTTCCTTGCGGTTGACAGTGGCGGCAATAGCGTCCATGTAGGCTCGCGCCTCCTCGGCTCTCATCGCCCCCAGCTCTACCAATTCATCCACTAGGGCTTGCAGCTGCTTGCGCAGCTCCAGCAGGCGGTCTCTGGCATTCCCAGCCACCTTGGGGACATTGTCGGCAACTAGCGCCGCCAGACCCATGCCGAAGTAGAAGGCCTTTTGAGCTAAGTGGGCAAGGGGATTGTCTTTTTCAGCCATAGGGTGTGCCCTGCTAGTGCCCGTGGAACCCAGCTGCGGGAAAAGGGCGACCTGGGTTGACGCGCCTGCTCAGAGCATCCCGTAGTGCTGCTATCTTCCGATCCTGACACGGTTTGGGCGTCCGAGCCGCACGGACCCAGGTCTTCCAGTAGCCTAGCATTTTTTTTCCTGCTTGGCTTGCTGTCTAGCGGTGAGCCTAGGGAGTGCCTGGCGGCTCCAAATAGACTGGGATCCGCTCTCCCGCCCTCTCGCTGCGCTGTACCTCTTCTTTCTGAGCTTGAGGGATCGCCACGGGCAAGGTAACCGGCTGGGCAACAAAACAACTGGCCACCGGCAGGGCCTGCTCCAGTTCGTCGAGGGGGCGTGGGATCACGGCCACGGCGTTTAGCTCGCCAATGCGCTCTGCCTCGTACATGCCCGCATCGATGGCAATGGCCACGTTGGAGACTGTGCCGCGAATGATGACCGTACACAAGCCGTCGCCAATGGTCTCGTAGGCGGCTAGCTGCACATCGGCTGTTTTCAGCATTGTGTCAGCAGCCCCCACCATGGCGGGGAAGCCGCGGGTCTCCAGCAGGCCCACGGCTAGGTTGCTGAGGCGGCTGTAGCCCCGACTTTGGGCCAGCTGAGACAGCTTGCTGCTGATGGGCAGCACCACCTCTAGGTTGGGCAGGGGCCTTGGGATCACCAGACTGGAGATCTCCTCCTGGTTAAACTGGCGAGCCACTTCAATCCCCTCTTCGATGGCAATGCGCACGTCGGCGATGTTCCCCCGCACAATTGCCGTGCAGTAGCCGCCGGAGATCTTCTCAAAGCCAATGAGAGTCACGCCGGCCGACTTGGTCATGGCGTCGGCAACGCGGACAATGACTGGGAAGCTGCGCGTCTGAATAAGGCCCAGAGAGGTGGACATGGCACCCTACTTCCTCAATGCCAGGGTAGCTCTCAGAACCGCCCATCCCGCGAGGAGAGAACCTGACGGTGAGGGTAGATCTTCCCCAACAGCCGCTCCAGCTCGGCACGGCCTGGGATCCCGTTGAGCCTGCCTGCTCCCTTTTGTTCTTGCGCTGGCTCCGCCGCTGCTTGCTCCTGAGGGGTTACCTCTGCCTCAGGAGAAGGAGGAGGGGTCTTGGCCTCAGACACTCCTTGGGCGGGGGCTGCGGGCAACTCTTGCACCCTCTCTGCCTCTTCTGGCTCTGTCTGGGTTACTCCAGTCGCCTCTTCCTCGCTTCTCCAGGTGGGATCCCCAAGTAGCGAGCCGGGAGGAATGACTGCCTGGCGGAGTATTGAACAGTTGAGCAGCGTGGCTTCCGAGCCAATGCAGGCATTTTCGCCGATGGTGCCTTGCCCAATCACCAGCACCCCCCTTCCCAAAGTAGCCCCCGCCTCCACAACCAGGGATCCCCCACAGGCGTGCAGGATAGATCCCGCGCCAATACAGACGCCCCGCCCGATGTGGATACGGCAGCCGGGATTGGCGCGCAGCAGCACCCCTAGGCCGATGCTTGCCTCCTCCTCTATGTCTACCTCACCACTGACAACGTAGTGGGCTTTACCGCTCTGCGCGAGCCAGGCTTGGGGCCTGAGGGAGGTGGGCAGAGTGGAAGCCAAGGTGCTTCTCATCGCTAGGGGGCTGGCTGGAAACCAACCCGGAACTCCTCAAGGGGTTTGGATAATCTGCTCCAGCACCCGCCGCTTAGATTTGGGGTCAATGCCCAGCAGGCGCACGTACTCGCCGCGATGTTCCTCTAGGCAGGCCTCCAGGGCTGCTACCACTTGGTCCAATTGCGTGGCTTCAATGGGGCTACAGCTTTGCCAAGAGGAGGTGCGAAAGCGGCGCTTGTCAGCGTGTTCAGTGCCGATGCGGTAGCCCTGGCTAAGTAGTTGCTGGACTTGCGCCACCACCTCGCTGCTAAGTCGCCTAGGGGTGGAGGGAGGGGAAACTGCAGCCACCGGCGCTCCTTGAGCTGCCGGCGCAGAAGTCGGCGGCTTGCCGCTGGGGGTCTGGATGAGGCGCTCATAGACCCGCTTTTTCCCTTTGGGATCGATCCCCAGCAGGCGCACGTAGTGGCCCTGGTGCTCTGCCAGCGCCGCCCTCAGCTCGGCCAACACCTCTGGCCCACGGCTAGCGCGAAGGACCGGCCCGCTCTGCCAAGAGGAAGTTTTGAAGCGGCGCTCGTCGGCATATTCGTAGCCGATGCGGTAGCCCTGGGCCAGTAACCGGTGCACCTCTTCCTGCAGCTCCAAATCCGGGCTGCTGCTGTCCCCTGCCCCAGAAGCAGAAGTCGTGCTTGTTGCCGCGCCCGCCTCCGCCGGACTGCTGCCCACCTGACCTTTGGGGGTCTGAATCACCTTCTCCAGCACCCGCCGCTTGGCTTTGGGATCGATCCCCAACAGGCGCACGTACTCTCCCGCGTGCTCGGCTAGGGCTGCCCGCACAGCCGTTAGGATCTCCTGGACCGAGCCGCTGAAAGTACCCAAGGTCTGCCACGAAGAAGTGCGGTAGCGGCGAGCATCGGCCACTTCCAGGCCAACGCGGTACCCTTGGGCCACCAGGCTTTGGATCTCCTCCTCCAGACGCCATTCCCCCCTGCTGGAGCCTGGCATAGCCACCGAAAGGCGGCCAGAGGATCCCGAGGGGGTTGCGGGACCTTCTGGGGTTTGGATAATCTGCTCCAGCACCCGCCGCTTGGCTTTGGGATCGATCCCCAACAGGCGCACATACTCCCCGCGGTGGGCTGCTAGAAGAGCTTCCAGCGATTGCACCACCTCGGCCTCGTGGGTGCCGAGGATTGGGCCTTCGCTCTGCCAAGAGGAGACGCGGAAGCGGCGGGGATCAGCGTATTCCAGGCCCACCCGGTAGCCTTGGGCCAAGAGGGCGCGCACCTGCTCCACCACCTCTGGACTTAGAAGGGATCCGCTGCCGTTGTGCCCATTGGCAAGAGAGGAGGAAGAACCAGAGGCGCGGGCTTGCATCAGCTCGTTGCGAATAGGAGCAATACAGACGAGGTTCTCGCTGCAGTGGTAGCCCTCCAGCAGGGCTTGGTTAATGCCGATAACGTGCTGAGCAAACTTGGCATCGCTATCTTGGACATCCGGTAGCCGGTCAGCCTCAGCTTGGTTGGTGATGATGGAGCCGGAGCGCACATATTTGCCCGGCGGGATCTCCACATCCTGGATGAGGCAGTGCAACATGATGATGCAGCCATCTCCCACCCGCGCATTGAACACGGTGGAGCGGAAGCCGATGAAGCAGTTGTTGCCCACGTAGGCTGGCCCGTGGATCAAGGCCATGTGGGCAATGGAGGTGTTCTTGCCAATCCACACCGAGTAGGGCTGGCCATCTTCCCCAATGACCCGCCCTTGCTCTAGGCCGTGGATCACCACCCCATCCTGGATATTGGAGCCGTCGCCAATGTAGAAGGGGGATCCTTCATCGGCGCGGATGGAAGTTCCAGGGGCGATGAGCACCTGAGCGCCGACGCGCACATCCCCGATGAGATTGGAAAAGGAGTGGACGTAAGCAGAGGGATGAATGGTAGGCTCCGCCAAGCGACGTGACCAGGGCGTTGGCGGCGCAGCGTAGGTTTGAGCAGGCATAACCGTGAGCCTCTAGACCCAATCAAAGAGGAAAGGGAAGGATCCCAGCTAGCGTTGCTCGCGCTTGTTGTAGACGGAGCGACCGTCAATGCTAACGGTGTCAATAATGGCCATCACCACGGCATCCAAAGGTCGGGTTTCGTTTCCCCGCGGTTGGCGAGCCGCGCTACCTTGGCTGACCAGCACCCATTCCTCGGCGCCGGCCCCCACTGGGTCAGCAGCCACAGCATAGTCCGGCTGCGGCCGGCCTTCGAGATCGACATACTGCACCACCAGGAACTTCACGCCCGTCAGGCTGGGATCCTTCTGGGTGCTGGTGACGGTACCCCGTACAATCGCAATACGCATCTAGGGACGCGTGAAGGGACGAATGGCATTGACCCCTTCGCGGAACTGGGCCACGTCCTCGGTGTAGCGAATGGGCAACACGTACTCCAGGTTTTCGTGGGGACGGGCAATGATGTGCCAGGAGAGCAGCTGGCCGCCGTTGACCCGCTTCACGGCTTCGATGCCGGCAGCTACCGAGGCCTGCACCTCAGAGACATCGCCCCGCACGATCACGGTGACGCGCCCACTGCTAATTTTCTCGTAGCCCACCAAGGTGACGCGCGCTGCCTTCACCATGGCATCGGCCGCTTCCACTACTGCTGGGAAACCCAGCGTTTCAATCATTCCAACTGCGATGGCCATAGGGACTCCTTACGCTGAGATGGGTTTACCAGCTTCTGCGCTATGTGCGAAACTGCTCCACCGCTTCGGTGTAGCGAATGGGCAGCACGTACTCCAGGTTTTCATGCGGCCGAGCAATGATGTGGTGGGAGAGCACCTCGCCACCGCTTACCCGCTTGGCAGATTCCAAACCGGCAGCTACCGAGGCCTGCACCTCGGAGACGTCACCCCGCACGATCACAGTGACACGCCCGCTGCCAATTTTTTCGTAGCCCACCAGCGTGACACGCGCCGCCTTCACCATGGCGTCGGCTGCTTCTACTACTGCTGGAAACCCCCGCGTTTCAATCATTCCAACTGCAATAGGCATATCAACTCTCCACCCCTTTGAACGCCTAGTTCCTAAGCACCGTGAAGTTCAACCTAGCAGCTACTGTCTTGCCGATTGGCTGGCTGCTAGGATCTGGCTACTTCGTTGACCTCAAGTGAAGATCCTTCTGTCTCTGCCTCACCTGGTGATCCCTTCAGGAAAACCAACCCTGACTGACCTAGACGCTTCCTCCCCCCTTTTTGCCCAAGAAAGACCTGCTTAGCAACAGACCTCGGACTAGGTTGGGACGAGCCACTAGGAGCCATCGGGATTTCAAGGGAGCCATCGCGCAGCAAGGCAAAGCTATCAACTCTGAGCTCAACCTATCCCTTGCTGAAATCATACAGAGAATTCGGCTGAGATAGCTCAGAGCGAGGATCTCCGACCTAAGCAGAATGATATCCCCAATCATCCCGAATAAAAATCAATATTCTTAATTGGAGTGATAGCTTTTATTAAGAAAGCACGACTGTTGTTAACTGTTAACAAACAGTTCTTGACACTCCTTCTCCTCAGAGTCACCAGCTTAGCCACTCTTTCCCTGACAGCGCAGCGAAGGGGGCACCTCCAAACTATGCGCTTCCAAGAGGTCGGCTTGGCTTAGCAGCTGCCTGGGGGATCCCTGAGCCCAGACGCGGCCTTGATCCAAAAGGATCACCCAATCGCACACCTCAAGGATCAGCTCCAGATCGTGGGAGGCCAGCAGAAAGGTGTGGCCTACTTGCTGGAAAAAGGCGATTAGCTGCCGTCGCGCCCGCAGATCCAGGTTAGCGGTCGGCTCGTCGTAGAGCACCAACTGGGGCTGCATCGCCAGGATCCCAGCGATGGCAATCAGACGCTTTTCGCCACTGGAGAGGCGGTGGGGTGGGCGATTGGCTAGATGCAGGGTGCCAGTCCTCTGCAGGGCTGACTGTACGGCGGCGATAATCTCCGCTTCAGGCCAACCGAGATTGCGCGGTCCAAAGGCCACATCCTCCGCCACAGAGGCGGCAAACAGTTGGTCATCGGGATCCTGAAACACTAGCCCCACCTCAGGCCGAAATTGGCCAGGTTGCAGCGGCTCCCCAAACAACGTAATCTGCCCAGCGCGGAGGGGCAAGAGACCCGCAAGAGCAAGGAACAGGGTAGTTTTGCCGGCACCATTGGGGCCGATAACCCCCACCCGCTGGCCAACTTCAACTCTGAGATCCACCCCTTGCAGAACCAGTGGGCAACCAGGGTAGGCGACCCACAACTGGCTAACCTCCACCGCTGGCCTTGTCTTCATCAGAAAAAACGCGGCACGGCAGCCCCAGGATCTAGCCGCCCTCCAACGTAAGACGACTACACTACTATGCAGCAAACTCTGACCCTGGTCTGCAAGCTAGCCCCCCAGCGCAGGCAGCCAAGGCCAGGGACAGAGCTACCTTCACACCTGCGGGATGGAGTTGGCTTTAGCCAAGGGAATAGTCTAGCGTTGCTCCAGATCCTTCTGGCGCCTCTGCATGGCGGCGGGGGTAAGCTGCAAGGTGGGCACGCTGGGGCTGCTTAGATCAATCTGGAGAATTTCCTCGGGCGTACACTCGCAGTAGCGGCCCAGATCCCGCATTTGGTTGAGGATTTGAATTTGCAAGGGCAGGCGGTCAGAAAGCGGCCCCAGATAAACATTGCCCAGCTCAGTGTGTAGGGTAATCCCTCCGCCGGCGTGCCAATCCACTGCCCTGATTGGAACTTCAGACAGTTGCAGGGCTTCGAGCAGTGGCGCCCATTGCTCGGGTGGGTGGCTCTCCCAGCTCAGCACCTCCAACTCGGGCAAGGACTCAAGGAAACGGTAGGGATCCGGGGGCAGCCAGTTGCCCTCTCGATCCACCCAACCCGTTTGGTCGCCTCGGCGAGCACGGGCAATCAGCTGCCGTTCCTGCACCTGGACAACAACTCCCACTGGCAGCAACCGCCGCCGCACCTGGACGCTCTGGAAAGGGGAAGCCGGGGATCCCAGCAAGGCTTTTTCCAACGCTGCTGGCTGCACCTGCCAGATGTTTATCGGATAGGTCAGAGGCAATTGCCTCCGGATCCAGTCGGGATCCACCCAGTGGTTACCGCTGACCTGAATCTGCTCTGGTCGACGAATTTGCCAGTAGGGCTGCTGCAGGCTTTGCACCAGCAGTAGCAGGAAAGCTGTGGAACTGGCCAAGCGCCAGGATCCCTGCCAAAAACGGCGACGCCGCTCTTGGCGCAGAAGTTGCCGCCGTCGCAAAAGTTGCTCGCGGCTGGGCGGAGCAAGAGATACCACCGCCTCCCTCTTTCTTCCGGCAGGGAGCAACCTAACCGGCAATTTCCTCGACCTGATCAACCCGCAGCCAGATCGGAGGGGTGGGAACAGCTCCAAACTTAATCTGGATGTAGTCTCCCTTAATCTCCACCACTTCTCCAGCCGTGTCAAAGACGTAGTTGGGGATCATGGGATCACTGGCTTGGGCTTCCAAGCTGCCCTGCAGCTTCTCACGGATGGCTCTTACCAGGGTGCCTCGCTTGATTGCCATTGTCTTTCCCTTCGGTGCTGATTGATGGGTTGAATCTGGGCGCTAGTCCACTCGCAGCTAGCCTACTTTTTCCGTAAGCTGCGAGCCATCTCGCGGAACCTATCTAGGTCAGATCCTCCTCCGCGGCGTGAGGCCACTCCGCTGCCGCTGTTGGAGGTGGGGGAGCCCTGTTCGGCAACAGGTTCAGGAGCTTTGCTTTTTTCTTCAGTCAACTTAACCTTGCTCAAGGAAGACACCTCCTCCACCACCTCTATCTTGCCGCCAGAGCCAAAGTCTTTGAAGGTGTGCTTCACAGTTCTAGGAGTGCGCATGTATTCGATGTTGCCAAGGGTCTTGGCCTCATCCGGGTTGAGAAAGAAGGTGTTGTCTTTCTTTTTGGCCGGCTGGGAAACCGTTTCTGATAAGCTTTGGGAAGCTGCTCGACCACGAGAGCCGAAAAAGCGCCTGAAGATGCCTACCATTGTCTTTTTGCCTGCAGTGCAAGGAAAGAGGAGCCAATCTCTAGAGGCTGGGTCAGTTAGCTGCGGTTACGTAAGGTAACGCCTGGCCCACCTCTGAAACCATATTAAGCTAACTTGGGCTAGTGCGCCTCCTACCTACAGCAAGGATTGCTTACTCAAGCGCTCAAGCTGGGAAGACCTTCCCAGGAAAGAACTTTTAACCCAATGGCCCCTTGAGGACAGCCAGCCTACTCTAGAGCCCTAGGGATCTCAGCGGCTGGTCCGTATGCTGCCAAAAAAACCGTTTTGGCTTTCTTCTAGAGATAGGCCTTAACTCTCGAAATCAGTTAAACAGCATTCGATCCAACTCAATCTGACAAACTCAATCTGACAAAAGCTATCACTATTCAGTCCGTTGTTGAGGAAGTCCTACGAATCCGCCAATTTACCTCAAATAGCCTGCTGCGCAAGCGGCACTTTAGCATTGCTTTCCTGAACGAGGTTAGGCTTCGGGAAATTGCCCACCTCTGGCCCTAAAAACCTACAATACCAGTCTAGGTATAGGTGTTGGGTATCTAGGGGAGGCGGCGGATCCCTCTCAAGCCAAAGAGCTGCTACAAAGCCGCTGGGAAGAACCTTCACCTCTGCACCTAGTAGTGCATCTCCAGCTTGAGGACTCTGCCCAAGCTTAGGGCAGTGCTAATGGGGCAGGTCCAGATTTTGCCAGAAGCCTCTTGGAAGCTGGCCGTGAACGCAGGGGCAACCTGAGAGAAGAAGCACGGCCGCCCTACACGCGACATACTCCCGGCACTGATCCTGTAGGTAGGCGTAGCATGGGCTTCTCGCTTTAACGGGGAGCTTTCGCAAGAGCCGTCAGCGAGCAGACCCGGGATGTCCCACCGGGTAGTTTAACTGATTCTGGTTCTGGCAAAAAAGATGCTTTCCATGCTTAAAGATGCCTAAAGTTGGGTTAAGATAGAGCTGTCACTCCTCCTGCATGACCAGGCACGCTTCACAGCTTGGAAAGCGGTGGCCAAGCAGCAGAAGAGTAAGTGCTGTTACGTTTTGAGAGGGATCCATGTTGTTTGTTTTTAACCTGGCAAAGCGTCTACAGCTTGTTCTCCTCACCCTTGTGCTCGGGATGGCTGCAGGGGCGTTTTTGTCCAACCCTGCTGCTGCTGAAACCTACACGGTCAAAATGGGCTCCGATAAGGCCCAGCTCATTTACGATCCCCCTGTCCTCACCATCCAGAAAGGGGATACTGTTCGGTGGGTCAACAACAAGGTCTATCCCCACAACATTGTTTTCGACAAAGTACCCGGTGGCGATGCGGCCCTGGCAGCCAAGCTCTCCCACAAGGCCCTGCTCACTGCTCCCAGCCAAGTGGTCGAGACGGCCTTTGTCGATGTCCCGCCGGGCGAGTACACCTACTACTGCACGCCCCATCGGGGAGCCGGAATGGTTGGCAAGATCATTGTCAAGGGGTAAATCGAACTGTAGGCTAGCAACCCCGACTTCGGCTTGCTGGGGCAGAGCCCTACCCGTAGTAGTATAGAAAAAAAGCTAGCCCTCTCAAGGATGAGGGGGCTTTTTTGCGAAGAGAAGTCTAGCCGGCTTGCTCTTAGGCTGGACAGGCCCTAGCCCCTAACTGTAGTCTCCAGACGGGTTCCCCATGACCACCCCTGTCAAAAGCTACCTGCTCCTAGCGGTTTCCTGCGTCAGCGCCATTGCCGCTGTGGGCTCAATCTTCGAGTTGGCTTCTGGTGAGCCGGACTTTGGCGTTGGCCCCACTAGCATCATCTTGATCGTGGCCGCTCCCCTAGCCGTTTGGCTGTTCCAGGGAGCAGTTGAGGCGGCGCGGGCTGCCAACGCCGGCAAGAGGGGCAAGAAGAGAAAATGAGCAGGTAGAGGTGGGACTCAGCAGGTTTGTTGCAAAGAAACCCGAGATTCTATCTCAGTTTCTGCCGGCTGATGAAACTCAGGCAGCAGCTCTCGTTTTTGCACCGTTCCAAGGGCTGCTTCCAGCTCCGCAGTCGCTAGCGTACAACTGGAGCCGTTACCGTTTAGCACGGTCTCCGTTACCTGCCCATTTTTGTCGATCCGATACTCGATCTTGACGTACTCGGGCATCTGCCTGCTCAACAACCCTTTTCCTCCTCCCCATTGTATTGGCTCCATGGCCTCGGTGCGTCCCCCCCTTGCAAGCAGTGGCAATGGGTGGGAGCTCATCACCCTAAGCCCTGTGAGCTTTTTATGGAGCAGACGGCCAGCTTATTGGCGGACCCACCAGCGACACCTTGCTGCAGCCAGGGGATCTGCTGCTGTGTATGGGCACGGCCGAGCAGTTGCGCCGCCTGGGTCAGTTGCTCTATCCCCGCCCCTAGGTGGAGCCGGCTAAATACGCCTGAGGATGCTGGAACCGTGGGAATCGGTGCCACAGGTTTTCAAGAGTCCGTAGGTCTGGGCCAACTCCTCCCCGATCGCCGTCTCTTCTGGGCTGGGAGCCCAAGGTTCCGGATTTTTATAAGCGTAGTAGACTTCGAGACCGTCAATTCCTAGAGCTGCTGCTGCCGGGACGAGGACTTCTGCAGGCAGCCAGTAGCGAAAGGGATGGGCCAATACCGCCAACCCTCCCGCCGCTTGAATGGCCCCAATGGCCTCAGCAGCACCCAGGCCGGGCACTTGCTCGCCTTGGATGTAAGGCTCCAAAACAGGGTCAGCAGGATCAAACCCGTAGCCAAGAATATGCACCTCGCAGCCCAGCAAGTTGGCTGTAATCTCGATCCCCGGCCACAGGATGGGATCACCGGGGCGATCCAGGTGGGCGCGGGCCTGTTGGTAGCCCTTCAGGGTGTGGTGATCGGTGATGGCCAGGCCCTGGAGGCCATGCCGGCGCGCCTGCTCCGCCAGTTCCACCGGATCCATTTGCCCATCCGAACAGCGGGTGTGCAGGTGAAAGTTGTACTGCCAGGGACAAGAAAGGGGGCCGATCCCTTGCAGCACTCGCCGCAACTCTGCTGCCGAAGCAGTTTGACAGGGATCCCGTTGCAAACTAATCAGCATGACAGCCTTTGAGTCTCAACCAGGCATCTCTCCAGAGCAGTAAACTTTGGAGTTTTATCTTTTGTTAAGCAGGTTCACCCATTCTAGCCAGGGCAAGGGAGGGTCGCTAGGTGTCAAGAGCTACAGAATGGGCCAGGGATCCCTAGGGGTTGGCCAAGATCTCTTCGGCCGCTTTGAGAGCTGCTCCAGGAGAGAAGTCGCTGTAGCCCAGGGTGTGCAGGGTCGATTCCAGAGCAGCCAGGGTTGTGAGAATGTCGCGCTCGCTCACGAAGCCCAGGTGGCCGATGCGGAAGATCTTGCCCTTGAGGTGATCTTGGCCAGCAGCAAGGGCAATGTCGAAGTGTTTCTTCAGGGTGCTGCGGAGGGTGTCGGCGTTGATCCCTTCCGGAGCCAGCACGGCTGTTACCGAGGGGCTAGCCGCTGACTCGGGGTTGACCAAAAGCTTCAGCCCCAGGGCCTTGACACCGGCGCGGGTGGCCTGGGCCAAGCGGGCATGGCGGCGGTAGATGGCCTCCAATCCTTCGGCCCGCATTAGGCGCAGGGTAACCTGTAGGGCGTAGAACAGGTTCACTGCCGGCGTAAAGGGAGTGGTGCCTTGGCGCAGGGCTTTTTGGGCAAGCTTAAAGCTCCAGTAGTACTTGGGAAAGCGAGAGCGCTCGGCAGCAGCCATGGCCCGCGGGCTAACAGCTACAAACCCCAGCCCTGGCGGGATCATGTAGCCCTTCTGTGATCCAGAGGCCACTACGTCCAAGCCCCACTCGTCCATGGGCACCGGCATGGCTCCCAAACTGGTGACGGCATCCACAATTACCAAGGCTTCCCCATGCTCGCGGGCGGCAGCCGCAATGGCCTGCACATCGTTGGCCACGCCGCTAGAGGTTTCTGAATGGGTGAGGATGACCGCCTTGATGGTCTTCTCCCGGTCAGCAGCCAGCTTCTCCTGGAAGACTTCGACGGGATAGGGCACGCCCCAGGGGGTTTCTATCCGCTCGCACTGCAGGCCAAATTGCTCCGACATCTCGGCCCAGCGCTCGCCAAACTTGCCGTTGACCCCTACCAAGACGCGATCCCCAGGGCTGAGGGTGTTGAGGATCCCGGCTTCCATCGCCCCGGTGCCGCTGGAGGCAAAGACAAACACATCCGAAGTAGTCTGGTGCAGCCAGCGCAGCCCATCCGTCACCTCTTCCAGAATGGCGGTGAACTCTTTGCTGCGGTGCTCGATGGGCCCCCGCGCCATGGCCAGCAGCGCACTCTCGGGAACGGGAGTGGGGCCCGGGATCATCAACATTAACTTGTCTTTCATGCGTGTCCCGCTGGGGATGTCAGCTTCAAGAGGTGGCGGCCAGATTCGAACTGGCGCATAGAGGTTTTGCAGACCTCTGCCTTACCACTTGGCTACGCCACCCTACTGCTCATAGATTATCGTAATCCGAAAAGGGGATCCCTCTTCCACTTGCCGCCGTCAATGGTAGCAGCTCTCGGTTCGGCTAGGCATCGACACCCTCGCCCATACTTATTTTCGCCGGCAACTGCCCGAAAACGTTGCCAAACCGAAAGGCGGCTCAAGCTTCCCCGACGGCTGCAGTTGAATCCTCGGCATCTCAGGGTGTTTTAAGTTTTGCCCAAGGGGTAGCCGCGGGGGGTGATTAGCCACCTGCCGTGGCGAAAGGTCTGCGAGTTGCCGATCAAGACCAGGGTGAACATGTCCACTGCCTCGGGATCCAACTCCCCTAGCGTGGTGAGGTGGAGGGTCTCGCCGGGGCGGTAGAGGTTGCGGGCCACTGCCACCGGGGTACGGGCAGAGCGGGCTCGGCGAAAGATCTGCAGCGCCTTGAGAAAGGGATCCAAGCGCTGCCGCGAGCGAGGGTTATACAGAGCTACCACAAAGTCGGTCTGGGCAGCGGCCTGCAGGCGTTGCTCGATGGTCGGCCAGGGAGTGAGCTGGTCCGAGAGGGAAATGGCGCAAAAGTCCTGCATCAGGGGTGCCCCTAGCCGGGCAGCAGCAGCCTGAAGCGCAGAGATCCCCGGCAGCACCTCCACAGAGGGGCGGATCCCATCCCAACCAGCACGGGCCAGGCACTCCAGCACCAGACCGGCCATGCCGTAGATCCCCGCATCTCCCGAAGAGATCACCGCCACCTGCAGCCCCTGCTGGGCCAGGGCAATGGCTCGCTGCGCCCGCTGCACCTCCTGCGTGATGGGAAAGGCTTCGCAAATCTGGCCGGGGCGCAGGAGGGGCGCCACCAAGCCCAGGTAGAGCTGGTAGCCGATTACCGCGTCGGCTTGGGCCAAAGCCAGCCGGGCAGCCAGCGTCAATTGGGCGGGATCCCCAGGGCCGGTGCCAATCAGCCACAGGTGGCCGGCGCGAGGCGAATACTCTCGGGCAGCGCGAGCAATGGCTAGGGTACAAGCTCCCTCGCTTTCGGAGGCAAAGACCTGCTTGGGGCAGAGGAGAGTAGCTCTCCCTGGGGCTGGATCGCTATCCCCTGAGCAGCGCCGGGCCGCCAAAAGGGCAGCCGCCTCTGCCACCGAAGGGGTGCCCACCGCCTGTTGCACTGCCTCCGAAGGGTGGGGAACTGGCATCCTCGCCAGGGCCTCGGCCGAGAAAAACTGAATGGGCCAGCCGTAGGCTTGGGCCAGCTCCACAAGTCCCGCCTCATCCCGTTTCAGCTCTAGGGTCGCCAAGCCGGCAATGGCCTCGAAAGCTAGCCCCTGGCTCTGGAACAGGCGCCGCAGGGATCCCTCCAGCCAGGCGCGGCTAGTGCCCCGCTCGCAGCCCACCCCCACCCACAGCACCCGCGGATGCCAGTGAACGGTGGGGATCTTGTTCTTGTCCAAAGAAGTTGAATACTCGCTGATCCGGATCTGGGCCACCGCCTGGCTAGGAGCAGTGCTCAAGAGAGGGTGATCTGCCGGCCAAGCCCGCCGCCAGAGCGGCGTGCCACAGGTTTGCTCAACAGCCACTGGCTCTCCTCGCGCCAAAGCAGCAGCCACCTCGTTCCAATCGCCAGCGCCCCGCCGCCAACCGTAGGGATCCCCCAACAAATCCACAGGCGGGATCCCCAGACCCTCCGAGGCGGAGGTGAGGACGGGCTCGGCTCCCAAAGCAGCCGCCACCCGCCGCGCCAAGGCATCAGCTCCCCCCACATGTCCGCCACAGAGGCTGACGGCCCAGCGGCCAGCTTCGTCCACCACCACCACCGCCGGATCCCGGTATTTGTCCCGCAAGAGGGGAGCAATGAGCCGCACCACTGACCCAACGGGCAAGACAAAGATACAGCCCTGCACCTGCGGCCAGCTCTGGGCCACTGCTGCCGCTAGGGATCCGGGTAGGGGATCCCCGTAAGCTTGCCAGGGCGGAGGCAGGGGCTCTCCTTGGGAGTTGGCCTTGCTCCAGCAGATCCACTCCTCCGGCAGCAGCGACAGCAAAGGCTGGGCCAACTGGCGACCGCGGGGAGTAGGGGCAAACAGGGCAAGCTTCATCACCTGGGAGGGGAGAGTCCTATACTGGACTATAGAGTCACCCACGGACAGTGCCGATGTTGGGCCCCCTTGGACTGCTGCTGCCCCTCATTCCGCTGGAGGCTTTGCTTTCCACAAAGGGGCTAATGTTCTTACTGCTTTCAGCCTATGGCGGGGCGATGTGGACATTTTTGAGCGGCGCACCGCGGGTCTACACCATCATCGTGCCCGATCTGGAGCAGGCAAGGGGGTTCTACGAGAAGGTGTTGAAGCTGCCGGAGGCGGAGCTGCCGTTGCAGTACTACTACGGCTATGAGCAAAGCGTCGTCAGCTCTAGCCTGGGCTCCGTCTACTTCCCGGGGGATCTTGGCCTTGGCTCCCGCCTTGACGCCAAGGGCCAGCCCGCCTCGAAAACCCTCGATACTGCTGGCCTTTGGTACCAACTCTCTGACGCGGTGCAACTGCACGTGATCCCTGGCTCTACGGATCCCTATGCGGCTGCTACCCCCTACAGTGGCTCCTCCAGGCCTTTGTCAACCTACGGGACAACGGCAGGCCGCAGCGGCAGCGCTCGCTATCGCCACGCCAGCTATGAGCGGGAGGCCCTCAAGGCCCTCCTGAGGCGGATTAACAAACAAGGGATCCGCAACAGTGTCCGCTCCGAGAAGCCCTTGGTTTTCTGGGTGCGGGATCCGCAAGGCCAAATCATCGAATTTGCCGAGCTGAGGAGCTGAGGCAATCCTGGTACCATAACAGCAACAGCTAAGGAAACGCCGATGAAAGCAACGCAACGGGTGCTGCTGGTGGGCTTGGCCTTGCTTTGCCTGTGGGCAGGGATTGGACTGCCAGCAACAGCTCTGTCCCGAGCCAAAGACAATCCGGCAGTTACCGCCCCATCCCAAGCCAAGGATTTCATCACTACCGAGTCGGGCTTGCAGTACTACGACATTGTGGAAGGGACAGGGCCTTCCCCACAGCCAGGGCAAAAGGTGGTGGTGAACTACGTGGGCAAACTTCAGGATGGTACGGTCTTCGATAGCTCCTACAAGCGCAATCAACCCTTTACCTTTACCTACGGGGCAGGGCAGGTGATCCCTGGCTGGGAAGAAGGTCTGGCCACGATGCGCGTGGGGGGTAAGCGGTACTTGCGCATCCCGCCGGAGTTGGCCTACGGCAGCCGCGGTGCTGGCGGCGTGATCCCTCCCAACGCCACCCTAGACTTTGAGGTGGAGTTGCTGGCCATCCAGTAATCTCGTTGGGCCTGTGCAGCAACTTTCTCTCCCTCAGCTTCCTGAGGCTGCAGCAGATCCTGCCTCAGCGAAAGCCTATCTGCGCCAGCACTTTCGCCAGCTACGGCAGGGGTTGGATCGAGCTCTTATCAGCCAAAAGATCGTGGCTCATTTGGCCTCTTGTTCCCAAATCCTGGCCGCCAAAACCATCCTGGCTTATGTGGCTTTCGGCTCAGAGGTGGATCTGGGATCCCTATTTGTCCTTTTTCCAGAGAAGCAGTGGGGGATCCCTCGCTGCTTGCCCCAGCGGCAGTTGCGCTGGCACCGCTACAATCCGGCTGAGCTAGTCCCCAACCGCTGGGGTTTGCTGGAACCCTCCTCCACCAGCCCCGTTGTCGACCCGGGCGAGGCGGATTTAATCCTCGTGCCTGCCCTGGCCTGCGATCGCTGGGGGAGGCGCTTAGGCTACGGAGGAGGATACTATGACTGGTTTCTAGCCTCCCTACCAAATCCCACCGTGCCCAAGTGGGGCATTGTCCCGCAGGCCTGTCTGCTGGAGCAGCCCCTCCCCTGCGATCCCTGGGATCAGCGCCTGGACGGGATCCAAACCGAAGAGGGGTTTTACCCAGCAAGGAATCCCCTAGACTAAGGGGGTAGGCCTTGGAGGAGAGAGCATGAGCCAAGTTTGGGAGCACAGGCAGCGTCTAGCCCAAAGGTTCTCTTCCCTTGCTTGGAGTCTGGCTTGGGTGGTCTTGGCGGCGCTCCTAGCGGGTTTTGGGAAGATCCCGCTGCAACTTAAGGATCTCCACGTCACCTCCTGCCCCGATACCCCTGAATACACCAACCTGGTAACCAGCAACGGCAACCCCATACCGGCCAGGTGCCTGTTTATCGAGGGCACAGTTGTCAACCGCTCCAAGAATACCGTGCTGAATGCCGACGTCTTTGGTCGCCTCTATGATGCCAACGGCAACGAAGTTCTGCCGGAGCGCACCCGCCTGGGGGCAATTGCCGAAGTTCCTCCTGGGGAAAGCCCCTTCTCCATTCGCATCTCCGTGCCCGTGACCAGCCCCCTGCCCTTGACCCTGGAGCAATTTAAGGCCAGCGGCTTCAGCGGCACCGTGCGCCGTTAGCCTTAAAGCTGACGGGTAAACTCCACCTGGGCTGGGCGCCCTGGGAGATGGAGCTGGGCAACCACCGGCGGGGTTTGGGCAATGAGGCGGCCCCGGCGGAAAACATACAGACAGGGTGGCTTGAGGCGAATGGCTTCGACGGCATCGGCAGCTTGGAGCACCACCAAATCGGCGCGGCAGCCGGGCTGGAGCCCGTAGCCCTCCAGGCCCAGCAGGCGGGCTGGGTTTTCGGTTACCGCTAGGAAGCACTGCCGCATCTGCTCATAGCCTGTCATCTGGGCGGCGTGGACGGCCATGTGGGCCACTTCCAGCATGTTGCCGCTGCCCAGAGGGTACCAGGGATCCATCACACAGTCCTGGCCAAAAGCCACCGTCAGCCCGGCGGCCATCAGCTCCGGCACTCGCGTCAGCCCCCGCCGCTTGGGGTAGGTGTCCTGGCGGCCCTGTAGCACCAGGTTGACCAGCGGGTTGGCGACCACTCCCAGCTCTGCCTCGGCCATCAGAGGAATGAGTTTGCTCACGTAGGCGTTGTCCATCGAGTGCATCGAGGTGAGGTGGGAGGCCGTCACCCGCCCCTGCAGGCCCAGCCGCAGCGTCTCATAGGCCAAGGTCTCGACGTGGCGGGAGAGGGGGTCGTCTGTTTCGTCGCAGTGCAGATCCACCCGGAGGCCCCGCGCGGCTGCAATCTCGCACAGAGCCCGCACTGAAGCAGCTCCTTCGGCCATTGTCCGCTCGAAGTGGGGGATCCCACCCACCACCTCCACCCCCAAATCCAGAGCCTTCTCCAAAAGCTGCACCGCCCCCGGCGAGCGGTAGTAGCCATCTTGGGGAAAGGCCACCAGTTGCAAATCCAGGTAGGGGGATACTTTTTGCTTGACCTCCAGCAAGGCCCGCACCGCCACCAGGTTGGGATCGCACACGTCCACATGGGCGCGGATGGCTAAGATCCCGCGCGCCACTGCCCAGTCGCAGTAGGTTAGAGCCCGCTCGATGACCGCCTCCAGAGTTAGCAGTGGCTTCAACTCTCCCCAGAGGGCGATCCCTTCCAGCAAGGTGCCCGATTGGTTGACGCGCGGGATCCCGTAGGTGAGGGTGGCATCCAGGTGAAAGTGGGCATCCACAAAGGGGGGCGACACCAAGCGGCCGCTCACATCGATCTCCTGGGGAGCAGTAGCCTGCAGATTTGCCTCCAGGGCAACGATGCGCTCCCCCTCGATGCCGATGTCGATTCCCTTACGGCCATCTGGCAAATTGGCCCGGCGCAAAATCCAATCCATCCACCTCTTCCAAACCCGGCTTGACCATTTTCTCGCCAGCGGTAGCTACCTCAATGGCAAGCTCGATACAGGGATTCCAGCTTGGGCAGGTAAGGCAGGAGTCCAGGAAGCGGCGCACGATGTCTGACCGCCCATGCAGCAACAAGAAGGCCATCACCGGCACCTTGTTGCGGATAAACACCTCGTGATGGTTGAGGTCGGGGCTGGATCCCACCACCTTCAGTTAGCCGTCTACATAGGCACGAGCCTTCTGGGGGATTGCCGCCAACGCGCCGTTCGGCTTGTCCTGGTAGTTAACCTTTGCAGAGGATCTGGGGCCCCGTCGCCACGCTCTCATTGGCCCTGGGCCGGCGGCTCTCCCTCCCAGGCGGCTCGGACAAAGCGTGTATGGTAGATAGAAGCCTGTTTTCGGGTATTTCTCCGTCCCTATGCCCAGGGTTAGCGCCTCTCGCCAGCAGACCGACCTTGGTTTGAGCCTTGCCCAGGCCAAGGGGCTAAAACCCTATCAGCGCAAACAACTGCAACGTCTTTACCAACTGCGACTGCCCCCCAATCGGCTGGTGACGGTGGAGTTTGCCCAAAGGCTGGGAGCCCTCACTCAAGATCTGGAAAGCCAGCCCATCAGTGTTTACCTCAATCGGCGGGGCCAAGTGATTCGCGTGGGGCTGGGATCCCCTTTTGAAACGCAGATCCCGGCTTGGGAGCTGCCGCGCCAGGGGGCGGAGCGCCTGTCCGGGATCCGCTGCATCACCACCCAAGTGGGCCCAGGGGGTCCTAGCCAAAAAGCGCTGACAGCTATGGCCCTCCAGCGGCTGGATGCCCTCATTACCCTCTCGGTCTCTCCCCTAGAGGGAAAGCTGCGCCGCGGCGGGGGGGCCACGGGCTTTGTCAAGTGCGCCTACCTGGCCCATCTGGTGCCGGAGGAAGGGCGCCGCTGGCAGGTTTCTGAGCCTCTGCCCTTGGGGATCCTGGCAGAACAAGATCTGCAGGAGCTGGTGACGGAGCTAGAAGATGGCTTTCGGCGCCAAGCAACCGCCCGCCAGGTGGATCCCAAGCAGGAGCGGGCCATCCTAGTGGGGCTGCAGGGGCCGGGCCAGAGCTACGAGGATCTCATGGACGCCTTGGCGGAACTGGGCCGCTTGGTGGAGAGCGCCGGCGGACAGGTGCTCCAGACCATCTGGCAGCGGCGGGAGAGCCCCGATTCCGCCACGGTCATCGGCTCGGGTAAAGTCCAGGAGTTGGCCTTGCTGGTGCAGGATTTGGGGGCCAACCTGGTGGTGTTCGACCGCGAGCTCACCCCCAGCCAGGTGCGCAACCTAGAGGAGACCCTGGGAGTGCGAGTGGTGGATCGCAGCGAGGTGATCCTGGATATCTTTGCCCAGCGGGCCAGAACCCGGGCCGGGAAGTTGCAGGTGGAGCTGGCACAACTGCAGTATCTGCTGCCCCGCTTGGCTGGTCGCGGTCGCACCATGTCGCGGTTGGGGGGTGGAATTGGCACCCGCGGCCCGGGGGAAACCCAGTTGGAAACGGAGCGGCGGGCCATCCAGCGGCGCATCAGCAAGCTGCGGCAGGAAGTGGAAGAGCTGCGCCGCCACCGCCAGCGGCTGCGCCAACGGCGGGAGGGATCCCAAATTCCTGTGGTGGCCCTGGTGGGCTACACCAACGCTGGTAAATCTACCCTTCTCAACGCCCTCACCCACGCCCAGGTCTACGTGGCTGACCAACTCTTTGCCACCCTGGATCCCACCACGCGGCGGCTGGAGCTGCCCGGTCAGCAGGCGGTGCTCTTGACCGACACCGTGGGATTTTTAACTGAGCTGCCTGAGCAATTGGTAGAGGCATTCCAGGCCACGCTGGAGGAGGTGACGGAGGCCGATGCCCTGCTGCACGTGGTGGATCTCTCCCACCCCAACTGGGAAGGGCAAATCGAGGCGGTGGAAAAATTGCTGGACCAGATGCCCCTGACCACCGGTCCCCGACAATTGGTGTTCAACAAAATTGACCGCCTGGATCCCGAGTGGGTGGAAGATGTCCGCCTGCTCTACCCCAAGGCTTTGTTTGTTTCCGCTGCCACTGGCCAAAACCTGGATCAGTTGCGCCACACCTTGGCCCAGTTTGCGGCTGCCTTTGGCTCCGGCTCCTTGGCGGCAGATCCCTAAAGCATTCCATTAGAAAATCCAAACTTGCCGGCTGTCCTCTCCCTTCCCCCTGCCTCAACATTCAGTTACATTGCAATTAGGTTCAGTTACACGCCAAGTTGCCGTCTGGCAGAGGGGGAGGACATGGCCGCTATGGCAGTTGCACTGCGCTCGGCGCATCTCACACTGCAGACGCTGCCTATTGGCGCCGATACCCTTGCCATCCGCTCCCAGGACTGGGATCGGGATCGGTTTGACATCGAGTTTGCCCTGGAAAATGGCACCACCTATAACTCCTTTTTGATCCGCGGCGAGAAGGTGGCCCTCATTGACACCTCCCACGAGAAGTTTCGGCAGTTGTACTTGGATCTGCTGCGAGGCCTCCTGGATCCCGCCACAATCGACTACCTAGTGGTCAGCCACACCGAGCCAGATCACAGCGGCCTAGTGGGGGACCTGTTGGAGCTGGCGCCCCAGCTGACGGTGGTGGCCTCTAAAGTGGCCGTGCAATTTCTAGAAAACCTGGTGCATCGGCCCTTCCGGTACCTGGTGGTGAAGCAGGGGGATCGCCTGGATCTGGGCAAGGGGCATGTCCTGGAGTTCATCTCGGCTCCCAACCTGCACTGGCCCGACACCATCCTCACCTACGACCACGGCACCCAGATCCTCTACACCTGCGACGTCTTTGGGATGCACTACTGCGACGACTTGGCTTGGGATGAGCATCCCCACCTGCTACAGGCCGACTTTAAGCTCTACTACGACTGCCTCATGGCGCCCAACGCCCGCTCCGTGCTCTCGGCTCTCAAGCGCATGGAAGCCCTACCTCCCATTGCGGCCATTGCCACCGGCCACGGCCCCCTACTACGGCATCACTTGTCTAACTGGGTAGAGCACTACCGCCGCTGGAGTCTAGAGCAGGCCAAAGCCGAACGGCTGGTGGCCGTCTTCTACCTGTCGGGATATGGCCAGGCGGAAACGCTGGCTCAAGCCATTGCCCGCGGGATCCAAAAAACCGGCGTTGCCGTAGAGCTAGCGGATCTGCGGCTGCTGGATGCCCATGAGGTGCGGGAGCTAACCAGCTTGGCTGCCGGTGTGGTGATCGGCATGCCCCCCCAATCGGGGCCCGAGGCAGCCACCACGCAGATGCTGCTGAAAACTCTTCTGGCTGCTGCCCACAGCAAGCAGGGCTTTGGCCTGTTTGAGTCGGGGGGAGAAGACGACGAGTCGGTCTACCTCTGCCGCAACACTTTGCAGGAGCTGGGTGCTAAGGAAGTATTTCCGCCCATCCTCCTCAAGCAGCCTGTGAACGAAACCCTGCTGCAACTGGCGGAAGAGGCTGGCACCGACCTAGGGCAATGGCTGACCCGGGATCGCAGCATTCAGCAAATGAAAGCTCTAGATGCTGACCTGGATCGCGCTCTGGGTCGCATCAGCAATGGCCTTTACATCCTCACCGCCCGCAAAGGGCAGGCCACTAGCGCCATGCTCGCCTCCTGGGTAGCCCAGGCCAGCTCTGATCCGCCGGGGATCAGCGTTGCGGTGGCCAAGGATCGGGCCATCGAGTCTTTCCTGCAAGTGGGAGACACCTTTGTCCTCAACGTGCTGCAGGAGGGCCATCACCAGTCCTTGATGCGCCACTTCCTCAAGCGGTTTCCTCCAGGGGCCGACCGCTTTGCTGGCGTCAAGACCTACCCTGCTGCCAACGGATCCCCTATCCTTGCCGATGCCTTGGCCTACCTGGAGTGCCGCGTGGTCAGCCGCCTAGAAACCAGTGACCACTGGGTGGTCTACAGCATCCTTGAGGCGGGGCGGGTCTCCAGTCCTGAGGGCCTCACTGCGGTGCACCACCGAAAGGTGGGGAATCACTACTGATGATTTGTCGGGGCCGTCCTTCTCGTCAATAAGACAGCCGATACCCTAGACCGCTGGGATGCAAGACAAAAGAGCTGTCTTGTCCCAAGGGAATCCCCTCTGCTTTGAGCGGAAAAGGCAGCTTTGGGGCTTCTTGCTCTGGTTGTTGGGATAGGCGGTAGAAGCTGCTACCCGCAGAGGGAACGGCAGAAGGTGCATGCTGCTGTTGCCAGCGCTGGTAGGGGTTGAGCTGTGCTTCCTCCAAGCTGAGATCTAGGGAGGCGGCGAGGGAAGACAGAGGCAAAGCGGCCACCTGCTCGGGATAAGCCCACCCTCTCAGCCCAAACGCTACAGCCAAAAGGCAACTGATCCTCCAAAAACCACTGAAATGCCGGAAATGTTGCATAACTAGACGCCCTGCTGCACTCCAAGAAGGCAGCTCCCAGCTTGCCAAGACGAAACCTAGAAAGGTGTGACCAGGATCCCAAGGCGTTTGTGATCTTGCCTTATCCAGGGCTAGGTTTACCTGGGCGATCCCCACGGCCAGGTTGCGTGTAGGCCTGCCAGGCCAGATCCAAAAGTCCATCCAACACCGCCGCTGCTACAGCGGGACCGCCTTTACGTCCCTCGGTGCGGATGTGGGGTACCATCGAATCGGCCAGCTCCTGCTTGGCTTTCACCACGTTCACAAACCCAGCCGGCGTCGCGATCACGAGGGCGGGGGCTACTTCCTTCGCTGTAATCAGTTGCACTAGGGTGGTGAGGGCAGTCTGGGACTGGCCGATGACAAAGATGGCCTCCGGGTAGCGCTGAGCCAGGGTCTGCAGGCCCCAGGCAGAGCGGGTCTTGTCCTTCTGGGGGCGGGTGACAGCTTCGCTGCCGCAGTAGATGGGGTTGGAAAAGGTGTTCTGCACAGCCCGCGCAATGCCCACCTGCACCATTGGCTCGTCCACCACGATGGTGGTGCGCGCTGCCAGGGCTGCCGCCCCTGCTTGCAGAGCCTCGTTGGCAAACCGGATGAGGTGGAGATACTCGAAGTCTGCGGTAGCGTAAATTACCCGACGCACCACCTCGTATTCGGCAGGAGAAAGCCCATGCTTGCCCACCTCTTGGTCGATAATCATCAGGCTTTCCGCATCGGTGACATGCCACTCCATCGGCTTTAGACCTCGTCCGCCGGCTACCCTTAACAGCAGCATTGTATCTTTGACGTCCTCCCCTGCCTAAAGGCGGGGCCTCCACAGAGCTAGAGGTGCTTGTCTCCCCAGCCCCGCTAAGTGCCCTTGGGTAAAGTCTCTGCCAGCCGATGCCCGCAGTTGGCAAAATTTGCCCTCTACAGCGCTTGCCCAAGCGCGTTCGACACCGGTTGACACGTCTGCACCTTCTCGCCCTGGCAGCGCGGAGCGCTCTATAAAGCCCCCCATTGGCGGCAAAACCGTCGTCTAGCCGGGAGGCCAGCCCATGGGTCGACCGCCGAGAACGTGAATGTGGAGATGAAAGACAGTTTGGCCACCGTCTTCTCCGTCGTTGATGACCAAGCGGTAGCCTTTGTCTAGGCCAGCTGCAGCAGCCACCCGTTGGGCTGTCAACAGTAGGTGCCCCAACAGCGCCTCATGCTCAGGTTTGGCCTGGGAAATCCGGGGAATGGGCTCCTTGGGCACCACCAGGATGTGGACAGGGGCCTGGGGAGCAATGTCTTTGAAAGCAATTGCCCTCTCGTCTTCGTAGACAATTTGGGCGGGGATCTCCCTACGGATGATCTTGCTGAAAACCGTGTCGCTCATGGGTGGTGACAAACAAGTTCTGCCCTTAGCCTATTTGTGACTCTAAACTGCCGTGGCTGCATGAGCTAGACTCTTTCTTCTATCCAGCTCGGTATCGGATTTTGGACGCTTGGCTTAGCAGAAGAACTAGGAGCAGGAAGGTGGAACTCGAGGCGCGGCCGGCCGACACCGTAAGTGAGGGTGTAGCTCCAGCTTAGGCAGCGCAGCCAGAGGCGCGGGTAGCGAGGCTCCAGCCAGAGCTGCAGGCGCCGCAGCAGCTTGGGGAACCAGCCCCCCAGCAAGGCCGAGAGCAAGGCCAGGCCGGTGTAGCTGAAATAGGTGGGTAGCCACTGGGCAAAGCCTTCCGCCCCCACTGCCTCCCAAATCCACAGCAGCAGCCGTGGGTTCCGCAGAGCTGCCTTGATGGCCATGCGGTTAAAGGCCAGCCAGCCAGCCCGGTCTTTGATAAAGTCGTCCACCACCTCTGGCGGCTCGGTAGTGAGAATGCCAAAGAAGCTGTTGAGGATGGCGTTGATGCGCTCGGGCGGCAGTACCTTACCGGTGGGCACCATCATGCCGCGAGAAAACAGCCAGGTCACCGCCGAGTTGCCCTGATAGGCGCGAATCTGGGCTAGGTCGGCCGCTTTGAGCAGATCATGGCGCAAGGCTGTGTCCAGTAGGTCACAAAGGCGGGGGCAGTTGCGCACCAGGGATCCAAACCCCGTAAAGCTCAAGGGCGACTGTAGGGCTGCCGCATCCCCAATCAAGAGAACGCGGTCGAAGGGCTCTGCGGGAGCTGGCTGCCGGCCAAAGCGTCCGGGGATATAGCCAAAGGTGGCCTTCTTCCACTGCAGGCGCTCTGGGTCACAGCGGCGGTACTCAGGCAGGATGGTGAAAAAGTCTTCATACAACTCCAAGAGGGAGCCCGGGTTTTCCGGGTGTACTTGGTGGTAGTAGAACAGGTAGAAGGTGAGATCCTCCCCTGGCCCAGGGAACAGTTCCCAGATCAGTTGTCGACCGCGGCTGATGTCTCCATGGCTGGCCAGGATGTCGCCAAACTGGGGATCCCAAACTCCCGGCTCAAACCCCCCTGCAATGGTAGCTCCTACGGTGGGGCAAACGCTGTCAAAGGCGCGGCGGCCGTAGAGCTGCTGGGCAACGGGGGAAGCTGTCCCCATGGCATCCACCAACAGGCGGGTTCCCAGGCAGAACTCTTCTCGAGTGGTTAAGTCCCTAACCACCACCGTGACGCCTTGCTCCTCGATATAGGCCCGCTGGAACTCACTGCGCTCGTAGATGGCGCCGCCGCAGGCTTTTAGGATCTGGCCGCAGAGCTGCAGGAGTTTTTCGGCATCGATGGCCAGGTTGAGCACCGTTGGCGTGTGCAGGACGGGCGCGCGTACAGGGCTGTTGCCATCAAAAAACTTGTTGAACCCATCGGTGTATTCCCGCAGAATCAGGCTCTCCATCTCCTCAGGGCTGAGGAGGCCGAAGTCCACCAGGGTCTGCAGCTCCCGCCGCGAGATGTTCCACTCCCGATTCATGCGGCCAAAGGGAAGCCGTTCCACCAAGGCCACGCGGTAGCCCAGGCGGGCCATGGCCGCGCCGTAGATGGCTCCCAGGGCTCCGCCCACCACCACCAAGTCCCACTCCAAGGGTGCAGGTTGGGGGGCAGGCTGACGCAACAGCACCGGTGGCCGCTGAGTAGGAGGGGACTGTACCTCCTCCCGCCAGCGCCTCTCCCACCAGTAAACCCGCTGCAGGTCAAACTCGCCGTTGGGGATGCGGCGGAAATACTTTACCGTCTGCGGGTAAAAGGGCTCCAGTTGCTCAAAGATGGATCCCTGGCTGAGATCGATAGGGGGCAGCTGCGGGTAGCGGTGGGGAAACTGGCTTTGGATAGCCTTTTCCACTTCCTTTAGCCAGCGGCCCTGCTGGGGAAAAGGCCGCTCTGACCACTGGAAGATCTTGAGATAGGTGGTGTTTAGCCCCGACCAAAGGAAAACGGCCAGCTCCGCTCCAGATCCCTGTAGGCGCAGGCCAGTAGGAGTCAGCACCTTTTGGCTGCCCGTAGGCAAAGGCAGGTGCTCCTGCAGCCAGCGCAGCACTTGAGCGGTCTCTGGGCAAGGGATCTCGCGGTAGTACAGAGGCTTGAGCACAGGGCCAAGACACAAAAAGAAGCCAATCTTTACCCATTGTGACACGAGGGGAGGAGCGCTTAGGTTCCCAATGCCTCAGTAAGCCGCTTGGTGGGAGCCGACTCCAGGGCCTCAACCCCCGCCTAGGGGCTCTACGAAGCCGCAAAACATTGCTTCATCTCCTGCAGCACCTGAGCATCTTGAGAGGCAACTCTAGCGCCGGCTTGGGCAGCCCAGCACTTCAGGCTTTCGATCTGCTCGCGGGCAATGGAGGCCAAGGGCACGGTTTCGCGGATGGCCTGCAGGATGTCTTCCTGGGTGAAGTCTCGCCGAGCGCCACTGCCACTGCCCCCAAAGGCGTTGTACATAGCGTCCACGATAGCCTGCTCGATCTCGGCGCCGCTGAAATTTTGAGCTGCGGCTGCTAGAGCGTCCAGGTCGAATTCCCGCAGGCGGTTGGGGCGCAGCCGCTGCAGGTGTACCCGGAAGATCTCCTTGCGCTCGGCGTGGGTGGGTAGGTTAAGGAAAAAGATCTCGTCGAAGCGGCCCTTGCGCAACAGCTCCGGCGGCAAGAGGGGCACATTGTTGGCAGTGGCCACGATGAAGACCGGGCTGGTTTTCTCCTGCATCCAGGTAATGAGGCTGCCGAACACCCGGCGGCTGGTGCCCGAGTCCCCGTCGGCGCCGCTGGTGATGTTGCCAAAGGCCTTGTCAATTTCGTCAATCCAGAGCACACAGGGGGCCATGGCCTCCGCCAGTTGGATCATCTGGCGCACGCGGCTTTCCGACTCGCCAACAATCCCAGCAAACAGCCGCCCAACATCCAGCCGCAACAGGGGCAGCCGCCACTCGTTGGCGATGGTCTTGGCCGAGAGGGACTTGCCGGTGCCCTGGATCCCCACCAGCAGCACCCCCTTGGGGTTGGGCAGGCCGTAGCGCCGCGCCTCTTCGGTAAAGGCTTCCTGGCGCACCCGCACCCAAGCCTTGAGATTGTCCAGCCCACCCACATTTTTCAGGGTCTCGCGGGCAGTGAAAAACTCCAGAATGCCCGTCTGGCGGATGGCCTGCTTCTTCTCCTCCAACACCAGGTCGATATCGGCCTCGTTGACCTCCTGCTTGGCGGCCAGGGCGCGGGCCAAAACGCGGCGGATGCGCTCTCGGCTTAGCCCCTGACAGGCTTTGACCAGTTGCTCGCGACCCAAGGGGCTGAGCTTAAGTTTTTCGGGAGCTACATAGAGCTGGATGAGGCGGCTAATCTCTTCGCTGTTGGGCAGGGGAATATCGACAACGGTGACCTCCTCGGCTAGGTCGCTGGGCACCTCCAGAGTATGGCTGAGCAGGATCAAGGTCTTGCGGGTGCGCTTGAGCTCGCGGCTAAGGTTTTTCAGCTCCCGCAGGATGGGGGCGTTTTTGTCGCTGGTGGCGTTGCGCAACACAAAGTGCGGATCCCGCAGCACAAACAGGGTGTCTTCCTGGGGAGCTGAGCGCCACACCCGCCCCAGGGCGGCCATGAGGGAACCCCGGTCTTCGCCGCTATCCTGCCAGCCCCGTACCACGTCCCAAAACAGCAGCCGTCGGGGCGGATCGGTTCTCTTGGCTACCTGCACGAGCACGGCATCGGCCGGCTCCTCTTCCGGGGAGACCAGGTAGATCAGGGGGTAGCGGGCCCGGATCATCAGATCCAGCTCCTGGATCAGCTCCCCTTGCACCTCAGTGGCAATCCCACTTAGGCTGGGATCGCCGCCGCTTTTCTGGTTGCGATCCGTGAGCTCTCTGAGTTCTTTTGCCGACTCTGCCATCAGGGGGATGAAAAGTAGGCTCTTCCTCTTTCAGGATAGAGCAGGGATCCCTTGCAACTCGGCCAGCATGGCACGGGCGGTCTGGGTGGGATCCGCCGCCTCCATCAGGGCCCGCACCACGGCTACGCGACTGGCGCCTGCCCGCAGCACCTCCGGCAGGTTGTGGAGATCGATGCCGCCAATGGCAAACCAGGGCAGAGAGGCCTTCTCGGCAGCCAGGCGCACGTACTCCAGGCCCGCAGGCGGTTTTTCCGCCTTGGTGGGGGTAGCGTAGACAGGGCCGACGCCAATGTAATCCACGTCGCTGGCGAGGGCTTGGGCCAACTCTTCAGCGTTGGTGGTGGACAGGCCAATCAGGCGTTGGGATCCCAGCAGTTGTCGGGCTTGGGCAACTGGCAAATCCGTCTGGCCCAGGTGTACCCCATCCGCCTGGCTGACCAAGGCCAAGTCCACCCGGTCGTTGACAATCATCAACGCCTGGTAGCGGTCGCACAGTTGCCGCAGCTGTTTGAGATCCCAGAGCATCTCCCTGTCGGCCAGGTTCTTGCGGCGGTACTGGACCAAGGTCACCCCGCCCCGCAGCGCCTTTTCCACTACTTCCAGCCAGTGGGGCACCGGGCTGGTGACCAGGTAAAGACGGGCTGCCAACAGCCGTCGGCGCAGGGATCTGCCCAACAGCTCACTTTCAAGAACGTAGAGGTGGTAGCGCATGTCTTTGGCCAGCTTGGCCAGGCCAGGGGCCACCCACTGCTGGGATTCGGCCAGCTTGCCGTATTCTTCCAGCACCCGCAGCGCCTCCTGCACGCGGCTGCAATTGGCTTGCAACAGGTGGCTGAGATCCCGCCGCTCCTCCTCCTGGGGGTGGGAGAGCTGGGTGCCGGGGTCGGCAGGGGTGTCGCGGGCCAACCGCAGTGGGTTGCTGTGCCAACGGGCTAGGGCCTGGCGCATAGCTTTGCACTCGCTAGCCAGCTCGCCGTTCTCCAGGCCAAAGCGAAACCACTCCTCCAGTACCCGGAGCCCTTCGCGAGCGCGGTCAAGGTTGGCATCGAGAATCCGGGCAACGGCTTGTGGTTTCATGTCCCCTGCGCGTGGGAGTTTTAATCCTTACTCTAAACTGGAATAGTCTCTCCGGCACCTGGGCTAGCCCTTGTCCGAAGAGGAGGCAGGCTGTTGCCAAAGGGCGTTGAGGAAAGCCTGCTGGGGCGTGTGTCCCCAGGCAAACTCACGGGGGCCGATCCCTTCCGGCAGGTAGGCCCAAGCGTAGCGCTCACAGGCAGGAAAGTAGCGGATCTCCCACCAGGGCTGGCCGGCGGCCACATCCTTCACCGCCCGCCAAAAAGGTCCCCGCTGACGGCTAAGACGGCTCTCGACGAAGTAGGGCCCTTCCAGGCGCAAGGCTTCCACCGCTGCAATAAACTCGGCTCGCTGTCGCTCATTTCGGATCATCGCCCCGGCTTTCTCTCTCAGATTGGCCCTATTTTAATTCGGTAGGCTTTGGTAGGCTCGTTTAGTCTGGCTGGAGACGACAACCTCCCCCAGCAATGAACTCCCAAAATCTGGCGCGGGTGCTGTGCCTGAGCAATGGCCACGGAGAAGATGAGGTGGCTAGCCGCATTGCCTCAGCCCTCACCCAACGAGGGATCCCAGTGCAGGCCCTGCCGATTGTGGGGGAAGGGGTGGCGTATCGACGGCGAGGGATCCCGCTGCTGCCCCTGACCCAGGTAATGCCTTCGGGGGGATTTATCTACCAGGATTGGCGGCAGCTGTGGCGGGATCTGCGCGCTGGCTTGCTGGGCCTGACGAGGCAGCAACTGGCTCTGGTGCGCTGCCTAGCCAAGCAGGTGGAGCTAGTGCTAGCCGTGGGAGACATTGTGCCCCTGGCCATGGCGTGGTGGAGCGGGATCCCCTACGTTTTCGTGGGTACGGCCAAGTCGGACTACTACTGGCGGGATGAGCGGGGGCCCTACCGCCGCCCTTGGCTGGGCCAGCCGGCTTCCGACTACTTGCCCTGGGAGCGCTGGCTGATGGCCCACAGGCGCTGCCTGGGTTCTTTTTTGCGGGATGAGCTGACGGCAGCTGGCCTACAGCAACGGGGCCTGAGAGCCTTCTACCTGGGCAACCCGATGATGGACGACCTAGAGCCGCGGGGGGAATTGCCTTTGGATCCCAGCCGGCCTGCGGTGCTGTTGCTGCCGGGATCCCGTCCTCCGGAAGCCTACCGCAACTGGGCCTTGATGATGCAGGTGGTAGAGCAACTGCCGCCGGAAATCCAAGTCTATGCAGCCCTCAGCCCCAACCTGGAGCGGGATCCCCTTCAGAAGAAGATCCCGTCGCGGCGCCGCGACCTGCTGCTGGTGTGGGGAGATTTCGGCACCTGTGCCCACCGAGCTACGGCGGTGTTGGCCATGGCGGGGACGGCCACGGAACAATGCGTCGGCCTAGGAAAGCCAGTGGTTACCCTGCCGGGAGAGGGGCCACAATTTACCCCGCGCTTTGCCGAAGCCCAAAGCCGCCTTCTGGGATCCGCCGTCCACCTCACTTCTCCCCAGCAGGCCCCTGCCGTGCTCCGCCAAATTCTGGATCGCCTAGCCAGGGATCCCGATTACGCCGCCCAACTGCGGGCCCACGGGCAACGGCGCATGGGATCCCCTGGGGCCACCCAGCGCATTGCCGACCAGATCGCAGCCCTGCTTGCCGGTCCCCGGGACTAATCTGTGGCGGTTCCCCAACTGCTGCCGCACCCTTGCCCCTTTGCCTACGCTGGAGAAGGGGATCCCTTGGGTAGGTAGCCGGTTCTGCCTACTTGGAGGGCATTTTGGAGCAGCTAGAGATGACCTGGGACTTAGGGCGATTTTGGAACACCCTCACCTACTACGAGGTGCTACCCTTTGCCAGCTTCTGGCGCTGGCTTCAGAATGGCTTTCAAAGCCTAGAAGTTCCCTTTACGCCTTCTTCTCTGACGCCAGCCACTTCCCTTCCTCTGGTTCTTTTGGGCGATGGCCTGCCCGAGGGTTTGACAGAGGCGTTGCGCCAGCAAGGGGCGGAGGTGGGGCAGAGCCAGGACTGTGCGACAGCCAGGGTGATCTTAGGGCTGGGAGCGCCAGAGGTGGCCAGGGCCCACCTGGAACGGCTGCGCCGCAGCGGCCAAACGGAACAGATACTCTTTGACTTCCGCCAGCCCAACCCCCAGTTAAACCAGTTCTGGGGCATCTTGGACGATGTGGTAATGGGTGGGGTGAGCCAGAGCCAACTGCTCTGGGGAGAGGGCGAGCTGCTGTTTACGGGCCAGGTTTCCACGGCCAACTTCGGCGGCTTTGTTTCCACGCGCACGCGCAATTGGCAGCCTCCCTTGGACGCCTCAGGGTTTGCTGGCCTGGAGCTGCGGCTGCGGGGCGATGGACAGCGCTACAAGGTTTTGCTCAGGGATCAAGGCGGCTGGGACAGCCCAGCCTACGCCTACGCCTTCGACACCACCCCCGAGGAGGAGCAGACCGTCCAGGTTCCCTTTGCCGAGATGGTGCCCACCTTTCGCGCCCGCCGGGTTGCCGCTCCCCCCTTGAATACCCGCCAGATCTATTCGCTGCAGCTAATGCTGAGCAAGTTTGAAGCCGACGGCAGCCCTAACCCTCGTTTTCGGCCTGGGCCCTTCCAGCTGGGCCTGCGCTGGATTGGGCTTTACCGCGGTGACCCCCTGCCGCAACTGATTGGGGTGGCCCAGGGATCCCTGTCGCCCGCGTGGGTGACAGCCCTGCAGGAGAGCTCCAGCCGCTGGTGTGGGGTGGAAATTCCCGCCGGGATCGAGGGATCTACCTTAGCCGCTCACCTGCTGCGCCTTTTGCGCTCGCCCGAAAGTGTGGGCCGGGTGGTGCCTTTAGAAGCTTTCCCCGGCTAAGCTTTGACCCGCTGCCGGGGATCCCTTTGGGCTGCTGACAAGGCCCGTCAGGCTGGGCGCTCTGGGCAGAGGTGGAGAGCTCTAGGCGCACTGGTTGGGATCCAAGGGTTGGCCCCTATGGGCTGCGCTCGTTTGTACCCTATCTTTGAGATCCGCTGCGGGTTCCTGGCAAGCACGGCGTAGGTGCCCGATTGCCTGGTAACCTGGGATCCCAGCCTGTAGCAGCCCCTTTTGGCTGTTGAAGAATATGGGCCAGTATGTGCTGCGTATTAGCGACCTTCCCCTTCGGGACCGCCCGCGCGAGCGACTGCTCAGCCAAGGGGCCAAAAGCCTCTCCCACGCCGAGCTGCTGGCCATTTTGCTCAACACAGGCCAGGGGCCGGGCAAGCTCTCTGCCTTGGGCCTAGCCCAATTGCTCCTCAAAAAACTGGAAGCGCAAGGAGATCCCCTTGCCCAGTTGCGCCAGGTGGAGGCCGGGGAGCTGCTTCAAATTGAGGGCATCGGCCCGGCCAAGGCGGCAACGGTGCTGGCAGCCATTGAGCTGGGGCGGCGGATCTTTTTGGCCCGACCACCTGAGCTGACGGTGATTGAATCGCCAGAACAGGCGGCCATGGCCCTGAGCGCTGACCTGATGTGGGAGGCCCAAGAGCACTTTGCCGTCCTGCACCTGGATATCAAGCACCGCCTCATCGGCCAGCAGATCGTAACGCGGGGAACCGCCACGGAAACCCTCACCCACCCCCGGGAAACCTTCCGCAGCGCCATCAAGCAGGGAGCTAGCCGCATCCTGGTGGCCCACAACCACCCCTCTGGCAGCTTGGATCCCAGCCCCGAGGATCTGGCTCTCACGCGGCAACTGCTGCAGGCGGGACAACTGCTGCAGATCCCCGTTTTGGATCACCTCATCCTGGGCGGTGGTCAGTTCCTCAGCCTGCGCCAACACACCAACCTCTGGCAGGAGTTTCCCCAGCCAGAATAAACCCCCACCCCCCTGACCTACTCTCCCTGGGGAGAGGAACTATCGGTCTCCAAAAGCGGCTCAAAGCGCATGCCCACCCTGAGCTGGCCGCCGTTGACCAGATCCCAGGCCGATTGTTCTTTTCTGCCAGGCAGCTGGGCCCGTCGGATTAGGAGGGATCCCTCGCCGGTAGCCACGTACACCCCTTCTCCCTTGGCCAGTCCCACGACTTCTCCAGGGCTGCCCTGGGGAAGAGGATTAGGTGGCGGGTGCAACTGAGGAGAGGCGGAGCGGACAATCTTAATCCGCTGCCCCTGCAAGCCGGTAAAGCAGTTGGGGGAAAAGGCGCGGATTTGATTGTGCAAAGCCTGTGCCGAGCGCCGCCAATCGAGCTGGAAGTCCTGTTTTTTGAGCAGGGGGGCGTAGGTGGCCCGCGAGTCATCCTGAGGAATGGGGGTCAGCTCTCCTTTTTCCAACTTCAGCAGCGTCTCCACCAACAGACTTGCCCCCAGTTGGGCCAGTTGGGAGGTCAGCTCCAAGCCGGTCTGCTCCGGCCCGATGGGCAGCTTGGCCTGCAGCAAGATGGCTCCTGTATCTAGGCCCTCGTCCATGAGCATGGTGGTGACCCCAGTCTCGGTCTCGCCGTTGGCAATGGCCCACTGGATGGGGGCAGCGCCGCGGTAGGCCGGCAGGAGGGAGGCGTGGACATTGACGCAGCCCAGCCGGGGCATCTGCAGCACCGCCGGTGGCAGGATTTGGCCATAGGCCACCACCACAAACACATCGGCAGCCAGCGCCGCCAGCGCCGCCAGCACCTCTGCATCCCGCCGCAAACGGACAGGTTGCCACACGGGGATCCCCTGGGCTTGGGCAAGGACCTTTGTGGGCGGAGGAAGCACCCTTTGTCCTCGTCCCTGGGGCCGATCCGGCTGGCAGACCAATCCTACTACTTCAAAAGGAGACGGCGGCTGCAGGAGAGCCTGGAGCGAAGGTAGGGCAAACTCCGGCGTGCCAAAGAAGACAACCCGCATGGCCGACCCCCTAAGCCCTGCCCTTTAGTCTAGAGCGGCAGGGGAAAGCCGAGGGGGCTCGCCATCGGCAGCGTCGGCTGCTGGAGAAGGAAAGGGAGAAAGCCTGGCTGGGGGAGCCTGCCAAAAGGCGGGCTGTTTGAGATCGAATTCCTGGCTCCAGCTTGGAAAGAAAGAGCTTAGCTTTTGCCCAGAAAGCCGCAGCCGTTGCACAAAGGTCAATTCTAAGCGCGTTAGAACCCGCCGCACAAAATCCTTGGCCCAGGCCGGATCCGGCGCCTCTGCAGCCTGCAAGTTAATCTGCAGCCAGCCCAGCTTGGGATGCAGGTGAACCCGAGCGCGGATTCCTTCTGGGTGGAGCAAGTAGTTGAGCACCTCCTGGAGGGCCTCTTCATCCCCCTGCCGGGCACGGTACAAGGGGCTGTTGGGGTTGGGCGGCGGCTGGTAGCGCCACTCGCGGTGCCATTCCGGGATCCCTTCGTTGGAAGGAAAGCCGAACAGCTCCACCTGGCGCTGCCGGTAGCTCAGCGCCATTTCCTCTAGGGTTGGCAGGAGGCTCTCCAGCAGCCAATCCGGATCCGGAAGGGGCTCCCCTTCTAAACGCAGCAACAGGCGGTGGCCGGAAAGACGCGCCTGGACTTGGAGAGAGCTCAACCCTAGGGCACTCAGGGCTGCCTGCAGGCGCGCCACCCTCTCCGACAGAGGAGGCTGGGGAGAAGCTGCAGAAGAAGTAGCCACTGGTGGAGATCCCTGGGTAGCTTCGGATCCAACCTAGCTCAGCGCCTAGAGTTGCTGAAAACCACTAGAGGGTTTGAGCAGGCTGAGGTTTAAGTCCCTGCCCCGCCTGCACGCAAACTTGCCCTTGTCGATCAAACAACGTTACCGCCAACGCTAGGGATCGGCCGGCGTACTTTTGCACATAGGCTGTTGCCCGCTCGCAGATTCGGCAAGCCAGGGCCTGTAGCACCGGCTCTGCCCAACCCAGGCTTTCCAGGTACTGCACTGCTGCTTCCACCGTTCCCAGCTCCAACAGCCGTCGCGCCTGCTCGGCTGCTCCCCCACAGCGGATCAAGGCTGCCACCAGAATCTCCAGGCGGGCATCGGCTACATGGCTGGAGGTGGTGAAGATGCCGCCTGCTAGCTTGATGAGTTTGCCGTGGTAGCCAATCAAGTGAACGGCCTCCGCCCCCCGCAGCGCCGCCTCCACCAGCAGCGGCCCTACCCAATTGGCTACCCGCAGGATTTGCTCTGCCGGGATCCCTTGCCGCAGGGCTACCTGTTGCCCGTGGCTGCCTAGGCAAAAGGCCAGCTGCCTGTGCTGCTCGAGCTTCTGTTGCAGCTCTTGCCGGGCTTGCTCCAGACTTTCGGCACTGGCAGAAGGCTCCACCTCCGCCCGTGTTCCCACCAGCGCTAGCCCCTCCAGCACCCCGAAAGCAGCATTGGAGGTGCGTTCTGCCAGCAGCTTGCCTTCCGGCAAAATGATGCGCACCCGCAGGCGATAACCCTCCGGGATCCCTGCCAAAAGGTTGACCTCAAACAGATGCCGGGCGTAGGCAGAGATGGCTGGGCTGCCGTCAGCGTGTCGCCCCAGCCCCTCGCCCGCTTCTAGAAGCAAAGGGGGGGCGGTGGGATCTCTTTCCTCCAGAGCCACCCACCCCCAGACCGGCGTGTTGCGGGTGAGATCCAGGTGAGGGCCGGGATCCGAGCGGGTGATGGCTAAAGCGGTGTTCTCCGACAACGTGGCCACCTGCTCCACCGGGATCCTGACCGATCCCACCTCAGGCTCCACCTGCACTGCCACGACGGGACAACCACCCTCCTGGGGCAAGGGAATCTTGAGGAGGTGATGAAAGGCTGCCTTGGCAGCAGCCACTGCAAACACGGGCAAGGTGTAACCTCGCTGAGGGGAGGAGGGGAGGGAATCCTGCATTTTTTGTTCAATCGTTAAATGATCTGGGCGAAGGGAGGGAGGGATAGAAACCTGTCTCTTTCAATGGGAGTAAAGAGTTAAGAGCGGGGCAGCTATGAGCGAAACCTTGCAGCACTATTTTGAGCGTCTGGAGGGGCAAATTCAGGAGCTAAAAGCTGCCATTGAACGGCTGCCAGAGCAGGTGGCCGCTGCCCTGCTGGCGTGGCAAGAGGCCAAAAAAGCTGTGCCCGCCTCCTCCTGCTATAGCACCCTAAACGCCGACTTGGTTGGAGATGGGAGCCATAACTTTTTGCTGGAGGAGGATCCGCCTGTAGTCGGCAACCGCCAGCCGACCTATGATCTTGCCCCTGAGGCTCAGATCCAGCGCTTGAGCGCGCAGCTAACTGCTGCTTACAACCGCATTGCCGCCCTGGAGGAGCAGCTCTTGGCCCAGCGCCTGCGCAAATAACCTAGCGAGGTTTCAGGGCAGGAGCGGCAAGGGGATTAGCTCTGCGTTGCACATCCTGCATCTGGAAGCCATGCTTGCGCAGCTCCTGATCCAGCAGCAGTTCGTTTTCCACGTAATCAACAAACAGCACACCGTTGAGATGATCGATTTCGTGTTGGATGACTCGCGCTAGCAAGTCATCGGCTTGGATTGTGCGGGGCCGTCCGCTTTCGTCCTTAAACGACACCACCACTCCCTGGGCGCGTAGAACCTCACAGAAGACGCCTGGAATGCTTAGGCAACCCTCCTGAGCAGCCACCGTTTCGCCAAGGTACTCGCGGATCTCCGGATTAATCAGTACCAGCGGCGGCACTTCTGGCTTGTCGGGATAGATGTCCACCACAATCAAGCGCTTGGGAACGCCCACCTGTGGCGCTGCCAGACCAATGCCATCAGCGCTGTACATGGTCTGCAGCATATCGCGCGCCAATTGGCGGATCTCGTCGTTGACTTGGCTAATCCGCTTGGCCGGTTGCCGCAGCACCTTGTCCCCCATGCGATAGATGCGCAGCGGTGGGTTTTTGAGTTTAACTTTGGGGACAGAAAGCGTGGCCACCATCGGGCAGGTCTCTTAACAAAACAAACATCAGCTTGTCTAGCTGGTCCCCTCATTCTACACTTGCTCAAACCCCGGGGACGCCTGGAAGTTAGGCCTGAGGACTCACGACTGCTCAGGGCTGTTCGGGGATCCCTGGGCCTTCTGGTCAAGGGCTTGCTTGAAGCCCAAGGCCACCAAAATGTTGGAGAGAGTGAGAAAAGCCTCTGCCCCTCCATGGAGGGGATCCACATTGGCTAAAGAAGTGCCGTAGTGCTTCTGGGCATACAACCCTGCTGGGATGCTGACGGCAACAAAAAGCAGCAGCAGCCAAAAGCCCGCCACCGCCAAGCGCGGGATCCGGCGCAGCCGCGACAGGAAGAACAAAAAGAGCAAGTAGGGAAACAGAGAGAGAGCAAACAAGCTGTTCATTGCTTAGCTGGGATCTCGTTCCTCCGCCTGCTCGGCTCGCCAAATGCGGTAGGCTGCCCACGCCAGCGTACAGTTGCCCAGCAGGGTAAACCCAGCCTGAGCAGTCACCAGCCCCTCCAAGTTGGGGTCGTTGTCAAACCAGTGCCAGGTAATGGCACACATGGCTCCCACCAGCGCCGGCAGCATCGCCCAGCTCAGGCTTCGCCATTCGGGGCGCCCCGTTCGCTCCCCAAACTGCCACACCCAAACGATGGCCGCCAGCCACTCCAAGACGCTGGCCACGTGAATCCACCAGGTGGGAAATGAAAGGGCATGCATACACCCCTAGGCGTTGAGGAACTGGCGCAGCAACTGGCGATAGGTGGCCTCCTGCAGCAGCATTTGCTTGTGCAGCTTGACCAGGATGTCCTTAGCTTGCTCGGGACTCATGCGAGCCACCAGCATCTCAAAAGCCCGCTGGCGAAATTCTTGTTCCAAAGAAAGACCTGGCGTTTCCTCCATTATCGTCACCTCGAGAGGCTTGGGGGTAGGTCAGAGACTTGCTTTGGGCTATTCCAAACCTGCCCCTGACGCGCGACGCAGTCAGGATAACACATATCTTAACAATCTCCCTTAACAAGCTGCAATAAGATGCCAAGTCCTGGTAGCTAGGTGGGGGAGGGAGATCTCAACGAAGTAGCAGAAAAAGTCCAGTTCTACAGATTTGACGAGGGCGCATTTCGGATAGGGAGATGCGAAGCTTTTTGAGCAGGGATCCCTTTACGTCTTGTTATTTTGGGCAAGCGAGCAAGGCGTCATGGTAGAAGTGAAGTACCTTGAGCTGGGGCTGCTGCTCCTCCTGACCTGTGCCTTGCCTTGCTTACATTGCTATGACCATTTTTGTGGGAAACCTAAACTATAAAGCTTCAACTGAAGAGCTCAAAGCCTTCTTCCAGCAGCGGTGGAACGTTAAGTCGGTTACGATCCCGAGAGACCGAGAAACCGGCCAGACAAGGGGTTTTGCATTTGTGGAGTTGGCCACCAAGGCGGAGGAAGAAGAAGCCATTAACGTTGCCAACGGTCAGGAATTTATGGGTCGGCCCTTGCGGCTAGAGTGGGCCCGGCCGCGCCGAGAAACTTAGCTTAGGCAGGGATCCCAGGCTGGGCCTGGAATTTAGAGAAGGGCGGCTGAGATGGTGAGGCTGTTGCATTTTTCCGATGTCCATTTGGGCAGTGGTCTAGCCTACGGCTCCATCAACCCGGCCACGGGACTGAACACCCGCTTGGAGGATTTTGTGGCTTCCTTGCAGCGGTGCATTGACCTTGCCCTCGAGCTAGCTGTGGACTTAGTTCTGTTTGGGGGAGATGCCTTTCCCGATGCGACGCCGCCCCCTCGGCACCAAGAACTCTTTGCCCAGCAGTTTCGCCGGTTGGCTGATGCCGGCATCCCGACCGTTCTCTTGGTGGGTAACCACGACCAATACGGACAGGGCCAGGAGGGCAACAGCCTAGCCATCTACCGGGCCTTAGGGGTGGCGGGGTTTGTCGTCGGGGATCGGCTGCAGACCCATTGGATTGAAACTCGCAGCGGCCCAGTCCAGGTGACCACCCTGCCTTGGCTAAACCGCTCCACCCTACTGGCCCGCCAAGAGGGCTTGGGCCTTGACCCTGAAGGGCTGACCCAGAAGCTGCTACAGCGCTTGGATCTGGCGCTGGAAGGGGAGGCCCGCAGGTTACGGCCCGGGATCCCGGCAATTTTACTAGCCCATGTAATGGTAGATACAGCCCGCCACGGGGCCGAGCGGCATCTTTCGGTAGGCAAAGGCCTGACGGTGCCCCTCTGGTTGCTGGCGCGGCCAGCTTACCAGTACGTAGCTTTGGGGCATGTGCACTGCCACCAGGTGCTCTGTCGGGATCCCTTGGTGATCTATCCCGGCAGCATCGAGCGGGTGGACTTCGGGGAGGAAAAAGAGGAAAAAGGTTGCGTAGTGGCAGAGGTTACGGCCACAGGAGCAAGCTACGAATTTTTGCCCTTGCCCGCCCGCGCCTTTCACACCATCCGCCTCGATCTCACCCCCTATCCCCCCCAAGAAGTGCAAGCCAAACTCCTGGAGGCCATTGCCAAGGCCCCTGTAGCCGGCTCCATCCTACGCCTCATCTACCGCCTTCGCCCCGACCAGCTCGATGGCATTGACGAGCGGGCTCTGCACCAAGCCCTTGCCCCTGCCTTCAGCTACACCATTGCCCCAGAAGTGGTCAGCCCTGGCCGCATCCGCTTGCCGGGCTTGGATCCCAGACATCTAGAGCCCCTGACGGCTCTGGAGCAGTATCTAGCTGACCGCAGCGATCTGGCCCCTTTGCGCAACGAGTTGCTGGCGGCTGCCCGTCAGTTGCTGGCGGAAGCAGCAGATCCCTTGCCGGAAGGGAATGCCAACGAGGAGGAGGTGGATCCTCCAAGCCCCGCCGACTGGGAAGAGCAGCAATTGCCCTTGTTCTAGGGCTCTGCCTCCATTGCTTTGACCTTTGTCGGTCAGAGGTGGGGAGCAGGGCCGCTTCTAAAGAACCTTTGCCGCGTGATCCGGATCACTTCGGGAGGGGGGGAAACGGCAGAGACTGGAACTGGGTTGAAGTCGTTGGCAACGACGCTCTCAGCTCACTTCCAGGGAACTAACCTAGGCTGGCAGATCTCACCCTGCCAGTCTTTCCTTTTGTAGAGCTGGGGAGCCGTGGAAAGCAAGGGATCCCTGCAGTTATCATGTCACTGCCAGGCTCTGTCTCGACTTGGAAAGAAGCTGGAGGTGGAGTGGATTTGTCTCGGGAAAAGAAGGAGCAAAGGGCATGGAAAGCGTACTAAGGTCTCTAGTGATCGGGGCAATTGCCGGTTGGCTGGCAGGGTCTATCCAGCGCGGCTACGGTTTTGGCCTGATTGGTAACATCATTGTCGGCATTTGCGGAGCAGTTGTGGGAGAATACCTTTTCAACTTGCTCGGCTTATGGGCTACAGGTCTGCTGGGGAAATTGTTGATGGCAACCGTTGGCGCTTTGGTTTTGTTGGCGTTGGTCAACTTTCTTCGCCGGGCTTGAGAGTACGTTGCCAGCGGGCAGGGATAGCTGGCGTGACCCTGCTTTCTTTGGTTGGCTGTGGATCAAACCCGTGTCTGGTTCAGATTGCCGGGTAAGGAGCACCTCTGCTCAGGCCGGAAGCTGTCATTAGAAAAAGGGGGCCATAGAGCCCACCCCTTCCGTGACCTACTCCCGGCGCTGAGTACAGCGCAGGGCTCAGCTACCCCCACCACCCCCACGAGCTAAAGCTGGGATGGCAGAGGGGCAGCTAGCGGTGCAGGTAAGTGTAGGCCCGCAGGTTGTCTTCAAAGTGCTGCTGCAGCGCCCTAGCCTGCTCTAGAGTGATCTGCCCCCTTTGTAGAGCGGCTTCAGTGGCGTGGTGCAGGGCTTCCACCAGGTCTTCGCTGGTGTATTGCACCCAGCTCAGCACCTCAGCAATCGTGTCTCCCTTGATCACTTGGGAGACGTGATAGCCGCCAGGACGGGTGCGGACATGCACCGCGTTGGTGTCGCCAAAGAGGTTGTGCAGATCCCCCAGGATCTCCTGGTAGGCACCTCCCAAGAACACCCCCAGCAGGTAGGGCTGCCCGTCGGGATCATGCAGCGGCAAGACCGAGGTGATTTGGCCGTCTTCGCCAAAGAAGCGGTTGATCTTGCCGTCGCTGTCGCAGGTTAGATCCGCCAAGGTAGCCCATTGGCGCGGCTCCTCGTCCAGACGGTGGATGGGCATGATGGGAAAGACCTGGCCGATGGCCCAGCTATCCGGCAGGGACTGGAACAGGGAGAAATTGCCGTAGTAGATGCTGGCCAGCATCTCGTCCAGCTCCAGGAGATCTACAGCCACGGGCTGTCCTGCCTGGTACTGCTCGTAGGCCAAGGTACAGATCTTGTCGGAGCAGTTCCAAAACAGCCGCTCCACCTCGGCCCGCTCCTGCAAGCTGAGGGATCCCTCGATGAACTGGCGCAGGGCAGCTTCTTTTAGCTCCTGGCAGCGGCGATAATCGGCCACTAGGGTATCGGGCCGGATCTCGTAGTAAAGCTGGTTTAGCTTCTGGATCACCTCTGCATTGGAGGTGAGGTGGGTAGGCATGGGGTAGGGGCTAGCCACATTGACATCCTGCACGTCAAAGACCAACACCGACTGGTGGGACATCAAGGCCCGCCCGCTTTCGGTAACCAGCACCGGTGGCCGGATCCCGTGCGGCTGCAGAGTGGTCAGCACTGTCTGCACCACGGTGGCGGCGTAGTCCTCGACGCTATAGCTCTGGGAGAAATGACTGGCGGACTGGGATCCGTCGTAGTCAACCCCTAAGCCGCCGCCGATATCCAGGTAGCCCATCGGCGCCCCCAGCTTGACGAGTTCAATGTAGATCTGGCTGGCCTCCCGCACAGCCCGCCCGTGCACACTCGCCATCGAGATCTGCGAGCCGATGTGGTAGTGCAACAGGCGCAGACAGTGCAGCTTGCCGACTTCCCGCAGCCGTTCCACCACCTGCAAAATCTCCGTCGCTGTAAGGCCAAACTTGGCCCGATCCCCGGCCGAGGTGCCCCAGCGCCCGCTGCCTTGGGTAGAAAGCTTGGCCCGCACCCCCAGCATGGGATCAATGCCCAGGTGCTCGGCAGCCTGCAGCACCAGCTCCAGCTCCTGCAGCCGCTCCAGGACGATGATGGGCGTGCGCCCCAGCCGCTGGGCCAAGAGGGCCGTTTCCATAAAGTCGCGGTCTTTGTAGCCATTGCAGATGAGCAAAGCCCCGGGAGTGTCCAGTAGAGCTAGGGCGATCAACAGCTCCGGCTTCGATCCCGCTTCCAGGCCAAAATGGTAGGCGCGACCGTGCTTCACCACCTCTTCCACCAGGTGGCGCTGCTGGTTCACCTTGACCGGGTAAACCCCCCGATAGACATTGGGGTAGCCAAAGCGCTCAATGGCCTGCTGAAAGCTCTGGCAAAGCTGCCGCATGCGGTCGGCCACAATCTCGGGAAAGCGAATTAACAACGGCAACTGCAAACCCCGCGCCACCAGATCCTTCACCAGGTGGTACAGGTCAATGCCCGGTTCCTGCTGCTGTAGGCCCTGTGGGGTTACCTCCACATGACCAGCGGCGTTGATACGGAAGTAGGGCTCCCCCCAGTAGCAGATGCGATAGAGCTTTTCGCTGTCTCGCAGTGTCCAGGGAGAACGAGTCAAAGTCGGCATAGCAGTCCCCCAGATACCGAGATGTGAACAGCGCAGGATTTCCGCACAGAATCCACAATATATTGCTCTATTTCAGAAGGCGTCAAGATTTTTCTCAAGCAGGGACGCTGTGCCGGAAACCGCCTAAGCCTTGCCAGATAAGGCTTTGGGCTTGAGAGCTCCTTGAAAAAGGCTCTAGCGGCAAGCTCTCTCTTTCTCTTTCTTTTGCTGTTTTTCTTAGTCTTTCTCACTAATGCTCTTTTTTGCCTCGATGGATCCCCGCTGTAACCCTGCGGGGAAGGGCACGAACGCCTGGCTGCTCCTCAGCAAAGGGGTGATTGGCGACGTGAAGTTGGTCTGGGCCTGCAACTCTTGCGGTGGCGGCCCTGGATGAGTTTTTCTCCCCACCCCCGAAGCTTCGACTCCCCAACCCCGCAGGTACGGAGATCCGTAATAGGTCGGCTTTTCAACCCCCAGAAATGGGCGGCATTCTCGCCCTAGCGCTGCCAACCACCTGGTTAAGATCGGCTTAGGAAATGGCTAAGCCTTTGCCAGATTTTCGCAAGTTGGCTGCCCAAGCTACCCCACAAGCGGATGGGCTGGCGGCGGTAACCGAAGTCCTGTACACACAAAGAGGAGAAGAAGGAGCCGATGGGAAAAGTTGTAGGAATTGATCTGGGCACAACCAACTCGGTTGTCGCCGTAATGGAGGGGGGTGTCCCCACGGTTATTGCTAATGCCGAGGGGAGCCGCACCACACCCTCGGTAGTTGCCTTTACCAAGGATGGAGAGCGCCTCGTGGGTCAGATGGCCCGTCGCCAGGCAGTGCTCAACCCCGAGAACACCTTTTACTCCGTCAAGCGGTTTATCGGGCGCAAGTACGACGAGGTGGGCGCCGAGGCCAGGAGGGTTCCCTACCAGGTGCGGCGGGATGAGCGGGGCAATGTCAAGTTGTACTCACCCCGCATGAACAAGGAATTTGCCCCCGAGGAAATCTCGGCCATGGTGCTGCGCAAGCTGGTCGAAGACGCCAGCCGCTACCTGGGTCAACAGGTCACCCAAGCCGTTATTACCGTGCCTGCCTACTTTAATGACTCCCAGCGGCAGGCCACCAAAGATGCAGGCCGCATTGCCGGCTTGGAGGTGCTGCGCATCATCAACGAGCCGACCGCAGCTTCCTTGGCCTACGGCTTGGATAAGCGCACCAACGAGACCATCCTTGTCTTTGACCTGGGCGGTGGTACCTTCGACGTCTCCATTCTCGAGGTAGGAGATGGGGTCTTTGAGGTGAAAGCCACCAGCGGCGACACGCAACTGGGCGGCGACGACTTCGACAAGAAGATCGTCGACTGGATGGCCGAAGAGTTCAAGCGCATGGAAGGGATCGACCTGCGGCAAGACCGGCAGGCTCTGCAGCGGCTAACAGAAGCTGCTGAGAAAGCCAAGATTGAGCTGTCCAGCGTCTTGGAGACCACCATCAACCTGCCCTTCATCACTGCCACTGCCGACGGTCCGAAGCACCTGGAGCTGAAGCTCTCGCGCGCCCACTTTGAGCACCTCTGCGCCGACCTGCTAGAGCGCTGCAAAGGTCCGGTGGAGCAGGCCCTGCGGGATGCTAAGCTCACCAAGGCTGACATCAACGAAGTGGTGCTGGTGGGTGGTTCCACCCGCATTCCGGCGGTACAGCGGTTGGTGAGGGAACTGCTGGGCAAGGAGCCCAACCAAACCGTCAACCCCGACGAGGTGGTGGCTGTCGGCGCTGCCATCCAAGCCGCGGTGCTGGCGGGCGAGGTCAAAGACGTGCTGCTCTTGGATGTCACTCCCCTGTCGCTGGGGGTAGAAACCCTGGGCGGTATCGCCACCAAGCTGATCCCGCGCAACACCACCATTCCCACCCGCAAGTCGGAGATCTTCTCCACAGCGGAAGATGGGCAGACCTCGGTGGAAATCCACGTGGTTCAAGGGGAGCGGGAGTTGGCTCGCGACAACAAATCGCTGGGCCGCTTTAGGCTGGAAGGGATCCCACCCGCTCCTCGCGGTGTGCCCCAAATTGAGGTGACTTTTGATATCGACGCCAACGGCATCCTCAAGGTAACGGCTAGAGACAGAGGAAGCGGCAAGGAGCAAAGCATCTCCATCACTGGCGCCTCCACGCTCGATAGCAAAGAGGTGGAGCGGATGATTGCCGAAGCGGAAAAATACGCCGCCGAAGACCGCGCTCGCCGCGAGAAAATCGAGCGCCGCAACAAGGCCGACTCTCTGGCCTACCAGGCCGAGCGGCAGTTGAAGGAGCTGGGAGACAAGATCTCCTCCAGCAAGCGCAGCCAAATCGAAACCCTGGTGCGGGAGCTGCGGGAGGCCATCCAGCGCGATGACGACAGCGCCATCCAAAGCAAGGAGCGGGAGCTGCAGGAGGCTCTCTACGCCATGAGTAGCGAGCTCTATCAGCAAGCTGGCGCTTCCTCTAGCTCCACTGCTAGCGCAGGGAAGACTGCCGGCGGCAGCGATGACGTCATTGACGCCGATTTCACTGAGGCCAAGTAACCCCTGCGGGATCCCTCTAGGAAGGAGGGATCCGGCTTCTGGTGCCAGTTTCAACAGGAGGAGGGAGGGAATGGGCAAGGGTCACTAGCCCGCCTCCTTCCTTCTTCGGGGTTGGTAGCCCTCTGCCTGCGGATGCCTCCATGCAAAGCTTCAAGGACTACTACAAAATTCTGGGGGTTAGCAAGACAGCCACTGCTGAGGAGATCAAGCAGGCCTATCGTCGCTTGGCGCGGAAATACCACCCAGACGTCAACCCCAACGACAAAACTGCTGAGGAAAAGTTCAAAGACATCAACGAAGCCTACGAGGTTCTCTCCGATCCCAGCAAGCGCAGGCAGTACGACCAATTCAGCCAGTACCACCAGCAGGGTGGCTTTCGCTACCGGCGAGAGACCTACAGCAGCCCCTTTGGCGAAAGCTCCTTTGGCGAGGACTTTGGCTTGGGGGGAGGGGGCGTCGATTTCGACCAGTTTGAAGACTTTCAGGATTTTATCGATCAACTGCTAGGGCGAGTGCGCAGCTCTGGCAAAGACCGCAGCAGTCCTTCGGCCAATGCCAACTACGACGCGGAGGCCACCCTCCACCTTTCCATCTCGGAAGCGTTTGAGGGGGGAAAGCGCCGCCTGCGGGTGGGCGGGGATCGCGTGCTTGAGGTGAGCATCCCACCGGGAATCACGCCGGGCAAGCGGATTCGCCTGCGCGGCCAGGGCCACCCCAAACCCAACGGGGGTGCTGGCGATCTCTACCTCAAGATCGAGCTGAAGGAGCATCCCTTCTACCGCCTAGAGGGGTTTGACGTCTACTGCGACCTGCCGCTTAGTCCCAGCGAGGCGGTCTTAGGCGCCCAGGTGGAGGTGCCCACGCTAGACGGGCTGGTGAAGCTGCGCATCCCGCCAGGGACGCAACCAGGGCGGAAGCTGCGGTTGGCAGAGCGGGGCTTTCCCAAGGGCAACGGGGAGCGAGGCGACTTCTACGCGGTAGTTCAGATCTATTTGCCCACGCGGCTTTCGGAGGAGGAACGAGAGCTCTACGAAAAGCTGCAGCGCATCCAGTCCTACGATCCCCGCGCCGCTCTCAAGCTCTAGCTAGGCAGTTGCCTTGGCTAGCTCTGGAGTGGGCGGTTGGAGAGCCCGGTCCAAGAGCTCCATGGGGTGGTAGATGGGGATCCTGGCCTTGCCTTGCAGGCGCAGGTGCTTTTGGATTTGCAAGCGGCAGCCGATGTTGGCGGAAACGATCCCCTGGGCGCCGGTGTTGAGGAGGTTGGCCACCTTTTGGGATCCCAGCTCGTCCGCCACCTCGGGTTGCAGCAGGTTGTAGACGCCGGAGCTGCCACAGCAGAGGGCAGCATCGACGGGATCCCGCAGCTCCAGGCCCGGGATCTGCCGCAGCAGTTGGCGCGGCTCCTGGCTAAGGCGCTGCCCGTGTAGCATGTGACAGGCATCCTGATAGACCAGCACCAAGGGATCCGGCTGCAGCGGATGGAGAGGAGCGGTCAACCCCACCTGAGCAAGAAACTCCTGGATGTCCTTGACTTTGGCCGCAAACTGGGCTGCTTTCTCTTGGTAGTGGGGATCCTTACCCAGGATGTGGCCGTACTCCTTCAGCGTATGCCCGCAGCCAGAGGCAGTGATGAGAATGGCATCCAACTCGTAGCCAGCAAAAGCATCCACCATCTGGCGGGCCAGAGTTTTCGCCTGCTGCAATTGCCCTTGGTGGTGGGGCAAGGCTCCGCAACAGCCCTGGGCAGGTGGGATCACCACCTCACAGCCATTGTGGGTTAAGACGCGCATACTGGCCTCATTTACCTGGGGGGCAAACAGGCGCTGCACACAGCCAAGAATCAGCCCCACGCGAAAGCGGCGCTCGCCCACCGCCGGGATCCGCTCCGGATAGCGCTTGGGCAAAAGGTGCTCCACCTGCAAAGGGGGCAGCAGCGATTCCATGGCCGCCAGCCGCGGGGAGATTTTTTCCAGCCCCTTGCGGATCCAGGCGCCGATCCCCATCTTTTGGTAGAGCCAGAGGGGCCAGAGCAGCGGTCGCAGCCGCTCCGGATAGGGGAAGAGGAAAAAAATCAACTGGCGGTACAGTCGATCCCAGAGGTTGCGGCGGTAGTTGCGCTCAATCTGAGGTCGGGTAGCGGCAATCAGCCGGTCGTAGCGCACCCCCGAGGGGCAAGCCGTTACACAGGCCAAACAGCCCAGACAAGTGTCGAAGTGGGAAACCACTGCCGCTGAGAGAGAGATTTGGCCCTGATTGAGGGCGTCCATCTGGTAGATGCGGCCCCGAGGTGAGTCCATCTCCTTGCCGAGGACGCGATAGCTGGGGCAGGTGGTCAGGCAAAACCCACAATGCACACAGGCATCGATCAGCTTCGGATCCGGGGGATCCACCCCATCAAAACCCGGCCCTTGCGATAAACTCATTGGCTTCGACCTATCGCGCTCTCAGCTCTACATGGCCATGCAGGGAGACCATTGGCAGCTTGCGATCC
>NZ_JANSHI010000001.1:160294-257408 GCF_047461615.1 Synechococcus sp. W65.1 | reverse complement strand
GCCGTTTCAGGAGCTGAGGTGGACAATGGCAGGGCTGGGCTGGGCGGCCTACATCGGCTTGGCGGAGATGGGCTTGACTTTTGTGTTCTGGTTGCGGGCGCTGGAGCTAGCGAACGAGCGGGGATCCCTGGCCAATTGGGTCTATGTAACACCCTTCTTGTCGCTGGGGCTGATTGCGGTGCTGTTGCGGGAGCAGATCGCTCCCGGCTCCGTGCTGGGCCTAGTTCTCATCTTGGCCAGCAACCTCTGGGTCTCCTGGCGGGAAAGACCTCAGCCTGTTCTTTCCTGAGGCTATGGCGGTGAAGCCGGTTCCTCTGTATGTGGCGGCAACGGCCCATGGGTTTGGGCACGTCACCCGCCTGGCGGCGGTGGTAAACGCTTTGCGGCGGCGGGATCCCAATGTCCTGCCCATTTGGGTGACACCAGCCCCCCGCTGGCTCCTGGAGCGCTATGTGGAGGGGTCGTTTCTCCATCGACAGCGGGCCCTGGATGTAGGCGTGGTGCAGCCCGATGGTCTGCAGGCAGATCTGCCGGCTACACTAGCTGCCCTCAAGACGTTCAAAGCCGGGGCTGAGGCACTGATTCAGGAAGAAGCGGAGTTCATTCGCGCCCAGGGGATACCCTTGGTGTTGGCGGACGTGCCGCCGCTGGCTGCAGCAATTGCCCAGGCCGCCGGGATCCCCTGCTGGATGGCGAGCAACTTCGGCTGGGACTTTATCTATCAAGAGTATGGCCCCCAGTTCCAGCCTTTCGTGGTCTGGATCCGCGAGCTGTACGGGCGGTGCCAGCGGCTGTTTCGCCTGCCCTTTGCCGAGCCCATGGGCGCCTTTCCCCGCCAAGAGGCCGTGGGGCTGACGGGGTCGGATCCGCGCTACTTGGCAGAGGAGGTGGCCCAGCGCCTGGGGCTAGAGCGGGAGCAGCCCACGGTTTTGTTGACCTTTGGCGGGCTGGGGCTGCAGGGCTTGCCCTACGGGCGGCTGGAGGATTTTCCCGACTGGCAGTTTCTCACCTTTGACCAGCAGGCTCCTGCCTTGCCCAACCTGCGAGTCCTAGACGGTCAAGTGTGGCGGCCAGTGGATGTGATGCCCCTCTGCCGCTGGGTGGTGTCCAAGCCGGGCTATGGCACCTTGGCAGAGGCACTGCGCTGTGGCACGCCCATGGCCTGTGTCAACCGCTTTGGGTTTGCCGAGTCGCCCCTATTGGTGGAGGGATTGCGGCGCTACGGCTGGCATCGCATCCTCTCTGCCGAGGAGTTTTTCGAGGGATCCTGGGACTTCTTGCGGGATCCCCCTCACCCTCCCCAGGCGCCGGAGGAGCTGGATCGCGGGGGCAATGAGGCCATTGCCGGCGCTATTGCGGCCTTCCTGGGGCAGTAGCATAAGAAGCAGCTTCCTAGGAGCGGATCCCATGGCCGGCAGCACGACTGAGTCTTTGCGGCAACTCTACGAGGAACTGCCCTATCCCAACGTGCCCCTCGAGACGTCAGGCCGCAACGCCATCGACAGCCTGTACCGCCTGAGCTGGACGACGGCCCAATACGCCCGTACCCGCGCCATCCTGCCCAGCGAGGGGATCACCATCCTCAATGTCGGCTGTGGCTCTGGCTGGGAGACCTTGCTCTTGGCGGAGGCCAATCCAGGGGCGCGGCTGGTGGCCTGTGATCTGGCGCCAGAGTCAGTGCGAGCAGCCGAGCGGCGCCTGCGCTACCACGGGTTCGGGGAGGTGGAGCTCTACGCCCTAGACTTGTTGGAGGTCGAACGGCTCGGGTTGCAGTTTGACTTTATCAGCCTTAACGATGTGCTCTATTTGCTGGACGACCCGGTGGCTGGGCTAAAGGCCCTCAAGCGAGTGCTCAAGCCAAACGGGATCCTGCGGGCCAACCTACACCACGCCTACCAGCGGGAGGTGATCTTCCGCATGCAGGAGGCGTTCCGGCTGCTGGGCCTGTTTGAGCTGCCCACCCCCGAAGCCTGCCGGCGGGTGCGGGAGTTCATGACCAGCCTGGCCTCCGACGAGCTGCGGGCTGCCCTGCGCTGGGATCCCAAGTTCTACAGCGACGACGCCGCCATCCGGGCCAACTACCTCTTGCCTGGGGACAAGGGATTTCTGATCCCAGACCTGATGCGCATGCTCCAAGAGGCAGAGCTGGGCTTGGTTTGCCTTGTGGACTACGCTGACTGGGATCCAGCGCTGCTGTTCAAAGACAGAGCCATGCCGGCTTGGCTAGAGGCGGAGCTGGACAAGCTCTCTCCCGCCGAGCAAAACCACCTCTACGAGCTGATCTGCCCCAACCACCGCCTCATCGACTTTTGGGCGGAGCACCCTGGCTCTTCCCTGGTCTTGCCCTGGAGTGATGAAGACTGGCTGAGAGGCAGGGTACAGCTCAACCCCATCTTGGCGGACAACGCTGAATTTCGCCACAACTTCGCCCAGGCCCACGAAAAAAAGCAGGAGTTTGCTATGAATTGGCCAGGGGCTAGCCGTGGGCGCCTAACCATTCCCGGGGCCCAGATGGCCTGGCTGGGATCCCTGTTGCAGGGGCCAACGGCGGTGGCCAGCCTCATCGAGCAAGCAGCCCAAGCCAATCGAATAGACCAGGAAGCGGCTCAGGAGCAGGTGCTCACCTACCTGGCAGGGCTGGAGTCGTTTCTGTTTGTGATGTTGGATCCCACCCCTTCCCCAGATAGGTCAGAAGAGGGAACGCTGAACTCCGCTGCAAAACGGCAACTGCCGGCAGGCTAGGCCCAGGGATCGTCGTCGAAGGGGCTCTCCTGCCAATAGCCACCTGGCTGGGTTGGAGGAGACTGCTGAGGCGGGGGCGGTGGGTAGCCAATTGGAGGGGAAGGCGGCGGTGTGGGGATGGGAGTTGGCTTTTCCATATCCTCAAGCCGCGGCAGGTTAGCGGGTTTGGGCTCGACCCCGAGGCTTTTCAGCTTGGCCTGGGCCTCTTGGATCTGGGCGTTTAGCTCTTCCAAGTATGCGCGGTAGTGGTTGACGGCCTCTAGGTATTGCTGAGCTTTGCGCTCGTTGTCTTTGATCACCGCTTCCAGCTCTTTGTTGCGGACGGTGTAGTCGGCCTCCTGGTTGGTAAGGTTTTCAATGGCCTGGTTGAGCACAGCTCGACGGCGCTCCAGTTGGGCAACAATTTCCGAGAGCTGTCGTTCCCGTTCGCTGAGGCTGCGCTCGCGGTTTTGGGTTTGCTCCAGTTGAAAGGCAACTTGGCTGAGTTGTTCGCGCAGGTGCATCACCTGGGGCTCGATCTCGTTGCGCTCCTGCTGCAACTCAAAGACCCGCGCCTCCAAGTTCTCTTTTTCCTGCTGCAGCACTTCTCGCTCGTTCAAGAGGCGGGTATAGAGCTGGTTGAGGAAGTCCACTTCCATCACCACCTGGCTGAGCTGGGTGGCATATTCCCCCACCAAGGCCAACTCCCGGGCCAGGTTTTGGGTTTCGCTGGTGGCTTGGTCAGTGAAAAAGGGAGGAAGCTGGGTGGTTTCTCGGAGGCGTTGGGCAAATTGCCTGAAGCGGAAGGAAAAGTTGCTCGCCATGGCCGGTGCAGTAGCCTCGAAGTCGGGAGAATGCCGATGGTCTGGATCCCATCCACCAATCTAACATCGAGCTGCAGCCTCTTCGGGGCAGAAACCTGCCCTCAAAACTCGGCTAAAGAAAAGCTGGGCTTTAGGGTGTGGCTGTCTTAGCCGAGGAAGCTGGCCCTGGGGATTGGTTTCCGTTCCTGCTTTAGGGTTGGGTTGGGACCCTGGCCAAACGGCGCAGCAGCCGCCGTAGCAAAAGGTTATGGCGAGTGCCAAAGCTGGAAAAGCGGCTTTCAATCTCTTCAGCAGGGATGGGGTCGATCTGGGCCAGCTCCAGATCGCTCAAGAAAAGAACCCGCGCTACAGCAAGAGGGATCTGCAAAAACACATTGGCTCCCCAAAAGCCAAAGGCAGCAATGACTAGACCCGCTAGCCGACTGCCATCGCCGGGAGTAAGGGGGGCAAAGAGAGGTGCCAAGTCGTAAAGACGCTCGAGAACCTCTAGCAGTAGGAACGCCGCCAACACCGTCAAGATCTTGTGTTCCGGGCTCACAAAAGCAGCCAGGATGCGGCGCTGGTCAGGGGAGAGCTCCTCCGGAGGAAAGGCGACCACCCACAGGCTGAAGACATTGAAGGGCTTGCGCCACTGCATAGCTAAAACCGGCCCAATGCCTGCCACCGCCACTGCGGCCTGCTCCACGCCCACCGGCAGGAGGGGATCCCCCCTAGCCAACCCAACAATAGTTAGCCCCATCCACAGGGGGAAAAGGAGGATCCCAGCAGCGTGGATCCAGAGGAAAGGTTCCTGCCAGTGGCTGCGCATGGGAAGTCCCAGGGACACCCAAGGGAGCTAGCGGCGGGACTTGTCCACCACTTCCAATTCCGTGAGGCGGAAGGTTACCAACTTATCCCAGTTGCCGCCTTCAAAAAGGACAGCAGCGTGGTCGTCGGTAACCCGCTGCACCTGGCCTTCAAAGAGGTAGTAGGTATCGTTGGGGTTGATGACCCGCACGGCAACGCCAGGGTAAATCGGAGGAAGCTCCTGGAGAAGGGAGGAAGGTGCAGTCATGACCGGTGTTTACGATTCCTCGCGGGCAAAAAGCCCTACCCTATTATAGGGGTATATAGGGGTATAGGGAAGACCCTCTTTGGCCCCTCCGTTCCTGGCCAAGCTAACCCCAAGCCATGCCTGCCGACCCAGCTTCCCAAACTTGGCACGTTTTGGTGATCGACGACGAGCAGGGAAGGCGAGCCTTGGCCCTCAGTGCCGCCACCTGAGATCCCAGCAACGCCATTGTCATTCATTCGGCGGCTGTTTCTCGGCAACACGCCCTGCTCTTGCGGCTACCGCAAAAGGACGGGCAGTACACCTACCGCTTGCTGGATGGGAATATCGAGGGCAAGCGCAGCACGAACGGCCTCTCGGTCAACGGGCAGAGATGTTTGAGCTGGGATCTCAAAGACGGGGATCAAATTCTGTTGGGAGAGCAGGTGCGGCTGCAAGACTACGTTTGCCGCTCTTCTGAGGTCGACTTGCAGCAGTACCTCCAGGAGGTAAGCTTCCGCAGCCTCAAGACCCCAGTCCTGGATCGGCGGGCAACCACGCTGCAGCGGTTCGAGCCGTCCCCAGTCCAAGTAGCACCGCCGGCGCAGGCAGCGGCCAAGGTTGCAGAAGGGGAGCCGAGCTGGCGCAATCCTATCCGGCTGCTGGTGCAGGCCATCTGGCGGCGCCTATGGGCGGAGCGGCAACCGTTCCATTAACTCTCGGGAATACCCAGCCGTTCCGAGGCCGGAGGGACAGGCTCTAGGGTGCCCTCAGCCCCTTTGCGATCTTGCTCTGTAACCTCGGCTTGGAGTTCTAGGAGAGAGGAAGGGGCCTCTGGAGCTGCCGTGGTGGCTGCTGTTGCTTCTCCACCCCCCAGCACTCCCCGCAGCCAGAGGGGGGCAACGAAGGTGGTGGCAATCACCATGACAACGATGCTGACGTCAAGGGCGCCGGAAAGAACACCGCTGGCCGATCCCACCCCAGCAAACACCAGGCCCACCTCACCGCGGGGAATCATGCCCACGCCGACAGCGTAACGGCTGAGGCCCGGCTTGCCAAACGCCCCCAGGCCAGCGGCCAGCTTGCCGAAAATGGCAACACTAACCAAGAAGGCGGCAATGATCAACCCTTCCCGGTTGGCAGGGAGGGTGGGGTTAAGGACGGCGAGGTTGGTTTTGGCCCCAACACAGACGAAGAAGATGGGCACCAGCAGGTCGGAAACGGGCTTGATCTGTTCTCCTAGCTCTTGGCGCTTGTCCGTTTCCCCCAAAATCAAGCCAGCGGCAAAGGCGCCCAGAATCGCCTCCAGGTGGATGGCCTGCCCCACGTAGGCCAACAGGAAAGCCAACACCAGAGCCGGCAGAAGGGGGTTGCCGCGGGTCTTCAGGTGGCTGAGGAGAGCCACAAAGTAGGGGCTGAGGAGTCGCCCCAAGACAATAGAGCCGACCAGAAAGACGACAGCGCTGACAAGGATGAGGCCCACATCGGCGACATCAACCTCGCCGGTTTTGGCCAAGCTCGCCACCACGGCCAAGATGATAATGCCCAACACGTCGTCCAGCACGGCGGCGCCAAGGATCACCTGGCCTTCGGGGGAGGTGAGTTTTTGCAGCTCGGCCAAGACGCGGGCGGTGATGCCAATGCTGGTTGCCGTCAGAGCTGCCCCCGCAAAGATGGCGGGGATGACGGGCACATGAAAAAGGTAGAGCAGGCCCAGTGTTCCCGCCGCGAAGGGGACAGCAACCCCAATAACGGCTACAGCCGCCGCCTGCGGGCCAACCCGCAACAGTTCCCCCAGATCGGACTCGAGGCCAATTTCAAAGAGGAGGATAATGACCCCGATTTCCGAGAGGACCTCGATGATCTCAGCCTGGGAGGCAAACACCGGCACCAGGGATCCCTCGTCAAGGCCAGCGGTGGCCTGTAAAAGTTGCATAAGAGCCGAGGCATGGGCCAAAGCAGGCAACGTCTCAGCAGAAGGCGGCCCCTCGGGAAAAACCAGCAGCCCCAGGGCAGAACCGCCCACCAGGACACCCCCCACTAGCTCGCCCAGTACAGGAGGAAAGCCGAAGCGGACGGCTATTTCCCCGGCAATGCGGCTGACCAGGTAGATAACCACCAGTGCCAGCAGCACCGCCACCAAGATCACAGGAGCGAGGTTGTCTCCCCCTGGCGGCTCAACGGAAGCAGCGGCTTCGACAGCTAGCAACACCGGATCCAAGACCCTCCCATGGACAGCTTTCCATCTAGGCTGGCCTCCGCAGAGCAGCATCTCCAGAGTCGCTCTGCCAGGAGACTGTTCCAAAGGCTAACCTCCTGCGTAGCCTGCTGGCAATGCCTAGGGGGCACGAATAGCGCCGGCTACCTTACGATGGGCGGAGGCCATCATCCACCGCTCCCAAGCTGGATCCCAGCCCAGGGGAACAAGGCGGCGCCGTGCAAGTGGCACAATGAGGAAGTCCCCCCTTGCCGGGTTTTCCGACAGGCCCTCGCTTGAATATGCGGCAGCTCCGTCTTCTCCTGCTGGTTGCCTGTTTCCTGTTAACGGGTTGGCTGTCTCCGCCTGCCCATGCTCTTCTCAACGACGACCGCTACGACGGCAACATCTTTGCCCTCTACGGCTCCAATGGGGGCATGGTTCCGCCGCGCGTCTCCCTAAAGCAGGCGAAGGAACAAGGGATCCCGGCCCTTCTTGTCTACTACATCGACGACAGCAGCGATTGCAAACGGTACGCGGCAACTCTCTCCAGCTTGCAGGTTCGCTATGGCCGGGCAGTCTATTTCATTCCTTACTCAGTGGATTCTCTTTTGCCAGGCGATGAGCGCGGCCAGTACTATAGCGGCCGAGTTCCCCAAACCCTTCTTTTTGACTCCCAGGGCAAGCTTGTCTACCGCTCCATCGGCAACCGCCCCATCACGGAAGTGGAGAACGCCATTCGGGCTCTTTTCCAGCTGGATCCCGTTCCCCCGGGGGTGATCCAAGCCAAGCCCTTCAACGAAATTCAGACCGGATTTTTCACTCCAGCCAAGACCCAGCCGTGACAGCTCCTCCCGATTCCCCGGATCCGCTTGAGGCTTTGCAAGCAAGGCTTGAGATCTTACAGGCACGGCTAGCCGACCTGCGCCAGCTGGAGCGCCTGTCGCAGCTTTCCCCTGACCAATGGGCTGAGCTCCAGACGGAAGTCAGCCAGCTAGAAGAACGGCTGCAAGCCTATCTGCTGGAAGTGTTTCTCCCTGCAACCTTTTGGCAGGTGGTGCGCTTTGGCGGCCTGGGCCTGCTCCTTGGCATTGCCCTGCAGCGCTGGGTGCTGGGCTAGCTTGCTCTTCCCTCCGCAGCTACTGCAGATCCCGCTCTTGGGAGTGCCAGCAACGGCTAAGAGGCCAGTACAGAGCCGGTGCCCACAAACTACTTAAAATGGCCGAGGTAAGGACATTGCGTTGATGGTTCCACCAGATGCTCTCTAGGGAGCGGGGGCCGGCGCTGCCAAGGCTTCCTAGCGGGGAACTTGCCATGCCTGCCGGGGCAAAGGCCGTCAGCCACATCCATTGCAACGCCATCAGCGTTTCGGCAATCACCACCATGCCAAAGACAATCAAAGCTATGGAGATAAAGTCCTCGTGCACATAGCGCTGTTTCTGCAACCTGGCTGCGAGGATCCCGACCACGGCTAACCCCAGAGCATGGGTAGGATAGGGGTTGGTGAGGGCGTCCTGCAGAAACCCCAGGGTGATCCCGGCAACAGCCCCCTGCCAAGCTTTTCGCCGCACACTCCAGCACACCACCCAAATCAAAGGCCAATCGGGGGTCAAGCCCGCCAGCTCCAAGCCCGGCCCCCGCCACCACGGAGCCACCGCTGCCAACAGCCCTGACAGGACGGTAACCAGCCAGTTGAGGTGAGGTTTAAGAGGGGGAAGCCGCAGGTTGAGCATAGGGGTAGACCAAGGCCCATTCTAGAAACCCTAGCGGCGCCGACAGTTCAACAGTGGCCTGGGGAGCAGGGCTAGCATCTAAGTTAATTGCCCGAACTGTTCCCACGACAATCCCAGCGGGGTAGAGGCTGCTCAGCCCCGAGGTGACCACCACATCGCCCACCTCTACCTGAGGATTTTTATCAAAAAAGTCCAGAATAGCTTCCTGGCTGCCAGTGCCCCGCAAGATACCCATCTGCCGGCTGCGGCTCAGCGTCACCCCCACTCGACTGGTGGGATCGCTAATGAGCAGCACGCGACTGCTGTTGGGGGTTACTGCCTCAACCCGACCAATCAGTCCTCCCGGCGCCACCACCACATCCCCTACCTTGATCCCTTGCCGGCTGCCGCGGTCAAGGGTAAGCTGCTGCCACCAGTGATCGGCACTGCGGCCCACTACGGCTGCCGGGATCTTCACTTGGGGCCCTTGCTCGGCAAGCTGCAGCAGCCGCCTTAGCTCGCGGTTCTGGTGCTGCAACTCGGCTACTAGGGCCTGTAGCTCACGGGTAGCAGCCTGCCGGAGCACCTCCTCGGGATTCACGGCTGGACGGAGTGGGGCCGTGAGCCAGGTGTACACCTCTACCAGCAGGGATCCCTTCGTTTGGCGCAGACTTAGGGCGGCCCCTAGGGCCAAAGTAGCCAGGAGCAGTCCCCCAACCTTGCGCCTCCATTGGCGTAGCCGACTCAAGCAGTACTCCTCTTAACCACTCCACTCCCACCCAAAATTGAGAGCTGCAAACCCTGCTAGGCCTTGAAGCTGGCACTCAACACCCGACCCAGGGTTTTGAAATCCTCCAAAACTTTCCCCGTGCCGAGCACCACGCAACTGAGGGGATCGGGGGCAATGTGAACCATGATCCCAGTTTCATGGCTAATCAGAGCGTCCAGGCCCTTGAGCAGGGCTCCGCCTCCTGCCAACATGATGCCACGGTCAATGATGTCAGCAGCAAGCTCCGGCGGCGTGCGCTCCAGGGTACGCTTGATGGCCTCCACAATGACTGAGAGAGGCTCGGCCATGCTCTCGCGGATCTCCGTGCTTTTGACCGTCACGGTGCGAGGCAGGCCCGAGAGGAGGTGCAGCCCCCGCACTTCCATGCTCAGCTCTTCCTGAGTGGGGTAGGCAGAGCCAATTTGAATTTTGATCTCTTCGGCGGTGCGCTCTCCAATGGTAAGATTGTGGGCTTTTTTCATGTACTGGATGATGGCTTCGCTCAGCTCATCTCCTGCCACCCGCACCGATTCGCTTAGCACGATCCCTTGCAGGCTGAGGACAGCCACCTCAGTAGTGCCGCCGCCAATGTCGACAATCATGTTCCCTACGGGCTCCTGCACCGGTAGGCCAGCCCCAATTGCCGCTGCTACCGGCTCATCCACCAGGTACACTTCCCGCGACCCCGCCTGCAGGGCTGCCTCCATCACCGCCCGCCGCTCCACACCGGTCACCCCACTGGGGATGCCAATGACAATGCGCGGCGCAATCAAGTAATGACCTCCGTGTACCCGCTGGATGAAGTGCTTGAGCATCATCTCTGCCGTGTCAAAGTCGGCAATCACGCCATCCCGCAGAGGGCGCACGGCAACAATGTTGCTGGGGGTACGGCCCAGCATCTTTTTGGCCTCTTCCCCTACCGCCAGAAGTTGCTTGGTGTTTTGGTCGATGGCCACTACAGAAGGCTCTTGCAGGACAATGCCGCGCCCGGCCACGTAGACCAGCGTGTTGGCCGTGCCCAAGTCAATGCCCATGTCACGGGAAAAGCGGCTAAATAGCCCCAGCACGGTAGGTTGCTCCAGTTTTTTGTAAAGAGGCAGCAAGTCTTGCTACCTACTATAGTTCAACCTTGGGAGAGAGTGGAAAAGCAAAAGGGGGCTAGGGTTGCCATGGAGATTGCCGCGGCTTTGTTCAGCTTGGCCACCCCCAACTTACCTCGCTTGCTGCGCTTTTACCAAGCCCTTTTGGGGATCCCGCCCCAGGTTCGGGTTCCTCCCCAGGGCGAGCCAGTGTATGGGGAGTTTCGGCTGCCGGGACTGCGACTGGGCCTCTACCACAGCCGTGAGCCGGAGTTGGCAGTCCCAGGGGGGGCAGCCAGCCTCTGCCTGCAGGTGCGGGATCTAGCTGGATACTTGGGATCCCTAGCGGCGGTGTTAGCCGAGTACCAAATCTCCCCTTCCCCTCTGCGCCAGGCCTTTCACGGCCAAGAGGTGGAGCTGTGGGATCCCGATGGCAATCGCATCGTCCTGCACCAGCCTTCGGCCCCTTTCTGGGAGGCAATGGCCCTAGGCCCGATCCCTCAAGAGTCCTGGAGCTAACTGCACCTGGAGCTGCCGCACTGCCAGGGGCAGGGTTTGAGGTGCAAAAAATAGCCCCCTCCTTACAGAGGAGAGGGGAGCGATGAGAAGCTGGGCAAGCGATCCCTAGACCACAGCGGTCTTCTTCACCTGAGCCGACAGAGCGCCGGAGGCGTACTTAGCCGCCATCTCATCTAAGGTAACGACAGGAATTTTGGTGCCGTGACCGGCGCAGCCAAAGGCAATGTAGCGCTCGGCGCACACCTTTTGCATTTCCTTGATGGAAGGCTTGAGGAAAGAGCGGGGATCAAAGTCTTTCGGGTTCTCGGCCAGCGCGCGGCGCACGGCAGCCGTAATCGCTAGGCGGTTGTCCGTGTCGATGTTAATTTTGCGCACCCCATTTTTGATGGCCCGCTGGATTTCTTCAATGGGCACACCGTAGGTTTCGGGGATGGAGCCGCCGTACTGGTTGATGATGTCAATGAGCTCTTTGGGTACCGAGGAGGAGCCGTGCATCACCAAGTGAGTGTTGGGCAGACGGCGGTGGATCTCCGCAATGCGATCGATGTCTAGGATGTCCCCCGTAGGCCGGCGGGAGAACTTGTAAGCGCCGTGGCTGGTGCCGATGGCTACGGCCAGCGCATCCACCTGGGTTTGCTCGACAAAGTCCACTGCCTGATCCGGGTCGGTAAGCAGTTGGTCGCGGCTAAGAGCCCCTTCGGCGCCGTGGCCGTCTTCCGCCTCGCCGCGGCCCGTCTCTAGTGACCCTAGGCAGCCCAGTTCCCCTTCCACCGTCACGCCAACCGCGTGGGCCACCTTCACCACCTCAGCGGTAACGGCTACGTTGTACTCATAGCTGGCCGGGGTTTTGGCATCTTCTTTGAGGGAGCCATCCATCATGACGCTGGTGAAGCCATTGCGGATAGCAGAGTAGCAGGTGGCGGGGCTGTTGCCATGGTCTTGGTGCATGGCCACAGGGATGTGGGGATAGGTTTCCACCGCCGCCAGGATCAGGTGGCGCAAAAAGTGTTCGCCCGCATACTTGCGCGCCCCTCGAGAGGCTTGCAGGATGACTGGACTGTTGGTTTCATGGGCAGCCTGCATGATTGCTTGGATCTGCTCCATGTTGTTGACGTTGAAAGCTGGAATGCCGTAGTCATGTTCGGCGGCATGATCCAGCAGGATGCGCATGGGAACAAGAGCCATCGCTTACCTCCTGAGGTGCTGACCTGATGCGTTTGAGATTTGCTTACTGTTAATCCTAAGGTATCTTTTACGTTTTGCGGGACAAGATCCCAGGATTTGGGGATCTCGCTGAAAAATCCCTGCCACTGTTGGCTGCAATGCCCACGCTTAGGCGCACCAGGCGGCCTGAGAGCCCCAGATACACTGGAGGAGTATTGCTTGACATTTTGCTTGGGTTCGCTTGTGCGGAGGCGTGAGAAAGTGGACTTCAATCCATGGCCGGTCTTGGGTGCCAAGCAAGGCAGGAAACTCGCCGGTCGAGATCCAAATCGCAGAAAACGGCGTTTGGCTTTGGGGGTAGGCTGGGCCCTCACCTGCTGGTCAGTGGGCCTTTCAGCAGCCGCTTGGGGGATCCCAGGGCAAGCGCCAAGTCAGGTGGCTAGCTGGGTAAAAGACAACCCGGTGCTGCGGCCCCGTCCAGGCGAGACGTTAAACATCCATCGGGTGGAGCCGGATGGATCCCGGTTTACTTTCTTGGCCTCAGTCGCCCCGCCAGGCCGGATCATCAACCCCCTGGATCGGGAGACGATCCGCTCGGAACGGATGACCTTTTTTCGCCCGCAAGGGCTGACGGCAGAGGATCTCTTTCGAGCTATTCGCGAGGTCTATGGCCCGGAGATCGCCGCCGATTTGGACCAGGCAGTGGAGGTCATCCGCTACCCGGCCCCTGCGGCCCTGGCTGGCAATCCCGGCTATAGCCTTGCCTTGGCCACGCAAGGCGTGGTGCTGCGGGGAAAGCAATTGGTGTATTGGCTAGAGCTGACGCAAAACCCCGATGGCCGCGTGCAGCAAGGGCAAGTGTGGGTGTTCCAAGAAGAATGGCTGCCTAAGGTAGAAGAGGAGCTGAGGCAGCGCTTCCCCTTGCAAGTCAAGGCCCGCTGAAGGGAGCGGCGGTGGTCTGGCTGGTTGGCCTTACGTTGTTTGCCAGCGCTTTCTGCCTCTTTTGGGGGCAGTTGTTGGTGGGCAAGTTGCTGCTGCCGCTGTGGGGAGGATCCCCCCTGGTGTGGAATACCTGCCTGGCCTTTTTCCAGCTTGTCCTGCTATTGGGCTACCTGTGGGCGGATTGGCTGGGGCGGGGCCGCCATCCCGAGCGGGGCGTGCTGATCCACGGGATCCTCATGCTGGCGGGGCTTAAGTTTTTGCCTTTTGAGTTTAGGAGCCACCCGCAGCCGGAGGAGGCCTTTCCTCCCCTAGCCCTCTTGGCCAACTTGGCAGTCGGAGCAGGGGTGCCGCTATTGCTCCTCTCGGGAACGTCGCCACTGCTGCAACGGGGGCTGGGCAAGAGTTAAGAGGGATCCCTACGGACTCTATGGAGCCAGCAATGCCGGCAGCTTGGCGGGACTGCTGGGTTATCCGCTGCTCTTGGAGCCGCGGCTGTCTTTGGCTGAGCAAACCCAGCTCTGGAGAGGAGCCTATGCGTTGGTGGCCGGATTGGTGCTCCTAGGCGGGGTGGGGCTGCTGCTAAAAAGACAGGGGACAGATCCCTCTGTCCTAGGGGAGCCGGTTGCAATGGGCAGGGCGGAGCCTAGCTTTCCGGGGGAGGGCTGGCGCTGGGCTGGCTGGGCCTTCTTACCGGCGGGTTTGGTGGTGGCAGTCACCACCCTTCTGACCACCGATGTGGCGGCGGTGCCCTTGCTGTGGGCCATCCCCCTGAGCATTTACCTAGTGACCTTTATGCTGGCCTTCGGCGGCATCCATCCCAACGAGTTGGCTTTGGGGACGACAGCTTTGCTGGCCTGCGGGGCGATAGGGGCGCAGGTCATGGGCTGGTTGAAGCCTTGGTCTGCAGTGTTGCCTCTACATCTAGGGGCTTTTGGCTTGGTGAGCTGGGCCTGCCACAGCCAGTTGGTTCGCTGTCGGCCGCCAGCCCAGCAGTTGACCCGGTTTTACCTGTGGCTGGCTTTGGGAGGGAGCTTGGGGGGCCTGTTTGCCGCTTTGCTAGCACCCCAGGTGTTTGAGGCGGTGCTGGAGTATCCGCTCCTCCTAAGCCTAGCGCTGGCAGCCTTGGCGCCCCAGGGAGGACGGTTGGGCCTAGGGCTGGGGTTGGGGTTGCTCCTGCCCCTTTTGCTGGTGCACTTTCGTTTCCAGGCGCTCTTTCACCTTGGAGCAGCCGTAGGGCTGGGCTTGGGCTGGGCGGTGCTGGCCCTAGGGGGAGAAGGCAGGAGGGGATGGCTGTGCCGCCTGGGGGTGACCATGGGCTTGGTTTTGCTGCTGGGACAGCCTTGGCTGCCACCGGGGCTGCAGGTGGTAGCCAGCGAGCGCAGTGTCTTCGGCCTCCATCGCCTTGTGGAGTACCGCAACGAGGCGGGATCCTTCCGCAGCCTCCTGCACGGCACCACGCTGCACGGCAGCCAAAACCTGGATCCCCAGAAAGCCCTGGAGCCGCTCACCTATTTTTCCCGCCCAGGGCCGGTGGGCCAGGCGCTCCAGCGGTGGCGGGCGCAGCTAGGCTCTTCTCCGGCTCAGGTTGCGGTGTTGGGGCTGGGGATCGGCACCTTGGCCGCCTACGCCGAGCCGGGGGATGAGTGGACCTTTTTCGAGCTGGATCCCACCGTGGCCAACTGGGCAGGCCGCTACTTTGCTTACCTCGACTGGGCCAGCCAGCGGGCGCGGGTGCGGGTAATCCTGGGCGATGCCCGCCTCCGCCTGCAAGGGATCCCCGATGGCAGCTATGACCTACTGGTGATGGATGCCTTTAGCTCTGACGCTGTGCCCCTGCATCTGCTCACCCAGGAGGCCCTGACCCTCTACCTCAGCAAGCTCAAGCCCCAGGGCTGGCTACTTTTTAACATCACCAACCGCCACCTCAACTTGGCGCCAGTGTTGGCTGCCTTGGCCAGAGAATTGCAGCTTTCTGCCTGGCATCAAGCCCAGGAAGATCTCACCGCTGCCCAGCGCCAGGCGGGGCTGGCCCCTTCCCATTGGGTGCTGGTGACCAAGGGTTCCCTTGCTTTGCAGAGCTTCGACGGGGATCCCTGGCAGCCCCTTCTGCCCCAAGCCGGGGATCCCCTCTGGCGGGATGATTTTTCCAACCTGCTGCAGGTGCTCCGCTGGTCCTAGAGCTCTTGGTCTAGGAGGGGTGGAATTGGCAGAAATCGGGGAGGGACCACAGGACAGAGTTAGTATGAGTTACGATTGTTTGCAGCGTAACTGATATCTATCCGTGAGCACGGCTTATGTCTTCTTCAACTGGGCAAGCCCCCACCGCCGACTCTCAAACCGTCCTGGCCGCGGCCTCTGCACCTTGCTTCGTGGCCATTGGTGGCAGCCTGCGGCCCAACTCCCTGACCTATCGGGCCCTGGAGGTGGTGCGGCGCGAGTTCGAGAAGCTGGGGATACCGCTGCACCTTCTTGATTTGCGGCAGATGAAGTTGCCCTTTGCCGATGGTTCGGAATCCTACCCCGACTATCCCGATGTGGAGGTTTTGCGGGCAACGATGAAGCAGGCCGATGGGATCATTCTGGCCAGCCCGGAGTACCACGGCAGCATCAGCGGCAGCCTGAAGAATGCTTTGGATCTGCTGAGCTTTGAGCACTTGGAGGGCAAGGTCTTTGGGCTCATCAGTGTCTTGGGCGGCGAGAGCAACAGCGACACCCTTAACCAAATGCGCCTGATTGTGCGGTGGCTGCACGGTTGGGCGATCCCAGAGCAAATTGCCATCGGGCGGGCTTGGAGTGCCTTCGATGAGCAGGGCAACCTCAGGGACGAAAACCTGCGGCAGCGCTTCCAGCGCTTTGTGCAAAGTCTGGTAACCAATACGTCCAAATTGCGCGGGATCCCTCTCGTAACCAGGCAGTGAGGACTGCAAGTTAGCTCTATTGACGGCACAATACCCTGCAGGGGCATCTCCAACTGCCTTGGAAATGTTGGCTTCCAAGAAACAGCAGGGTTAAGGTGAGCCAAGAGGTGGCTGGGCCTGCTTTCCCTCAAACCTGCCCAGCCAATGCTTGAACTATGGTTCAGTCTGTTTCTCCTCACTCTAGTGGAGCGGGGGCAGTCTCTCCGCTAGTGGCCCTACAGGCAACCTTGCAGCAGATGCGGGAGCAGACCGACGCTAAGGCCCTGATTCAGCTCACGCTGGAGTATGTCAAGGCAGTGTTTGGGGCGCCGCTAATTTGGCTAGCCCTCTACGACCCTGCCAATCACCAGTTGGTGGGCCAAGGTGGCGTGACCCTGCGAGAGGAGGATCGACCTCTCTTGCAAGCTGCGTATCCCCTACAGCCGGGGGAGATCCTCGAGCAGGTGGTGTTCGAGCAGCGGCCCATCAGCGTGCCCGACCTTTCCCAGGAGCCGCGCATGGGTCTTTGGCAGCGAGAAGCCAAGCGGCTGGGCGGGATCCAAGGCTGCTTCATCTACCCCTTCTCTACGGTAGGGCGGCGGCGCTGCCTGGGGATCCTGATGCTGGGATCCCAACTGTGGGGCGCTACTACCCACGAGGAGGAAAAGGCGCTCCTGGGGATTTTGCTGGGGCAGTTGGCAGCCTCTTTGCAGAAGCTGGAAGATGCCTGGAAACGGCAGGCCGAAAAGCGCTTTGAAGAGTCGCTCCTGAGATTGGGGGCGGCGATGTGCCAGGCGGGATCCTTGCAAGAACGGGTTAGCCTGGTTACCCAGGAGCTGCAGTCCTGCTTGGGCGCCGTTCACATCCAGGTGTACTGGCACAAGCCCAGCGAGGGACGGTTTGTTCCCCATGAAAGCGCCGCTAGGCCTACTCCTGCCCCCACTGCCAGAGGAACCAAAGCCGGGGTAGTCCCGATGGAAGAGGGCAGCCTTGCGCTCCGGGAATTGGGAAACCTGTACTCCTCTCTTGCGGCAGGCCAGGTGGTGGTGGGCGACCTGAGGACAGCGCGCTCCGAGGTTCCCCTCAAGTTGATGCAGCAATGGCGAGCGCAGTCGGCTTTGGCCGCCCCGATCCGGCTGCAGCAGGAGCTGCTGGGGTTTATCTGGGTGCAGTCGGAGGTGCCCCGCACCTGGCAAGCTGCCGAGCGCCAGTTGGTGGCCGCTGCCGCCCATGGGCTGGCCTTGGCCACTCCTCTGGAAAATCTGGATCGTCGCCTCCGCCAGTTGGCCGACGACCAGGAGTTCGTGCACCAGGTAGGCCAGGCCCTCTCCAACCCGGCTCAGCTGCAGCAGGCTCTCCAGCAAGCGGTGGTTGGCCTGGGCCAGCGCCTGCAAGCCGCCGCGGTAGCGGTGTTGACGCTGGATCCCAACCAACCTATCCCCCGCCTCTTCTACGAGTACCGCAGCGAGGGCCAGCAGGCTTTGCCGCAGCAGTTTAGCTCCCTCAGCGAGCAAGATTGGCAGGATCTGTTGCGCAGCGAGGTGGTGGTGGCAGAAAACTACGACCAAGATCTGCGCCTGCTCTCCTGGCGGCAGGAACTGGCCCCTCTGGGGGTACGTTCCCTCATGCTCACCCACACGGAAGTCGGCGGCTCTGCCACTCCCGCTGCCCTTCCGCAAGGGCTGATCCTCGTGCTCCATCCCCAGCGGCGGGCCTGGAGCCGGGAAGAACGGCAACTGCTGCGCGGGATCGCCCAACCCGTGGGCCTGATCCTGAGGCAAATCCAACTGGAACAGCGGCGGCAACGGCAAGAGCAACTGTTCAACGGCCTGGTTGCTGCCTGTCTGACGCTGCAGAACCTGACTACCCTGCCGGAGCTCTACGCCGCCACCGTCCAACAGACGGCCCAAGCGTTGGGGATCCCCTTGGCGCTGGTGGTTAGTTGGCAGCTAGGGGAGAGCCGGGCCCGCTTGCAGCCGCCTTTTGCCGCCGCCCCCGCGTTTTACCCCACCGGCCCCACCGAGATCGATCGCCAGGATCCCTTGCTGACCCGCGCGCTGCAGGCAAGAGGACCCCTCCAGCTTTCCCAAGACCAGATCCCGGCTGCCAGCCGCACCTGGTTGAACTCGACGGGCCTGGGATCCTGGCTGCTGCTGCCGCTGGGCGAGGGCGGCCCCGAGACTGGCGACTCCCCTGGTCTGGAGCCACTGGGGGTTTTGATCCTGGGAGCAGAGGCAGACAAGGTTTGGGAGCCGGAGGAGCAGGCGGCAGCGACGGTGATTGCCCAAACCTGCGGCTGGACGCTGCGGCGCTTGCTTTGGGTACAAACGCTGCAGGAGCGGCAGGAGGTGCTCAGCGAGCTGAACTGGTACAAGCACCGCCGCCTGCTGGATCTGCAAAGCGCCTTGCTGGACAGCCTGCGCCGCCTAGGCCAGGTGCCAGCAACGCCAGGAGACGAGGCCACGCGCTGGCAAAAGGTGGTGGAAATTGCCAGAGGGCTGCGGGATCTGGCCGCCTCCGTGGAGCCCTTGTTGCAGGCAGAAACCTGGCAGGCGCAGCCGCAGTTGCAGTCGCTGTCTGTGGCTACTTTGGTGCGCAAGAGCCTGCGCCGGCTGGAGGGTCTGGCCCAGAAACGCAAGCTGTGGCCGCGCGCCCACGGCGACCTGAGCCTTACTGTTTGGGGGGATCCCGGACGCCTGGAGATGGTCCTCTGGGAGGTGCTGGTTGCCGCTGCTTTGCGCAGCCCGGAGGGGGGGCGGCTGGATCTGTGGAGCCGGGTCGCCGTTGGCGAGAGCGGTGCGGAGCACTCTGGCTATGCAGAACTGCTGGTGGTGGATCAGGGCCGCTTTGACCCCCACCTGCTGGCAGCCCTGCAAGGGGATCCCCAGCAGGTCGTCTCTGCCGATCCCTTGTTCCAGTCCCCGCTAGCGGCCAGCCCCGGCTTGGAGCTTAGCCTTTGCCAGCGGATTGTGCAGCGCCTGGGAGGGCAGCTGTCTTTCTACCTCTCCTCTGATGGGCGCTCGGTTTCCCAGCTGCTCCTGCCGCTATCTTTAGGGCGACAAAGCTCTCAGCAGCCAAAACAGGGGCAGGAGGGCCAGCGCTCCTCGATCTAGCCGCCGTAGCTGCAGACGGTGCCAGCGCAGAGGATGGTCGGGACCAGTTAGCCCTCGAGCTTGCATGGCCGCCGCTATCTCCTGCGCTCGCAGGAGCAGGTTTTCAAAAAAGCGCTCCACCAAAGCCAGAAGGGTTTGCATTCCACCCCGAAAGCTGAGGGATCCCCAACGCACATCGCGGGTGCGCACCGCCCGCACCAAGTTCTGGACTTCCTCCATCACCAGCGGCAGGAAGCGGAGGGCCAAGGTGAGGGTGAGAATCACCTCCGCAACCGGCCAGCCCCAGCGCTTGAGAGGCTGTAACAGCCGGGCAATCCCTGCCGTAATTTCCTCGGGGGCGGTGGTCAGCAAGAACAAATTGGTGGCATAGAGCAGGGTAAAGATGAGGGTACCCAGCCGCAGAGCTACAGAGAGGGAACGCCGCGAGACTTGAAACGTTCGCCCTAGCAGGGAAACCTGCAGCAAACGGTAGCGGTAGGGGGCTGGCCAGGCACGGGTTTGCTGCTGCCAGGCCTGTCTGGCCGCTGCCCTCTCCTTCACCTCCAGGTTGGCGTTGGAGATAAGTCCATAGCCCACCACCTGCGCATCCTGCCGCTGCGGCTGGGGGAAGACCCCTAAGCCATCGGGGGCGAAGCTGGTGATCCCAAAAGCAAGCAGGCTGAGGGCCAACACCAGCGAAAGCTGGCCCGACCAGACCCGGCGCGGCAGACGGGCTGCTACCGTCAAGAGCAGGAGAACCGCCACCACGGCCAGCCGCCAGCCACTGCTGGCCAAAATTGGGCTGAGGAGGAAGCTAAGCAACCAAGCCAACTTCACCCGCGGGTCAAGACAGTGCAGCCAGGTGCGCGGCTCTTCCAGATAGATCCCTAGCGGGGCATTGCGCAGAATATCCACCACCGGAAAGCGGGAAACAAGCTATTGCCTAGGCAAGGCAAATGGCAGAAAAGGCTTAGAGTCGCTCAACCAGGCGAGTTGATCCCGATTGAGCAGCAACCCACCCTCCTGGCGCCCCCTCTTGCTCAACGCGCAACCAGACAGGTACCTGTCCTTCACCTACTCGCACCTCTACCACCCGCAGTAAAGCTTGGCGGGGGGCCGTCCCGACAATGGCTCCGCTTAGGCTAGGCTGCTGGCGGATATTGATGCCATCGTTGGAGATCACCCGCACCCGTTGGACTCCTTGCCACTCAGCCAGGGGGCCAATCAACTCAGGCTCAGGCGAGGGCTTGGCCTGATCCGAATTCTCAAGAGCAACCGGTGGCTGCTCCAGTTGCACCTGGGGCTGTTCCAGCGGCGGTGGTGGGGTGAACAGGCTGCGCAGTATCTGCCAGCTAACCACGAGGGAGAGAATGCCCCCGCCGACCACGGCAGCCAAGCGGAGGTGGAAGGAAGGAGCAGGAGGCTCAGGCCGACTCCGTCTTGAACCCGAATGGCTGCGGTGGTGACGCTCCACCTCCTGCAATCCCCTCTTGTAGGCCTGAGGGCTCCCTTCTCCAAGGGGAGAGCTGGCTGGCTCCCCGTCCCATGGAGCAGGCCACTTGGGCAAGTGCGACGGCTCTTGGGAAGCCCCCTGCTGAAAGGGAGCAGGCGGGTGGTTGGCCCCCCCAGCAGCGGGCGGCTGGGATAGAGGCAGGGTAGGAGGTGGAGATGGCGTACCTGCTGGCGAGCTCTCGCGGCTAGGCATCTCGTCCAGGTAAGCCTGCACCTGAGGGTTGTCGAAGTAGGCTTTCAGGCTAGCCTGGGCAGGATCCAAGGCGTAAAACTCTGGGAATACCTCCTCCTGGAACCACTTTTCCGTAAAGCGACAGAGGCCTGGCAATTGATCCGGGGATCCGGCAGAGTGCTCCTCAATAAACTGCAAGGCTTCGGTTTCCTGACTGGCGCGTAGGTGACTAAGGGCTTCTTCAGTTTGCCCCAACAACAAGCTGCAGATAGCTTGCTCCAGATGCACATCTTGCCGCTGGGCGAGGCGAATCAGGTAGCCGCGCGCCCGCCGCACTAGAGCTGGCCGTTTCTCCACGTAGCCCGCTGTCAGCAGCACCTGCGCAGCCAAGTAGGCAGCGACCAAGGAAGGGCGCTCCGCCTCTTGCTCAGAAAGCTCCTGCTGTTCTTGCAGGGTGAGGTAGCGGCGCACGCGCTGGATGAAGCGTAAGAAATCTTCCGTACTCAAGCCAGAGCCATCTTGCCCACCGCCCTCAATGCCGCCCCGCTCGTCGAGCATGGCCTTGAGGAGAGCCAGCCCCTGCTGCCGCGCCAGGGCAGGAGCTGCAGCTACTCCTTTGCCCATGGCAGCTGGGGCATTGGGGTCAAGGAGCTGCAAAATGCGGTAGGGGCGCAGCTTGCCCAGGTCGATGCGGAGCTCTGCCTGGAGCTGGGGAAAAGCCTGACACTCCTCCAGTTCGGCCAAGCCTGTCTGCAAAGAGTGCGCGGCTTCTTCATAGGCTCCTTGTCGCCAGGCTTCCCGGCCTAGCTCTAAACGGGCCACGGCCCGCCCCAAAATGGCATCAGAACGGGCGGGGTGTCCTTGATCAAGCATTTGCTGAGCCAAGCTTAAAGCCGCTGGGTACTCTCCAACTTCACAGCACAGGCACAGCACTCCCGGCAGAAGGGCCTCGTCCACCGTCAGGGTGGGATGCGCTAGGGTTAGGTGTTCGTCGTAGCTGCGCCGTGCCTCAGGGTCGAGCAGCACAGAAGCGGCCTCCTGGACAAGCTGGGCACGAGCCTCCACGGCCTGCGGCGAGAACCCCACTAGCCAAGAACGTTCGCCTGGCCTGAGCTCGCGGCGCTCTTGGTAAGCCTGTTCGATCTGATGCTTGTCTGCCCGTGGCGACAGCATCAAGATTCGGTAGTAGTCGAGGGGCACCCGCACCGTCATCATCTCTTACGTTGTTCTCCTGCTTGGGTCGTCGGGGTGGCGTTTTTGAACACCTGACCCGCCTCGACCTTAACTGTAGTCCTTTTCCTTAACAAAAGGGAGCCCCCTAGAAGACCTGGGGCAAGAGGCTGATCAACTCCTCAGCGCTTTGGTTTGGAGCTGGGATCGTGCCCTAGGCCAACGCTTGCCACGACAGCAAGAACGAGCTGACCAAAAGCAGGGATCCCAACAGCCGCCGCCAGCCCCTCCAGGGAATCTCCGCCAAGACACCGCCAGCGCTCAGGCACAAGAAGGGCAGGGCCACTAGGCCCCAGCGGGCGCTTTGTTGCAGGAGGTACAGGGGCGGATCCCCCCGACCCTCCAGCCAAGTTGCTAGCAGGCCCATCCAGAGGGCATGGCCCAAGCCGGCCAGGCTGAGCAAAGTTTGTTGGCGTTCTTCCCAAGGCCAGCCCAGCCGCACCAAGGCTAGCCCTAGGGGCAACATCAAAGTAGCCAGCGTAGGCAGGCCAGTTGGGCCTCTGGGCGAATAGGATCCCATGGCTGGAGAGAGAGTCTCTGTTCCCCGGAAGCGATCCCCAAGCCCCTCCGCTCCCCCGAGCCAGGAGAGGCCCATCACCAACAGCAGCAAGGCTGATCCCTGCAACCCTTGCCGCGGCCGGTGTTGGCTAATCCACAGCAGCGCCCAGAGCAAGGCCAAGGGCCAAACTCGGTAGCTCAGCCCACAGGCCAGCGCCAACCCCTCCCAGCGCAGGCGGGATCCCGGCCTAATGCCGCTGCTAGTTAGTAAGACCAGGAGAGCGAGGATCTCGCTGCTCGGCTCCAGCCCCTGGGTGCTGACCCAGGGGCTAAGCCCCCACAGGCCGGCGCTCCAGAAATTGCCCCAGCTCCAACACAACAGTAGGATGGCCAGACAGGCTAGGGTCGACAAGGTTGCCAGCAGTCCTTGCGGCGGGATCCCGCTTTTTTGCCCTAGCCAAGGCAAAAGTTTCTCTGCCAGCCAGTGGTAGAGGGGGAGTTCCAGCGGAGCAAGGGATCCCTCAGCGCTACTGGCAGGCAAAACGCGCCACCACGCTTCCTGAGCCGGTTCTGCTAGAAGGCGAAGCCGTTGCCCAAAGAGCAGTCCCACTCCCCCACACAGCAGGCAGGGGCCTATCCAACTCAGCTTGGCCGGCTGCCGGCGCCGGAGTAGCCGTTTGCCCTGAGGAGGCATGGCGGGAGGAAACCTCACGGAGAAGAGGGCCTAGTCAACTCTAGATCGCCTGCTAAGGGACACCCCGACTGCTGCCAACGGCGGATAGCTTGGGCGGTGAGCCCGTTTGTAACATCGCGAACGGGGATCCCGGCTCCAGTTACTCGGAGGCGCACCAACTGCCAGGGGTCTCCTGGTTTATCCCGCAATACACAGGCCTCATAGGCCAGATGCAGGGTTTCGCTGCGCCGTCCCGCTAGCAGGTTGTCCGGCTGCGGCGGCTGCCGAGGGAGAACCAAGCGGCGCTCCAGCGTGGTGAAGTAGAGGCAAAAGCCCTGGGCAGTGGAAGCGGCTGGGCTATCCGCCAACTCCTTGGCAGCAAGAGGCTCGACCTGCGGCTGACCCACGAGTACCACCTGAAACTCTGAGCGGGAGCGGCTCAGGGCTAAATTGAGAAACAAAGGCAACTGGGCCGTCAGGGCCTGGGACCAAGTTTGGGGATCGCTGGCACAGACTTCTCCCCTGGCTAGTGTAGGAGCCAGGCCGGACAGTCCCAAAACCACTGCTAGAGCGGCTCCCCGCCTGCCTCCCAACGCCATTTCCCCAACCCTCAGCCCGCAGTCTCCACCAGCGCCTGGAAGCGTTGCCAGGCTGCCAGAGGATCGGTAGCTGCCGTGATGGGGCGACCCACCACCAGATAGTCTGCCCCCGCCCGCAGGGCTGTTGCAGGGCTACAGACCCGCCGCTGGTCGTCCCCTGCCTCTGGATCCCCCAGTCGGATCCCTGGGGTTACCAGCAGAACCTTCGGCCCCAGAGCTTGGCGCAGCCGCCCTACCTCCTGGGGAGAACAGACCAGCCCCGTCAAGCCCTGTTCCAAGGCCAGCTGGGCCAACTGCAACACATAGTCGCCGGGATCCCGCTCGATGCCCAGCTCCCGCCGCACCTGTTCAGGGCCAAGGCTGGTTAAAAGGGTAACTGCTAACAGCCGACAGGAACTGCCCTGGACGGCCGTTGCGGCTGAGTGCAACATGGCGCTCCCGCCGGCCGCATGGACGGTCAGCAAGTCCACCCCATGGCCAACGGCTACTTGGACTGCCCGCCCCACTGTGCGAGGAATGTCGTGCAGCTTGAGATCCAAGAAAATGCGCTTGCCCCGCTCCTTCAGGGCTTGCAGAATTGGAGGGCCAACTGCCGTAAACAGCTCCAGGCCCACCTTCCACCACTGCACCTGGGGCAAGCGCTCCACCCACTCCAGCGCCTCCTCAAGGGAGGAGGTATCCAGAGCAACAATAAGGCGGCTATCCTGCATAGCCCACGCCCTCAGGCCGGCTAGCGCGTAGAGCCCTCCTCCCGCGGCTCATAGTGAGGACAGCCCTTGCAAGGGCCATAGGGGTTGACGGCACAGCGCAATTGCGGGGAAAGGGCATTGTAGCGACAGGTGGGATCCCCAATCCAGCCAGGCGGCGAAGCGATATAGGTATAGACAACTACGCCCCCAAACCCCCAGGGGCTAACGAAAAAGCGGCTGGTGCTAAAGGACTGCCCCTCGGCAGGGTTAGACGCTTCCTCTGGGCGCTCGGGTTCCTCCTCCAGCCGCCAAAAGGTTTCCCGCTGCCTGAGGGTTTGCTCGATAGGGGTGGCCAGCTGTTCTCCCAGCTCCCTCAAGGCGGCTTCTAGAGCAGCAAGGCCTGCCTCTGCCGCCTGCCTAAAGGCTGCCACCCATTCTTCCAAGAGCTTCTCCCAATCCATGCTGCAGCGACCTGAGGGCTTCCTTTAATACCCTAACTGCTTGCTTAGGCGATACGGCTAACTTCCTCTGACAGTTGCCCCTGCAGACATTGGCGCGGGTATGCCACTTCGCCCGCCTCTGCGCCGAGGGAATGCTGGGCTCGCGACTTGAATTCTTCTCAAGGTTTAGTTGCCGTACGCTGTCGCGGTTGAAGCCTGTCACAGAGGTCTGGGCCGCGGCTTGGCCACCAACAAGCAAGAGGGACAAAGCTATCCACGATAATCCCCCAAGGGCAGCACGGCGCATCTTGGGACTGGGCAGCGGAGGGCTGTTCAATCATAGCAGCTCTCTTGGGCAGCTGGCGGCTTGTCCAAGGCCGCTTTGGGCAGCCCAATCCCCGACCACTGCACGCAACGGCGGCCCTCTTCATCCTCCAGGGATCCCTCGCGGCGATAGGAAAAGAAATCCTGGGGCTGGCCAAAGGTGCAGTGGGGACTGATGGCAATGTGCTCAGGCGGGATCCCTTGCGCTTGAGCCTGGGCAGAGTTGACCCAGCGCAGATCCAGGCGAACCTTGCCAGGGATGGGATCAGGCCAGAGGGCAAGCTGCGGATCCACGCCTGCCGGCAGCGTCTGCAGCACCTTGTCAGCCACTGCTTGGGAAACTTGGTAGGCTGGCCCGGAAATGGCTGGCCCCAGGGCAATGCGGATTTCCTCGGCAGGGATCCCCCCCCCAAGAAAGACCTGGAGCACCTTGGGCAAGATGCCGGCAGCCGTCCCCCTCCAGCCAGCGTGAACTGCTGCCACCCACCGGCGACTGGCAACCAGAATCGGCACACAGTCAGCAGTACCAACCCAGGCAGAGTCTTCTGGGCAGCGGGCAATTACGGCATCGACTGCGGGACGCTGAACCCTGCTTTCTGCTTTCCCTGCCGGGATCGTGGTGAGGGCATCGGCCCACATCCACTGACAGCCGTGGACCTGGTAGCCCCAAGCTGCCCGTTCGGGGGTCAGCCGCAGCTGCTCAGCCAGTTCAGCCGGTTGATAGAAGGAGCTGCGCCGGCACCCAAAAGCATGCGGCCAGTCTGCCAAGAGCTGACACTGCAGCCAACGCCACCCCCCTTGCTCTTGCCAAACCCAGCCCTCCGAACTGCTCATCGGCCCACGCCGCGAAAAGGGGATCTCTGGGCGTGCAGATGTCCCACGTGCTCCTCTAGGCAAAGTCGCAGCTCAACTGGGTTAAAGAGCATTGGCAGAAAGTGGATGCCTCGGTTTTCCCGGAAGAAAAAGAGAATGGGTACAGGCCGCCAGAAAATCTGCCAATCCTGCCACTCGCTGTAGGGGAACTCGCGGATGCGCCGGGAGCCGCTGTAGACTTGCAGGGCTGTGCGGGTAAAGGCCAGCCCGATAAGACAAGTCTGCACCAGCAAAAACAGGCCAAACAATCCCATGGCCAGCCCTGCCCAAAGCGAAAGCCAAAACAGCGGCACTGCCAAAACCAACACTGCCAGACTAAGGCGAAAGTCGGGGGTCAACAAGTGGGCAGAGTAGGGTTTGATCACGCCTTGCTTCTCCTCCGGATCCCAGGGCTATTCTAGCCCCTCCCAACAGCGCTCCCTGGGGTTTCCCCACCTAATCTCCAAAGAGCTTGATGGCCGGCGGCCTGGGATCGAAGACCTCGTTGGAATCCACCCGCGGCTGCCCCACCCCTTGCAGGGGATAGAGAGGACGACCCGTGTCGAATTGAAAGAGATAGATGGGCAACTGACTGCTCCCCAAAGACAAAAAGGCCACGGTATCGATCTGGGTGAGAGCATTGCGGCTGGCCGGTCGGGTGAGGTTAAAGGCGGCGATGCGGTCTTCCAAGGGGGTCTCGGCAGCAGTGCGTCTGCCCAGGCCAATTCTAAACTGCTGGTTCCCCTGCTCATCCACCCCCAAGACCTGCACATCCCCCAGCTCCAGTTGGGGCGAGCTTTCCGGCAGGCCGGCCACCACTGGCGGCGCATCCAGCGGCGGCTGCGAGGGCAAAAAGCGCAACTGCACTCCTTCCGGCAAGATGCGATAGTCCTGGTAGTCGTGCCGGATGGCAAGGGATCCCCTGAACACGCGGCGGGTCAGGCCCTCCAGCGTCCAAAACCCATAGCTCAGGTTGATGCGGGTGCTCTCCGGCAGCCAATAGCGGAGGCCTCCCTCGGGCGCGGGCACTGCCGTAAACCCCATGAGGACGTAGGCCTGTCCCCACACCCCTGACAAAAACAAGAGCACCTGCCGCGGCAGCCCCGACTCCGGATCTAGCCATAGCTCCCGCACCTGGCCTTTCTGAAGGGGTTCCAGGCGCAAGTGCTGGACAGGGGATCCCGCCAGATCCGCCCGTTCTGAGGAGAGGACGCGATAGCGGGTGGGATCAGCCTCTAAGTGAAAGTTCACCGAGGGCAGGAGCGCTTCGGGCCGGCTCACGTACACCGAATACAGCCTGAGTAAGTCCGATTGGTTGACTGCTTCCAGTTGCCGCGAATCCAACAGGCGAACGCGATCCCCTTCGGCTACCCAAGCCTGCCAACTGCCGTCGCGGCGGCGGAGCACATCCAGGGTGGCTGTAAAGGTTTGGGATCCCTCGACCCGCACCTGCTGACGGTACTGCAAGTTGGGCAAAGGGGGCAGTTGCTTCAAAGCAGCGTTGTAGCGCTCCAGCCAAAGCTGGGGATCCTGCTCAGAGCCTCTCGAGGAAATGAGCTCCGCTTGGGCCAAAGCCAAATCTGCTGAGGGTAAGCCAACTAGCCCCGCAAGCAAAAGCACAACCCCGCCCAGATAGCCATAGAGGGATCCCTGCCGTCGCCACCTTCTTACAGATTGTCCGGGGGACATCAGCTCACCTTGGCTTACTTTGCTGAATGGGGAGGCTCTCTCCTGTCTCCATGCCTACTCAATGGCAATAGACTGGGGGCCTTGCGTGGAGGCAGGCGGATCCTCCACCCTCAAGCCCTGCGACTCTAGCCAACTGCGCAGCGGATCCTGCCTTACATCCAAACGCAGCAGGCCGCTGAGAAAGCCCCCGCAGAAGACAACAGGGTTGCTCAGAAAGGTCTTCCAGACCTCGTTGTGAGTAAACATAGTTGGCATCTCAAACCCTTCCCCATCCTAGCAGGGCCCACAGGGAAGAACCCCCTACCCTGCTAGACGGCAATCAATTTCTGGCGATCTATGTTTTGCAGGACACTGAAGATGTTGCTGCCGAGGTTCTGGAACTCCTTGCCGCTCTTGTCAGCAAAATGAAGTACCCAGGGAAGCCTACAGGCTTGGAATCCACTGGCAGGATGAAGCTGGGAAAGGTGGTAAGTCTGCAGGGCCAAGATCTCCAAAGGCGTACTGCCATATTCGTGGACAACTCGCAGGGGTCTTGCGCTACCAATGGAGCCCGTGCCTTCCCTGCTAATGGGCTGGCTTGTGACCAGAGTAAACGACTTTCGCGAGTAGTCGAAAACAACAGTACCTATTTTGGCATCTTCGTACTTACCTTCTTTCTCTATCCCCATCCTTCCTGTACCGCTTTTGCGTATTCCGACAACATCCACAGCAATCTTTTCTTTTTCTAACTCCTCAATTGTCTTTCCAAATTCACCTTCCTGCACTAAACCATCCCTCATTAAGAGAACCTTGGTGGGATATCGACTGAGCTTTTTATGAAACTTATTGACAAGTTTGGACACAGTCTGATAAATTGCATCACCAGAGAAGGTTTCTCCTCTTTGCACAGCAGGGAGCTCCCAACCTAAGCTCTGCCCATCAGCAAGAACAGCGAAGGCAGAGGCTCCGTAGTACAGCTGTCGATCAGTTCCCACATCGAAGCCGATGATCAGCTCAGGGCGTTCAGGATGGTCGAGGGGTTTCAGGAGTACAGGCTGCCATGCTGCCTTGCACAGAAGGCCTAGGACGACGTTTAGGGCTTTGTAGGAATCAGCGCCAGAGATCATAAACTGAGTTGCTATCCCCGCTTCGAGAGCCTCCACACGGATCCTTTGCTTGTCCTCATTGGGTGGCCACGGCATAACGACCAAAACGGTTTTGATCCCTTGCTCAGCCCAGCTTTGCCAGAATCTTTTTCGGGCGAGCTCGTTCTTAGGCAAGTAGTCCTGCCGAGTAGCATAGAAGTCTACGTCGACTTTTACTCCGCTTTTTTGGGCTACCTCAAGCAAGCACTTGCGCACTTCGCTAGGATACTCTTGCTTGTCGTCGCAGAGGTTTAGACATCCAAACTTAGTCTCGCCTACCTTCGCACATCCCTGGTACCTAACCCGGGCGGGATTTTGGACTTGCCTGTGACCCGATCCCAATAGCTTTGGCTTGGGCAAGATGTAGCCCTTAGTCTTCAGTGGTTCAATTTCCCTTCTGGTAAGGTTGTAGACGCTCTCTATAATAGTCTTTGCTGTCTTTTTAGACTCTTGCAGTCGTTCTTGTAAACTTTTTCTAATACGCTCGGTAACAGCGGCGCTAACCTTTTTAGCAAGGCTACTGTTGCACTCTAGACTGGCTAGCATTTCCAAGGTTAGGACAGGCGATAGTCTTCGAGAAAGATGGGGAAAACGCCCTTCCCTTGAAGCTACCTCGACTACCCAAGAGCTTTTCACCTCTTCTAGAGGAGCATTGTGTTTTCGCAAATGAAACTCCGCCAGACTAATGTTCAGCCCTGCCAGCGAAACCTCCCACGGCGACCGGTTGGAAAGAATACCCAGATATTTCCAAGTCCGGTGTTTATCGTATGTGTTCCGAACCAACTTGATTGGAACATCTGGATAGTTTTCCAGCCATTCATGCAAAGTCCACGGTGTGTAGAGACGGTAATGAATATCGACTTCTAAATAAAGCTTTCCGTCTGTTTCAACAGCAACATCTATCATCCTTCCTCTGTGGATTTCCCAGCCATCCCCGAAAAGTTCTACCCCTTCCTGACTAGTAATCCACCAGAGCAAGCCTCCCCCTGTTGATTCAACTTCAGTTTTTTTGAACAGAGACTTAAGGCGGGACTCTATCCTCTTGTGCTCAAAGCTTTCGAGAGCGCTTCTTTCCTGGACATCGGTACAGGTTAAAACCCTAGGCCCTAGCTCTTCTAACTCCCAACCCTCTGTCCTGAGCTTACTGATTGGAACTTTTTCCTGAGTTATAATTCGATTTCCCAGACGAACAGCTAGCACTTCTAGCTGATTACAGATCCTGGAGATTTTGGAAAAAGTTTTCCGCACATCCTCTGGATCTGGGAGGGGGTTTGGCCTACAGTTGTACTCATAAAAGGTGAGGTCTTCCTGAGTTAGCTCCTTAACAAGAAAGCGATTGAGGATAACTGGGACTTCCTGCTGAAGCATTCTCATTGACAACCTCTGAGTTCAAGCTTCTCTCTAGAATAAGCCCTAATTTTCCCGATCGCGCCTTGGGGATCCCCCTAGGTTAGAGCTGAAACAACTCGGGCGGAGCCAGGTCGTGGCTAAGCGCCTCAGCCTCAAAGTGGCCGCTCATGCCTACCACCTGCCACTCAGCACTGCGATTCCCCTGACGGAAGCGCAGCCGCCGAGCCCGCAACGGCACCACTTCTACAGCTTCTACCAGAAATTGTTGGTATTCGCCCAAATAGTCTCGGTAATCCGGGGGCAAGTCAGCGCTGCTGTTGATTTGAATCCAAAACACCCGCCCTGCCTGGTTGCCGTAAGCGCGGATCTGCTCCTGACCCTGGTACTGCTCCACGCCGCGTAGCCGCTGCCGCCCCACTTGCATAGACTGAGCCCACTCCGGCAAGGGATCTCCCAAACCAATTGGCCAGGCCGGCCCGCCCAACCCCAGCCAACACACTAGGAGCAGAACCCAGATCCAGGGCCAGCGACGTGCCCTTCTGCGCGCAGGGATCCCGTCCTGGGCAAGCATTGGTTTCCTCCCCAGTTCAACTCAAAACTTGGTCTCAACGCAGGCGAAAGCCAATCCGACCACGTTCACTATCGAAAGCAACGTCGGCGTTGAAAAACAGGGGCATGCCCAACAGTTGCACGCTCTGGTTGCCGTTGACAAAGATCCGATCCCGGCTGGGCGTTACCGGAAAGCCAACGCGAATGCGATAGTCAAAGGCTCCTCCCAGCACAGCTCGCCACTCCGAGCCTGGGGGTAGGGTAGCGGTGGGAAAAGGAGCGGATCCCAACAGTCGAACGTTGAGGAAGATGTCGGAAGCGCCGCTGTCAAATACGGTGGGGCTAGGGACATTTTGAATAGAAGTGTTGCTGATGCTGTAGGCCACTTGCAGGGCTTCATCCCGCCAGATGGGCGTGCCATCGGGAAAACTTCCCACCTGGGGCAGTGGCCGAAAACTGAAGCCAGCGGTGTTGGCCTCGGTCAGGCCGACGGTGAAAAGGCCCTGAGCAGACTCAAAGCCGCCGGTTTGGATGATGTACCCCGAGCGAAAATTGCCCGGCAGGCGAGTGAGGGGGCTAAACAGGTCGCGATTAGGGCTGCGCTCGTCCAAAGAGGTGCCCAGGATCCCGGCAAAGGGCCGCCCTGGTCCAAACAGCCTGTCGGAACAGCTGGCCACCAGCGGCTCCACACAGGTAATTTGGTCAATCAACTGAATTGTGACCGGCTCTCGACTCTGGATCCCACCCAAGCTGAAGGGAGCGCGAGCCAGCACACCGATAAATTGCGTGCCATCGGCGAAGGTTACCGTGGAAGGGATCCCCGTCCGCTCTAAGCCAAAGCGCCCTGCCACCGACGACAGAATACGCAGCCCTGCTGAGCCGGTATCCAGAAGCACTTCAGCCTCGCTCCCAGCCACACCCACTGTCAAGCCCAGCAACTTAAAGCGGCTGGTGCCCAGAGTGCGCACCGCTAGAGGAATCGACCGGCTGCCCGGCTCAGGCGGAGGAGGGATCAATCCAGGAGGGGAGGTCCCAGAGCCCTTGAGGCTAGAACAGGCGATCCCCAGCAGCACCACCAGCGCCAGCACCAGCCCCCTCAGCCTGCGCCAGGTTTCCCTTGTCCAGGCTTTCCTCGGGAGCCGCTCTCCTGTCTGCATCAGATCCACTCCTCCAGCCACCAAGCGCTCGAGCAGGGAAAACCGGCCTATGCCAACCCCCCCTGCCCCTAGCTTGCCGAGGGGGCTGCCAAGGCGCGCAGTGCTCGGATATGCCGGCCAAGAACAGTGTAGCCAGAGCCCGAGGCGGGATCCCCCCCTCTGCTAGCGGGACGGGTTCTCGCTCTGCGAGCTAGCCTCCGGCATCAGACAGCCGAGGGCATCACACCCTGCTGGCCCCTCTGCTATTAGGGCGAGGTTGCGGTCATAGCGCGCCAGCGCCTCGTAAAAGTTGTCGGTCTTTCGTCTTTGCTTGACCTCGGCCATCAGCCGCTCGTAAGTGGCCTTGTCGATTTTCTCGAAGGGCAAGCGGGGGAAGGGAGCGTCGAAGCGGGCCAGCAGTGCTGCGCTGATGTAGCCCTCGTCGTCGCGGATGGCCTCGTAAATGCGGGATCCCAGCGCTTCGATCTCGTCCTCGCGCAGCTCGATGGTGGCGGAGGTGTTGTGGGTGGTGTAGTACTTTTGCACCTGCATGTAGAAGTCAAACTGAGCCAGGGCAGAGAAGCGCTCAACCTCAATCTCCTCGGCGCCGGGCAAATTGGCCCACTCCACCTCCACCGGCAGCTCTACCAACCACTCGGTGCAGCGGGGATCAAAGGGGTCGTTGAGCAGGTTGCCGTGCTCATCCTTGTCAGACTGGGCGGGCACCACCGAGTAGCCGTAGTCCAGGCAGGCCAGGGCCACGGGGTCGTTTTTGGCAAAGGTGATGCGGCGAATGTAGCGCTGGGCCTTGGGCGGGTGCCAGCCGGGAGAGGCGTTAGTCAGGAGCGACTTGGTGCCGGCAGGTTGAACGGTGGTGCAGCGGTTGGGGCGGCGCAACCCGTGACGGTCGCAGTAGTCCCAAACCACGCGGTGAACGACCTCCTTCCAGAAGCTGAGGTATTCCCGCTCCTGCTGCTTAAACTCCCGCCCCAGAGGCGTATCGGGCCTCCCTTCCTGCCACCAGCGCAGCCAGTCCACCCCAAAGGCTTTGACGCAAAAGTCAAATAGACCAGTAAACGAGACGCCGACAATGGGATCCCATTCCCTTGAGCGCTGGAAGCGGGGCTCAACAAAGCGGTGGTGCAATAGCGCCGCAGCCGACAGGGCCCCTGCCGTAAAGGCCTCCTCTTGCTCCTGGCGGTTGTGGGGATCTAGCCGGTTGAGGTGGATCTCGGCCAGATTGCAGTGGAAGTCGCATCCGATGATCTCACCGCAGTTGTGGACAACCAACCCATTGGCATCAAAGCAGCTTGGGCCGGGCACGGTGCAGTCATAGACCGGTTCCACGCCGTCAGGCTCCAGGGCTGCAACTGTAACCGTAAACCGCTCCCGGTTGAGCCGGCGCTGGTCGCTGCCGAGCAGTTCACCCAGCTTCTGAGCTTTGCGCGGTTCTCGAAAGCCCACCACTGCCTGAAACTGGTGCAGGTTGTCCCCGCTAATGACCAGCTCGTGCTGCACCTTGCAGGCGTAGGGGGCTGGCTGGCGCTTGCTATCAGGCAGCAGACGATACCCAGCGGGACGGCGATTCTCGTAGATGACCGAGACAATCCCTAGACGCGCCAGCATGCGCTGCACAGCTTTGAGGGTGTCCAGGTTGCTTTGGGAAAGCCGCACACTAACTCCCTTCTCTTGACCGCCCTGCACACTGCCATCCGCATCAAACAGGCCGCACAAGAAGCCGCGGTGGAAATCAAAGCTTGTGGCTTCCAGTGCCGCAGTCATTTTCTTCTGTCCTGGAGCCATGCCGAACTTAGCCGCCAGTCTCGCCAAGCCGGTGGAATGGATAACCCGGCACTTCAGCTTGGGGTGATAACAGGTCTCTGGCCGGCGAGGTTCGTACCCTACCGCAGCCTGCAGCAACCGAGCCGCGTGTAGGCTCATCTCCTGCTGCGTATCCTGCCAATAGCGCAGTACAGCCGTGTCATTCCACTGGGTTGTGGCAAGGCTGCCGTCGCCCAGCAAATGCCCCAAGAGCCAGCCTTCCTCCCAGGTCCCCTCACCATCCCAGGGGGTTAGGTCGCGATGGTTGTGCAGCAGAATGCGGTCGCCTGGGCGGAGCTCTTCTGCCGGCACCCATTCCGTGTATTGCGCCTTTGGAGTCTGGGCAATGACTTTGAGAACACGATGGTTGCCCGTCAGCCGAAGAGAAAATCCCTCCTGGGTCACCAGCTTGAGCACGGGCTTGGTGCCGGAGTAGAAAAACCCCTCTGGCGTCGTGCTGAATAGCTCGCCGTTGACGTAGGTGCTGTGCTGCTTGCCAATAAGGTCTTTCACCTGGCGCGGGCCGTCGCCCGTGTGGATCCAAGTGTCTGCGGTAACGCAGGGGTTCAGCCCATACCGTTGCACCCTATGCCACGTTGGCGGTTGGACAGACGGAGAGCTACTAGCTGCCTGCCGCTCCTCTATCCAGCGCCTAGCTCCCTCGGGTCCCTCCGAGGCATAGACGTTGAGGAACTCCCGCTTCAGCTCGGGGGTGTTGATTAGGTCGGCGTTGGCCCGCGCTACGGCTTCCCCAGCCCACTGGATAGCCCCCTCGCCGGAGTAAAACTGCTTGCGCACGGCAGCAATGCACTCTTCCCGCGTTGGCTTGCGGTGAAATACCCGGGTGTGGTTGGCCATGCGCAGGGCATCTCGCTCAGGGTCAATTCTCCAGTTGCCCTGCTCGTCCTGCTGCCAGAGATTGTCTTTGGCGCTAGATCCCAGCTCGTCGTCGGCGGCAAACTGGCGCATACCTGCACTACGGCGGATATTCCCCGCCACCACCGTTGCGGCCGCCTCATCAATGAGCAGGCAGCACTCCACCGAGTTCAGTTGCCTGCCCACGGCTTTGTTGAGGATGGCGGCGCAGCGCTGGTACAAGCCGGGCAGCTTGATGGGGTTGGCCACGCCCCCAAACCCTTTTAGCCGCTCCCCAGCGGGGCGCACATGGCTGAGATCCACCGTCACCTCCACGTGACCCCCAAAACTGGGATCCGCCGCCAGCTCCAAGAGAGCTTGGTAAGACTCCACCCAGCCGCGGCGGCTATCGCCCACCTGGATGTGCACGTGAGAGCCCTGGCGCTGGATGCGGGTGTGTTCCTGCCGCGCTTCGGGGGGGGTGGCACCAATGGATCCTACTACCTGCACCTCTAGGCGGTTGAGGATGGGGGGCAACTGGCTGATGAACTGAGGCTCCAGCACCGCTCCCGTGCCACAGCCCATCATGGCCAGATCCATCATCAGGCCAAAGGAGCGCCAGTCCACCACGGTGAGGCTAGTGCAGTTGTAGGCGCCGGAGTAGTTTTCCGGCTTCTGGATCCACTCGGTGCCCATCACCCACAGGGCCCGACCTGAGATCAACGCTTTCAACTGCCGCTGCAGACGTTCCAACAGCTCCCGCTCCTGGGGAGTAAGGCGCCCTAGGCGGGCAATATCGGCCAGGGTGCGATCGCAGACGTCACTCCAAGTCTCGCGGCTGCCATCGGGGCGGCGCCGACTATAGGTGCGGTAGAACACTGGGGCAGCCGTTGGGGCTGTCGCGGGGAACTCGTCTACAAAACCTGGCGCTTGTTCCTGGGGCGAGGGTACCGCTTTGCTCTGCTCGTAGGAGGAAGTCGATACCATAGCTGTTTCCGTCGTCCCCCAGAAAGAGGGACAAAAAAATAGGGTCACTGCGGCTAACCCGGCCGCTCTAGCAGGGTTGCCTGGTTTGCTGGACAGCTACCCAGGGTACCACAAGGATTCGCTGCGAAGTCCCGGAAAGGGCTAGAGTGGAAAGGAAGGGATCCCCAGGAGAAAGGTTGCCTGCTGTCCTAAAAGCCCTCCTGGGCAAGAGCTGTGTAGGAGTTAAGGCCATGACCAGTCGCCTGCGCATCGGGAATTTGTGGGGGATCCCCTTGTTCCTCGACTACACCTGGTTTCCAGCGGCTCTGCTGCTGGTGCTCTCCTACGGGGTGGTGCCAGCGGTGGGGCTTTTTCTTTCGCTATTGGCCCATGAGTTGGCCCACAGCCTAGTCGCCCGGGCCTATGGAGTACGGGTGAGCTCCATCACCCTGTTCATCTTTGGCGGCATGGCGGCCATTGAGCGGGAAGTGCCTCGCCCCCTGGGCGCCTTTTGGGTGGCTTTGGCAGGGCCCCTTCTCAGTTTGGGCTTGTTTGTCCTCTTCAGCGTGGCTGGAGCTTGGGCGGGGCCAGGGTCGCCGCTGACCTCAATGCTTGCCAGCTTGGCTGCCATCAACCTAGTGATTGCCCTGTTTAACCTGCTGCCAGGGCTGCCCCTGGATGGGGGGCAGATGCTTAAAGCGGCCATCTGGGGTTGGACAGGGGATCGGCAAAAGGGCATGTTGTGGGCAGCTCGAGCTGGCCAGGGAGTGGGCTGGGGCTTGGTGGGCCTGGGTCTAGTAGTGGTATTTTTGGGGAGCCTCAATGGCCTTTGGACGGGGCTAATTGGCTTGTTTATTTTAAATAGTGCCCGTCGCTACGAGCAGTATGCGCAGCTGCAGCGGGTGTTGGCTCGCCTGAAGGCCGCAGATGTCATGAGCCGCCGCTTTCGCGTGGTGGATGCGGGCATGAGCCTGCGGGAGTTTGTCGATCGCTACCTGATCCCTGCCTCCCTCCAGCCAGAGACCGCAGGAGGCGTTCAGGAAGTGTACTTTGCCGAGGAAGACGGTCGCTACCGGGGCCTGGTTAGGCCGGAACTGCTCAACGACATCGAGCGCAGCCAGTGGGATCACCTCACCCTCAAAGCCATTCTCAAGCCAATGGAGCAACTTCAAGGGGTGCGGGAGGAAACTCCCATTGCCCAGGTCATCCAGATGATGGGCCAGGCGGAGTCGCGCCGAGTCTTGGTCTTCACCCCCAGCGGCGCCATTGCCGGCCTGATCGATCGGGGAGACGTGGTGGCCGTAGCCGCGCGGGAGCTGGGAGTGACCCTGCCTAAGGAAGTGGTGCAGCGGGTGCGCGAAAGTGAGGAATGGCCGCCTGGCTTTCAGGTGGAAGAGAGCCTAGGCGGTGACGGATCCCCCAGCTTGCTGTGGCCAGGATCAACGGATACCCCTTCCCAAGACTAGTAAAGATAAACCCGATTGCTCCCTGAAGGCTCTCAGCGGCGGTTGTGCGGGTAAGATTAAGTTTGTTCTCTGCTGATTAAGAACTTTGACCTTGAGCCGCGCACCGCGTCTTCTTCCTGCTTACACCCATCGCCTAAACAACGGGCTAAGCGTCATTCTTCACCCCCTTCCCATTGCCGATTCGGCCACGGTGGACGTCTGGGTCCAAACAGGCGGGCGCAACGAGCCGTCGCAGTGGCTGGGCATATCCCACTTTCTGGAGCACATGGTCTTTAAGGGCAGCGAGCGGCTGGCCCCCGGGGAGCTGGATCGGGTTATTGAAGGGCGGGGAGGGAGCACCAACGCTGCCACTGGCCAGGATTACACCCACTACTACATCACCGTAGCTGCCACCGACCTGCCGGATACCTTGCCCTATCTGGCGGAGGCAGTGTTGCGGGCCAGGATCCCTCCGGAGGAGATGGAGCGGGAGCGCCAGGTGGTTTTGGAGGAGATTCGCCGCGCTGCCGACAACCTAGGGCACACGGCCTATCAGCTTCTCCTGGAAACTGCCTTTGGGATGGAGCACCCCTATGGGCGACCCGTGCTGGGCACGCCAGAAAGCCTGATGGGGTTGACCCCAGAGCTGCTACGCGCCTACCACCGCGGCTGGTACCGACCCGAATACATGACGGTGGTGATGACGGGAGGCATCGATCCGGACCAGGTGCTGGCGCTGGTGGAAAGAGAGTTTGGGGATCCTGCCAGCGGCTCTGCCTGGACAAGGCCCCCAATCCCGCCTCAGCCTCGTCCCCAAGGGATCCTGCGCCGCGAGAGCACCCATACCCGCCTGGAGCAGGCTCGTCTAAAATTGGCCTGGCCCACCGTCAGCCTCGAGGCCTGGGAGCAGGTTTGCGGCCTGGAGCTGTTGGCCGCGGTACTGGGGGGAGGCCGTACTTCGCGGCTGGTGCATCTGTTGCGAGAGCAGCGCGGCTGGGTGAGGAGGGTGGGCTGTTCTTCACTGGTGCTGAAAGAGGGGGGGCTTTTTTGCATTAGTGCTCGCCTGGAAGTGGAAAACCTGGAGCGGGTGGAGGCAACAATCTTGCGCGAGATTGAGAAGCTGCAGCAGGAGGGTATCGGTCAGGCTGAGCTAGATCGAGCGCGGCGCCTGCTGACCCACGAACTCCTCTTCTCTGCCGAGTCGCCTAGCCAACTGGCAAGCATCTACGGCTACTACGAGACCCTGGTTGGGGTGCAGCGCCTGCAGGAGTACCTGGAGCTGTTGCAAGCGTTTACCCCAGCCCAAGTCCGTGAGCTAGCTCAGCAGTACCTCTCTCCGGAGGCTTACGTGGTGGTCTTGCTCAAGCCAGCTGCTTCTGGCGCTGCTGCCGCTTCGGAGCTGCAACTGGCCTGCCGGTAGATCCCTTGCCCCTAGGAGCTTCCCTCTCTTTGCCATGCAACGTGGCCGTTTACAGCGCTTTCGCTTGAGCAACGGCATCACGCTGCTGTTGGGCCAGAATCCGGCAACGGAAATCCTGGCTGCTCACTGTTTTTTTCGCGGCGGCAGCCGGGTGGAGCGACCGCAGCAGGCAGGCTTGAGCCACTTGCTGGCGGCTGTCCTCACCAAGGGCACCCAGCAGCGCGACTCCCAGGCCATTGCTGCCTGGGTGGAATCCCTAGGGGCTGGGCTTGGGGTGGAAAGCTCTGCCGACTGTCTCGAGGTCGCGCTACAGTGTGTGGCGGCTGATTTCCCCGAGCTGCTGAGGTTGCTTGCGGAAATCCTCCGGGAGCCCAGCTTTCCGGAAGCGGAGGTAGAGCGCGAGCGGGAGCTGCTGTTGCAGACCATTCGCGCCCAACAGGAGCGACCCTTCAGCCTTGCCTTCAACCAGGTTCAGCAGACCCTCTATGGGGATCACCCCTATGCCCTTCCCGAGCTGGGATGGCTGGAGACGGTGGGATCCCTGACCCGGGAGGACTTGCTGGTCTACCACGCCACCTACTGCCGCCCGGAGGGAATGGTGATGGCGGTAATCGGTCCAGAGCTGCCAGAGACGATGGCGGCCCAAGTGGAAGCTGTCCTGGGAGATTGGGTAAGCACCAGCCCGCCTGCTCCTGAACTAGACCTGTCGCTGCCCCCTTTGGAGAAGCCGCAACTGCGAAAGCTATTCCAACCCACCCAGCAGACAACGATTGTGCTTGGCTTTCGCGGATCCCCCGCTGCTTCTGCGGATTATCCGGCCCTGAAGCTGCTGGCCACTTACCTAGGCAGCGGCCTGTCCAGCCGCCTGTTTGTGGAGCTGCGGGAGCGCAGTGGCCTGGCCTATGAGGTCTCGGCCTTCTTTGCCACCCGCCGGGATCCTGCCCCTTTTGTGGCCTACCTGGGCACGGCAGCGGAGAACACTCCAGTGGCCCTGGAGCGCCTCCAGGCGGAGATCCATCGCCTACACAAAACCCTCCTCAGCGATGAGGAAGTGGAGAGGGCCCAGCGCAAGCTCTTGGGCCAGTATGCCCTCAGCAAACAGACCAACGCCCAGGTGGCGCAGCTAGCCGGCTGGTACGAGATTTTGGGCCTGGGCATGGAGTTCGACCAGCAGTATTTGCAGAGGGTGAGGCAGCTCACACCTGCCCAGCTCCAGCAAGCCGCAAAAACCTACCTAGTTAACGCCGCCATTGCTCTGGTGGGGCCGGAAGAAGCTCTGGCAGCGGTTGAATGGTAGGCACGTGCCCCAGCAAGGGGTTGGCATTCTCCCCAACCCTGGAGGTGGGATTCTTTACTTACTCCTTGCAGGCTACACCGGTGCGCCGAGGTGGATGCCACCACCTACCCCTGAAGGGCGCTATTTTCCCGTTACCGAGGTCTGCCCACCTCTTGTGCAGCGCGGGGAGACTAAGCCAAGTTCGGCGGGAACAGGATTCAGTTTTGGCAGCGGCTGTCTCTTCCACGGCACGACTAGCGGAGGATTTCCGCGTCTGATGGTTCCTCCGCACCTCCCATCAAGGTCGTGTTTTTGAGGACAGCACGACGTTTACACCGGCTGGCGGGAAAGGCCGAGCAGCCTGCCCGCAACGGCATCACGCCCTATCCTCCACCGTAACCAAGCGATAGGGGTGATGGGGACGGCCAACGGAGCGGTAGAAATCGCTGCAGACATTGTGAGTCAAGCGATTGCTGAGGCTGCGGGTAACCTGCTGCACCACTTGGCTGCCCACTTTCTGAACCAACTTGCGCGGCAGAACGTGCAAAAACTTGGGCAAATGCAGGCGCACATCCAGATGGAGATCCCAGTGGACACGGGTGGTGGCAGGGGATCCCGGCAGCTCCTCCAGCCGGAAGCTGGCCTGACAATCCACCCGATAGGGCAGGGCAGCATCCCCCGGCAGCTCAATGGAGGTGAGCCGAAATAGGTAATCTTCCTCCGGCCAAATCTTGATCCCAAAGCTGGGCTCCAGCTCAAATCCTAGGCCGCCCATGCGGAAGAACTGCAGCCTGTAGGTTTCAGCAGAGAGGGGCTCCACTCGCAACGGCTGGAAGCAGCGCTGGATCCACTGGCCATGGCCCCGCAGGTAACAAGCCAACGTCTCCCGATCGGTTTCCAGATCCACCTGGCCCCGTCGCCCGGCCTGCAACTCCAAGGGAGTCTTGGCTGGGGGCTGATCCATCTCCTCCAAAAGCGGCTCCCCTCCCTTGGACAGAGCACCTTCACTGAGGGGAACGACGGGCTTGGAGCTGGCGATAGACATCCCGAATATCCACCTGATAGTGAGCAAGAGCCACAAGGCAGTGGTACCAGAGATCCGCCACCTCGCGGGCCAGGGCTGTCTTGTCCCCCTCCTTTGCCGCCATCACCACCTCAGCCGTCTCCTCGCCGAGTTTTTTCAGGATGGCGTTGTCTCCCTTGGCCAGCAGGCTGCTGGTGTAGGAATCGGGCCGGGGATCCGCCTGGCGGGCTTTGACGACGGCAAACACCTGCGACAGGGTATCGGCTGCCGGAATGGGATCCCCTTGCAGCGTGCGGAAGAAGCAGCTCCGTGCCCCCGTGTGGCATGCCGCATCCCCCACCTGCTCCACCAAGATGACCAGCGCGTCGCTGTCGCAGTCGTAGCGGATTTGCTTGACCCACTGGACGTGGCCAGAAGTTTCTCCTTTGGGCCACAGCGCCTGCCGCGAGCGGCTCCAGAACCAGGTGCGGCCTGTTTCCAAAGTTTTTTGCAGGGACTCCCGGTTCATCCAGGCCATCATCAGCACCGTCCCATCCAGGTAGTCCTGCACGATGGCCGGGATCAAACCCTGTTCGTTGTAGCGGAGGCTGTCTAGACGAGCAACCTCTGCTTGTAGAAGAGGGCGAGGCAGATCTGCTGAAGCAGAAGAAGCCATAGGAAGCAGCAGAAAAGTATTGAAAGCAAGATAGCAAAACCAGCTTCAGAAAGGATATCCCTCCAGGTCCCAACCCCCCTTGGCCACTTTCAACAGTCGCAATCAGCCCGGCTGCTGTCAGAACCCAGGGGGTGACAAACTTCACCCCGCAAACCAAGGGAACCTGGCCTAGCTTTGGCCTCAGCTTGAGGTTAAATGCTGCGCTCACCGACTCTTTGCAGCCATAGCTCAATCTAGAGCCACCCTGGGCAGCAGTTTCCGGGTTGGCTTGCGCTCCAGAGGCCAAGTTGGCCGCTCCAGGCGCGTATCCACCAGCACAGCGCTAGGAGAGAAGTCCACCCGCTCCAGCAGCCGCTTCAGCAGTTGGGCGTCGATGGCGTCCCCGCCTCCAGACAGAGGGGCAGTTCCCGCGCCTAGGGGTGTAGGGGTTGCTAGAGGGGATCCCTCCTCGCTGCGCCCAGGTTCGGCTAGCAGCAGTTCCGCCACTGCCTGGGCCAGTTCTTGGCCGTACACGCCATCGGGGCCAGAGGGGAGCAGATCCAGCCGTCCCTGCTGAGCAGCCAGGTGGCTCAACCCCAGTTGCACCGCCGCTACCGCCGGGCCCCGATCCCCCTGCCTCAAAGTGCGCTGGCCGGCCAGAATGCTCTTCAGTTGGGCCCTGGCTGACTCTTGGTCGCTAGCCGGCAAAAGTTGCACTAGCCCTTCCAGCCGATCTCCCTCAGAGCCAGCTTCGGCTTCTGGATGGGGATCCCTTGCCCATAGGCGGTTCAGGTCGTAGAGCAGAATGGCATGGGGCACAGGGCGGCTGGGCTGGTTGGGGCCGGCATGGCCAGTGGCCAAAATCTGTCCCCGGTAGACTAGCGATGTGCTAAAGCCGGAGTCCAGCAGCACCGCCTCGCGGATCCCACTTTTGGGCAAAAGACGGGCCAGGATGGCGGCGTTGACGTGGGTTTTGGTAACTCCGATCACTACCTGGTCTTGGTTGTCCACCCCAAAGAAAGCCCTGGGGCGAAACTCGGCGGCGCTAGAGAGGCGGAAGGAATCGATCTCCGCCTGGGAGAGGGCATGGCCGTCCTTAACCAGCCATAGGCCCGCCACAAACAGATCCGTAACCTCCGGCATCAACTGGCGGATGTTCTCAAGCCGGGTCATAGTGTCGGGATCAAAGGGCACAAAGCGCAGCCGATCCCCGCCCAGCAGCACCAGGGGGCGACCCCGCAGCACCTTGTCATCTTCGGGGCGACCGGGGATGAAGGTCTTGTGGTTGGCAGCCATCACCGGCCCCACCATGACGTTGCTAGCGGAGTTAATCCAGGGAATGGAGAAGAAGCTGCCGTTAATGCCCGCATCGGCCTGGTAGCGCCGGACTAGCGTCCTTACCTCGTAGCGCCGTTCTGCGTGCACTGTGGCTGCCCGTCCGCCGCGGATGGTGAGTACCCGCACCCCGTCGATCACTTCATCGGTCAAGGCCAACGGCTGAGTAACATCCAGCCAGTAGTCGGGGCTGCGGCCAAGGGTGAAGGTGCGAGCGCCAATAATGGCTTCGGTAAGGCGGAACTGGTTAAAGCGGCGCACCTCCAGCAGGTTGGGAGACTGGCCTGTAAAGCCAGGATCCATGGTGAAAGCCATCCGGTAGCCCGCCTCGGCAAGAAACCGCTTCACCCGCTCGTCCCGATTGCCTTCGGGATAGGCAAAGTAGTAGATGGGGTGGCCCAGCTCCTGCTCCAGCTTGACCTTGCAGTCAAACACCTCTCGCCGCAGACGGTCGTCGTCCAGCACACGCAGGTCGGGAGGATGGTTAACGGTGTGGGCGGCAAAGTCGATCAACCCACTGGCATCCATCTCCCGCATCTGATCCCAGGTAAAGTGATCCTTGCTGGTGGGCACGCCGACAAAGCCAGTTTGCACAAAGTAGGTGGCGGGGTAGTTGTACTCCTTTAGAAGCGGGTAGGCGTTCTCGTACAGGCCAAGGTAGGCGTCGTCAAAGGTCAGCAAAATAGCCTTTTCCGGCAAGGGATCCCCGTCCCGCAGGTGTTTGTACAGTTGGTCAATGTGGATGGGGGTCAGCCCCGCCTGCTTAATGGCCTCGAAGTGCTGCCGCAGCTCGGCTACCGTGGTGTCAAACCAGACCTGTTTGCGGCCAGCTACCACGTCGTGGTACATGATGGCCGGCACGTAAGAGAAGCTGGCTGTGGGATGAAGGGCAAAGGGATCCCGCTTTTGGGGGAGGGTCAGGCGCTGTTGGGCCGCCTTGGCTTGGGCGCGGGGAGCTGGTATCTCGGCTGCAGGCCCTAGCCCCAGCAGGCGGCTGGCCCAGTTGGGATGAGCAGTTACCCAGGCCGCTAGGGCGCCGGCTCCAAACCCCAGCACCGTGACTAATAAGGCCAACAAGCCGAGGAGCCGGAAGCGCAACTTCGTTGGCAGTTGCCGTACGGAAGCAGAAAAACTTCGGTGGCGGAAGGAGGAAGGAGGGAGCTGGCTTCCCCTTTTTGCGCTAGGGACTGGATAGCCACCCCAGCGCCTCGGCGGCTGTCGAGACGTCATGTTCTCCTCCTCACCGGCAAAACCAGCGTTAGCCTACCACCCTCATCTGCTGGTGGGGATCCAGCAGAGCCACAGCTCACCGCCCCAGCTGCCTTCTGGGCAAGTTAGCTGAGGTTGCTCAACAAATTGGACTCCGTAATGCTGACGATTTTGCCTCCCATTTGGGTAATCCGCTTAACTTCTTGGGAGAGCCGGCTGAAGGGCACTTTGTACTCGACAACGCTCTTGCGCACGCCTCCTCCTACCAGGCCGGATACCTTGATGGTAAAGACCTTATCGCGGTTGGACGCCGAGGGGCCTGAGGCAGGGCTAGCTGGGGCAGCCTTGGATGGGGAAGCTGCAGCTTCCTGAGGGATCTCGGCAGTTGCCCGCTCCAAGAGGAGTCGCCAGCTGCGGGGATAGGCAGGTGCCAAACGATAGACCACCTTGTAGGAGCCCGCTATGTGGTCATCCTCGGACTCCACCCTCACCACCGTTCCTGGGGGGATATCTAGCTTAGCTCCCTTGGACATGACTTTAATTCCAGGCCAATTGGTGGGCACATCCGTTAGCAGCTCCACCTCAAAGGACTGATCCCCCAACAACAACTTGGCCATGGGAATAACTCCGTTGTGCTCGCTAGCGTCTGCAGCCAGGGATCTGCCCTCGGCCGCCCCTTCACCGCTAGACATTTTACCGTCGCCAGGTGTTCCCCTGAAGCCTCTGGCTAGCCGCTGTCATCCAGGGTAGGTTTGTTGTAGATTTGTTACAGACTGTGGGTTTGTGGCGCTAGTGGAGGGATCCCGATGTTGGGCTTGGCCTTGCCCGATCTGTCGGCAGTTTCCGAGTCGCTGACGGCTGCCTTGCAGCCAGTAGCCCAGTTCTTTGCTGGCTTCAACCTGCCCCAACCAGTTGTGCAATGGGGACATCCTCTGATGATGGGCATTGTGGTAGTGGTCATGGGCAGCTTTGTTGGCCTAACGGGCTGGCGGGGGCGGGTCTTGCGCCTGGCAGGCGGGGGCTCCCTATCGGAATCGGCCCAAAAGCCCCTCTTGGATCACCGCAAAGTAGCCCCCTGGATGGCCACCTTCATTGCCTTGGGCTACACCGGCGGCCTTCTTTCTCTTGTGATGCAGGGCCAGCCCCTGCTGAGGAGCCCTCACTTCTGGACGGGATCCCTGGTGTTGCTGCTGCTGGCGGCCAACAGTGCTTTGTCCCTGAGCGGTTTTGGCGGCAACCGTGAGACCTGGCGCACAGCCCATGCCTATTTGGGCAGCCTCATTCTTTGCTTGCTCTTTACCCATGCCCTGCTGGGCCTGAAGCTGGGTCTATCTCTGTAGCGAGTCCTTAGTAGCCCCTGGAGCCAAACCTAGCGAAGGTACTGCACCAAAGTTCGCGAAGAACGGCCCACCCGTAGCTTGCGCAAGGCATCCCGTTCGATCTGCCGAATCCGCTCCCGCGTCAAGTTAAAGTGATCCCCCACTTCTTGCAGGGTTCTTGCCCTTTGCCCGTCTAGCCCATAGCGCAACTCCAACACTTGCCTCTCAATGGGCTTCAGGGTCTGCAGGGCAGAACGCACATCTTGCCGCAGGGATTGCTCCAGGATCTCCTCAAAGGGTTGCTCCTGCCGTTCATCCGGCAGCAGATCTCCCAGGCGGCTTTCCCCTTCCTGGCCAACCGGCACATCCAACGACAGAGGCAAAGCGGCAGCCTGTTGGATCAGGCGCAACTTCTTGATCTTGATGCCCAGTGCCTCAGCCAGCTCGGCTTCGGTAGGCCGCCGTCCTCGGGCCTTCATGAGCTCGCGGTTGGTGCGCTTGAGCAAGCGCACTTTGTCCACCATGTGCACTGGCAGGCGGATGGTTCGGGCTTGGTTGGCAATGCAGCGGGTAATGCCTTGGCGAATCCACCAGTGGGCGTAGGTGCTGAAGCGAAAACCTCGCTCGGCATTGAATTTCTCAGTGGCTCGAATGAGGCCCATGTTGCCCTCTTGGATTAAGTCCAGAAAGGGCACCCCCCGGTTGAGGTACTTCTTGGCCACACTAACCACCAGACGCAGGTTGGCGTTGATGAGCTTGCGCTGAGCTTGCTCTCCCTGGCGGATGCGCGAGCGCAGAGTAGCTACAGGGATCTGCAGGGCTGCCGCCAATTCCTCATCGCTGGGATCCTGCCCCCGCTGCTGCCGCCATTCCTTGCGGGCTTGATCAATGAGCAGCTTCTGCTGAATTTTGCGCGCCAACTCGATTTCTTCCGCGTGATCGATGCGGGGCACCCGGCCAATCGTATTCAAGTAGTGATCGACCGCATCTTCATTGAGGCGCCGGCTACCGGCCTCTAAATCAGCCTCTGCAGCCGAATCCAGAGCCTCCGGCCAGGGCTCCTCGAGCTCCTGAGGGGATAAAGGACGAGAGAAAACCACAGCCACCTGAGGAGAGAACTTCACTCCCTAGTCTAGGAAAGTTTCTCCTCCTGTGTAAGCGAAAATCGATCATGCTAGTCATTCTTGCTAAGAATTCTCTTCCCTGTAGGCGGGAGTAACGGAGATTGATAGGTCAAGCATCCTGGACATAAACGGCTGTGAGCAATTTTCGATCCAGAGCTTGATGTAGGATGCCTAGGAGACAGCTAGGCTACCTGCTCCGACAAAATCGTGCTAGCTTAGGCTATCATGGGGCGCCGGAGAAGCCATCAGACCCCCCAAGCTGGAAAGGACCAGCACCGCCCTGCGGCCAACTTGATTGGAGAGCGGGTGCGCTGGGTACGAGAGAAGTTGCAGCTAACCCAAGATCAACTGGCGGGTCGCCTGGCCAAGTACGGTGTGCATTTGGACTACGTCAAGGTTGGCCAGGTGGAAAAGGGCAAACGGCGCGTCATCGACAAAGAACTGGTGGCTTTTGCCAAGGCGCTGGGAGTCTCGGTTACCTGGCTGCTGAGCGGCGACGAGTCCCACCTCTAGTTTGCAGCAGCAGGAAGAGCAGCCCCTGCTGGGCCTGGGCTTAGTCTGGCCTGTAACTGGTAGCAATCGTTACAGATAGTTGAGAAGCTGCAGCAGAGCAAAGCAGAGACTGGCGCTGCCCAATGGCACAGTCAGATTGTCCAGCCCCCACCAAGACAACATCTCCAAGCCCATGGCCACCCCCCCCACCCCGACGCTGACAGCAAGCAACAAGGGGGAGAAGCCAAAGTACCCCACAAGCAGCAGTGCCATCACCAAACTGCTCACCACCCACATGGTCAGGGATCCCTCCCAGCTCTTTTGGAGAGATCCCAGTTGATAGAGGTGTTTGCCCCAGCTTTTGCCCACCAGCCCCGCCAGGGCATCGGCCCAGGTCATCACCAGAATGCCAATGACAGCGAAAACTTGTTGCTGGGGCCGCCAAAACCAGAAGATCAGTAGACCAATGCTGACAGCGTAAAAAAAAGTACCGAAGCTGCGCCGCCCAACGCCGTTTAGGCTAGGCAAGATGGCCACCCGGTAGGAGAGCAGCGCCAAGCCCGCAAACACCAGGGAGAACCCCACTCCCACCCAGCGGGGCACCTGGAGGGCCCAGGCCAGCAAGATGATGTTGCCTACGCCAATGTGGATAACTTTGCGCACCCATTCGCCGTCTACCTGCTGGGAGCGCAGCCATTCCGCAAAAGCAAAAACGGAGGCCAGCCAGAGAGCATAGCAAGCAAGCTGCTGTGTCAGGCCCATGAGCCGGCCTCAGAGCGTTTTCAGGTAGCTAAGCAAGTCTGCCATTGCTTGGGGATCAGGCTGAAACTGGGGCATGGGCGGGGTTTTGCCGCTAGTTACTTGGTAAATAATAAACCGGTCGGAGCGGCGGCTGCTTACTCCCCGCAGGCTGGGGCCCACACGGCCATCCCCTTCTTCGCCATGGCAAGCCGCACAGTTAAGGGCAAATAGCGAGGCTCCCCTGCTGGCTTGCCCTTCTAGACTTAAAACAGCCTCGGTGTAGGGATCCGGCCGCATGGCTGCCGCTAGCCAACTCCAGCCAAAGACCGCTAGACCCACAAGAGCTAGACTCAATCCCAGGTTCCTCGCCCAGTCAACTGACCACATCGCCTGCAGGAGGGCAAAAAATGGGCTCAGGGGCTGCCACCTGGAGGGCTGAGAGCAGGCTTGCCCTCCTCCCTTGCCAAAAGCCAAGCGAGGGCTACTGGAAATGTCGAGGTGGGGGAAGAAGAAAGGCACAGCGGACAACCCTGAGAGAGACGTTTCAATCTTTTACATTTCCACCAATACAATAGCTTAGGAGCCCCTTCCTGCCAACAATCCGTAACGGCATTAACTTTCTCTTAATGATCTGCAGCAGCTTGCTGAGGCCTGGACTTCTCCAGCATGAGTCGGCTGGGAAACAGGCGTTGCATGACTGTCAATTGAGCAAGGGGATCGGCGTTGAGGCTGTGGATGGCGTTGGCCCATTGAAAGTAACTCTGGAGGCGATGACAAACCGCCAAGTTTCCATAAGTAACAACGGCTGCTATCCGCTCCCGCCACCGCCCCAGCCAATCCACCACGTAGTTGGGCAGAGCCTCGTGGACAAAGGCCTGGAAAATCAACTGGCCGCCGCTACTGAGGGCTGCCTCCAGCAAGCTCAAGGGGGTAAGGGAATGGCTGAGTAGGGGCGGAAGACCCAGGCTAGCGGGAATGCTCAGGGCAGGGGACTCGGCTAGGAGCGCCGCCTCAGCGCCCAGGGAGAGATCTTGCCAGATCCAGTTCCAACTGCCAGGCGGCAAGGGGAGAGGCAGAGGCTGACCGCCGGTCACTCCGCCGCGGGCCATGGCTGCCTGACAAGGGGCAATGTCGCTCTCGGCTAGAAGAGATCCCAATTGGGCAGCCCTAGGAAGGTGGGAGCGGGCGCTAAACAGCTTGGCAAGGGGTGAATCCTTGGCGAGGGGATCCCCCAGCAGCAGGGGTTTTAGGTGCTCGTCGGGAAAACCGCGGTTGACCCGAGCCCCCATCCAGCCAGGCAGCAAGCTAAAGTCCGTTTCTGCCAGGGGCGGCCACACCTGCTTGAGTAGGGCCGAGGCGGAGGGAAAAAGCCGCTGCTTGGCCCGCAGCAGCCGCGTTACCGACTGGGCAATGGCCTGGGGGTCTAGGGATCCCCGCTGCACAGCTTCCACAACGGCTGCGAGAGCCGCCAAAGGGTCGGGAGGGGCCAAAAGGAGGTCGGCGCCGGCCTGGAGAGCCCGAACCGCCAGCAGGGGGGGATCAGCCAGGTTGGCTAGGAAGTTTTGGTCGAGGCCCTCTGCCACAATGAGACCGCTAAACCCCCACTCTTGGCGCAGCAGCTGGGTCAGCCGCCCCGGCAAAAGAGAGAGCGGCCAGCGCTCGTCCCACTCCGGCAGCACCACTGGCGCAACCGAGATGGCTCCTACCTGGTCCACCAGACCGCGGAAGGGCAGCCAGGGTCCTGCTTGCAGCTCCTCCAAGGTGAGGCTTAGGCGAGGACACCAGGGGTCAGCAGTTGGCTTTAGCAACAGCAGGGGGTTGGCCCGCCCCTCTGCCCAGCCCTGGCCGGGGAAGGCTCTGGCGGTGGTTAGAATCCCCTCCGGAACCGCTTGCTCGCAGCCGCGCACAAAGGCCCGCGCCAGTTGCAACGCCAGCTGTGGCTCCTCCGCCAGCGCCAGTCTTGCTAGACCCTGCCCCAGGGGCTCAGCCACCGGGCCAAGCAGCCAGTTGATGCCGATGGCCGCCGCCTCCCGCGCCGTGATCCTTCCCCACTGTTCCGCCCAGCGCTCGGCCTCAGAGCCCAGGCGGCTCAGGCCTAGGGGGTGGGGGAAGGAAGTGGCTCCCTGCAGAGCCAGGCCGCGACTGGCCTCGGCTGCCACAAGAAGGGGCAGAGTCGCCCAAGACTGCGCCTCCTCAATGAGGAGCAGGGCCTCAGCCACATGACCCTCAGTAATCCAGATGCCTCCAATCTCCACCTCTTGGATCAGCCGCTTGAGAACCTCTCGGGGAGGAGCCTGGGATCCCAGGCGGGCCGAGACCGGCACCACTAGCAGTTGCGCCACCTGCTGCGCCAGGGACAAGGGCTGCTCAAGCGCTGCAACCGGGGGTCCAGAACTACCCATGGACACTCCAGGAAAGTCTTCAGCGAGGGGATCCTATCGCTGGCCACAAGGCTGGGCAAGCACCCATCAGCGCCTTTGGGAAGCCCGGCAGCGGTCGCAGGTGCCGCAGGGCAGGCCAGGCTGGTTCTCAGGGTAGCCAAAATGCCGCAGGATTACCTGCCAGCGACAGCCGCGGCTGTGGATGAAGTCGTCCATCCCCTGCCAGGGATCCTGCCGCGGCGGCGGCTGCCAGCGGCGGTGCAGCACTTGAAAGTGAAAGGGATCTGGCCAGTGCAGACAGCCCATCTCCTGCAGCAGGCCCAGGGCCACCCGCGTCTCTCCGGGGGGCAAGTCGGCGTAGGATCCCTGGGGGGGCAGCGTTTGCAGCAAACGCCGCGCCTGGGCCAGCAAGCGCTCCTGCTGGGAATAGGAATAGGCTTGGCGCTGGCGATCGGTGGGATCCAAGAGGCCTGTCGGCTCGGAGACCAACATCAGGGCCTGGCAAGGGCCGCCATCCCGCCCGCCTCGACCCACCTCCTGCAGGTAGTCCATTAAGTTGGGGGGCGGGTGAAAGTGCAGCACCCAGCGCACGTCGGGCTTGTTGATCCCCAAGCCGAAGGCGTTGGTGCAGACCAGAAAGCGCAGCTCGCCCTCCAGCCAGGCCCGCTCCAGCCGACGGCGGGATCCCGCCTCCAGGCCGCCGTGGTAGGTGGCGGTTTTCTGGTTGTGGCGGCCCAACCACTCGGCCAGCTCCTCCCCATCCCGTCGCGTGCGCACGTACACCAGGCCCGAGCCGGGGTTTTCCGCCAGAAAGCGCAGCAGGCGCCGACGGCGATCCGCTGGGCTCCAGGCCACCGCCACGTTGAGAGAAATGTTGGTTCGCAGCGGGTCAGCGCGAATGCATTCCGGATTCTGCAGGTCGAGGATGTGGCGCAGGCGGCTGAGGGTTTCGGGATCGGCAGTGGCGGTAAAGGCGGCAATGGGAAAGGTAGGCTGGCCCAGGGCAGGGCGGACCAACCCCAGACGGCGGTAGTCGGGCCGGAAGGATCCCCCCCAGTGCACCAAGGTGTGCGCCTCGTCAACAATGAGGCCGTTGAGGGGCACCTGCTGCAGCCGCTCCCAGACTGGCGGGCTGAAGAGGGTTTCCGGCCCCAGATACAGTAGACGCAGCCGGTTCTCCTCCAAAGCCCGCAACACCCGCTTGCGCAGAGCTGGATCCAGCTCGCTGTGCAAACAGGCCGCCGGCAGACGGCGCTTCCAGAGATCCTGCACCTGGTCTTCCATCAGGGCAATCAGAGGCGAGACCACCAGGGTCAGCCCTGTCTGCAGCAGAGCCGGCAGTTGAAAGCACAGAGACTTGCCAAAACCCGTCGGCAACACCACCAGCGCATCCCGCTTCTCCAGCAAGGCGCGGATGACCTGCTCCTGAGGTGGGCGTAGCGCCTCGTAGCCCCAGTACTGCTTGAGGGCCCGTTGAACTTGCTGCCAATCCTGCAAGGAACACTCTCCCCCTCTGCAACCTGAGCCCGCCTGCCCCCCTTGCCAAAGACGCTGATTCTGACACCCCTACCTGTGCGATCCTAGAGCTGGGACTTCCTAGTGCTCCCCTACCCTTGCCATGACAGCCATCGACTCCCCCCGCCTACTGCAGCCCAGGACGGCCTCGGTTCACCGCCGCACCAACGAAACGGACGTTCAAGTGCATCTCAACCTCGATGGCAGAGGGCAGTACGAGATCGACACTGGGATCCCCTTCTTGGACCACATGCTGGCTCAGCTCAGCACCCATGGGCTAATTGATCTCCAGATCAAGGCCGTGGGGGATCTGCACATCGACGACCACCACACCAATGAGGACGTGGGCATTGCCCTGGGACAGGCGCTGGCGCAGGCGCTGCAGGATCGGCGCGGCATTTACCGTTTTGGCCATTTTTGGGCGCCTTTGGATGAGGCCTTGGTGCAGGTAGTGCTGGACTTTTCCGGGCGCCCCCACCTCAGCTATGGTCTGGAGCTGACTGTCGAACGCATTGGCCGCTACGAGACCCAGTTGGTGCGCGAGTTTTACCAGGCGGTGGCCAACCACGCCCAGCTTACCCTGCACATCCGCCAGGTGGCGGGTCTCAATGCCCACCACATCGTCGAGGCCAGTTTCAAGGCCTTTGCCCGCGCCCTGCGCATGGCCGTAGAACGGGATCCGCGCCGACAAGATGGGATCCCTAGCTCAAAAGGAGTGCTGTAAGCCTAACTCCCGCCCAAGCCGAGGACGGCGCGACTGGCCAAAACAGCACTGCCGCAAGTGGGCCAACTCCGCCTCGCTGAGATCTTGCCACTGGCCAGGAGCCAGCCCCGCTAGGGAAAGGGGGCCTAGTCCTACCCGAACCAGCCTTAGCGTCGGGATCCCGACCGCAGCAGTCATGCGGCGCACCTGGCGATTGCGACCTTCCCGCAGCGTCAGCTCCAGCCAGGTGGTGGGGATGGAGCGGCGAAAGCGAATGGGCGGATCCCGCGGTGGCAGATCCGGCTCCTCGGCCAGAACTCTAACCTCAGCCGGTCGGGTCTTTCGCCCCTGGATGATCACTCCCTCTTGCAACTGTTGCAGAGCCTGCGGCGTAGGGATCCCTTCCACCTGCACCCAGTAGGTGCGCTTGTGGCCAAATTTGGGATCGATCAGGCGGGCGTGGAGCTGGCCGTCATCGGTGAGCAAGAGCAGTCCTTCGCTATCGCGATCTAGCCGCCCCACCGGATAGACGCTGGGCACTGGGATGAAGGCCTTGAGGGTGAGGCGCCCTGCCGGGTCGGTAAACTGGGTGAGCACGCCGTAGGGTTTATAAAACTTGAGGTAGCGCATGGCAGACGGCTTCCGTCTTTGGACTAGGCAGTGCAACTTCAACGGTAAGATTCAGGAAGCAGTATTTCTCCACAGGCAGCAGCGTTTGGTGGATTGCACCTAATGGCGATAGACAACACTCTACTCTGGGTTTTAGTGGCAACGGCAGGGCTCTCCCTTCTCAGCTTGGTCTATGTCTGGGTGGACGAAGCCCTCAAACGGCGCCGCTACGAGCGGCAAAAGCAAGAAGAAGCCGTTCCCTCCACCGCTGCTGCTTCTGAACCTGAAGCCGAGATCCCCCCTGCTGCCCTAGAGCCAGAAACCGAGCCTAGCCCTCCTGCTCAGGAAGTAACGGCAACCCCTGAAACCCTCGACACCACGCCCGAGCAAGTCGATAAACCAGGGGAAACGCCGGAGACCTAAGGGCAACCTCCTTTCTAACCTCGCTCCAGGAGCAGCTGCGCTAACCTGAGACAGAACTGCCCTAGCCACCGCTAGCGACGCGTCGGGCAGGTGGGGTATGCTGCGCCTGTTGCGGATTGAAAACTTCGCCCTGATTGAGCAGTTGGAGATCCCCTTTGGGGCAGGGCTCAACGTGCTTACCGGGGAAACGGGGGCAGGCAAGTCCATTATTCTCGAGGCTCTCGATGCGGCTTTGGGGGGGCCAGCGCGGGCTTTGCGCAGTGGCAGCCAGCGGGGCCTAGTGGAAGCTATTTTTCAACCCAATGCCGATCTGGAAGCCTGGCTAGAGCAGGAACAGATCGAGCCCCTGGAAGAGGGCCTGGTCTGCAGCCGCGAACTGGTGGTGCGTAGCGGCAAGCTCACCAGCCGCCTGCGAGTCAACGGGGTGGTGGTCAACAAAGCCCAGATGCTCAGGCTGCGCTCCCAACTGCTGGAGATCACTGCCCAAGGGCAAACGGCTCAAATTCAGTCTCCCCAAGCCCAGCGCCGCTGGCTGGATGCCTTTGGCGGCGAAGAGCTGCTGCGGGCACGGACCCAGGTGGCAGCTTGCTACCAGACCTGGAGCCAGCTCAAAGCTGAAATGGAGTCCCGGCAGCAGACTCAACAACTGCGCCTGCAGCGCCTAGATCTGTTGGAGCTGCAAGCCCGAGAGCTGGCTGCCCTGCGCCTGGAGGATCCCGAGGAGCTGAGCAAACTGGAGCGGGAGCGGGAGCGCCTAGTCCACCGGGTGGAGTTGCGGCAGCAAAGCCATGCCGCCCACCAACTGCTCTACCAAAATGACAGCGGCTCGCCAGCCATTGCCGATCTCTTGGCCCAGGCCGAGCGGCTGCTGCGGAGCATGGCTCAACGGGATCCCGAGCTTGCCCCCTTGGCGGAAATGGTTAGCAACGCCCTCGTGCAGGTAGAGGAAGCGGGGCGGGAGCTGCTGCGCTACAGCGAGGCCCTGGAGGCCGATCCCAGTCGGTTAAGCAAAATTGAACGGCGCTTAGCTCAACTGCGCCAGGCCTGCCGCAAATACGGCCCCACCTTGGCGGAGGTGATGGCTCATGCGGAGCGGGTCCAGGTGGAGCTAGCCCGCCTGCGGGACGAGAGCACCGACTTGGAGGAACTAGAGGCGCAGCTGAACCAAGCAGCCCAGGAGCTGGAGCACCACTGCCAGAGGCTCTCCCAACTGCGGCAGCAGGCAGCCCGGAAACTGGAGAGAGCCCTGCTGCAGGAACTCAGACCCCTGGGGATGAGCGGCGTGCAGTTCCAGGTGCAGATTCAAGCCGGATCTCCCACTGCCGAAGGGGTGGATCAGGTGAGCTTTTGGTTTAGTCCCAACCCTGGGGAGCCCCTGCAACCGCTAGCCGACATTGCCTCCGGCGGCGAGATGAGCCGTTTTCTCCTGGCCTTAAAAGCAGTCTTCAGCCGCGTCGATCCGGTGGCTACTCTGGTCTTTGACGAGATCGACGTCGGCGTATCCGGCAAGGTAGCACAGGCCATTGCCGCCAAACTGCACCAGCTTGCCCGTAGCCACCAAGTTCTCTGCGTTACCCACCAACCCTTGATTGCTGCCCTAGCGGATCACCACCTGCGGGTTCACAAAGTGGTGCAAGAAGGGCGAACTTGCGTGCGGGTGGATCCTCTAGGAGAAAAGGAGCGCCGGGAAGAACTGGCCCAACTGGCTGCCGGCCACTCCGCCCAGGAAGCGATGAGCTTCGTGGAAGCTCTTCTCAAGCAAGCAGCCCAACTGCGCCAGCTGCAACTAGCTAGCTCTGCTTAGCTCCTGTCTCAGCCCCCCAAAAACAGCTCCAGCACCTGGGGGTTGCGCAACAAGTTGGGGCCAGTATCTTCAAAGCGGTTTTCTCCCATCGAGAGGACGTAGCCCCAGTCCGCTAAGCTCAGGGCCTGCTTGGCATTTTGCTCCACCATCAGGATGCTGACGCCAAGGCGGTTGATTTCTTGCAAGAGGGCAAAGGTCTGCTCGACATACAGCGGCGACAGGCCGGCTGTCGGCTCATCCAGCAACAACAGTTGCGGCTCCGCCATCAACGCCCGCCCTATGGCTAGCATCTGCCGCTGCCCGCCGGAGAGGGATCCCGCCGCTTGCTTTCGCTTTTCCCTTAGCGGCGGAAACAGCTCGTAAACCCGCTCCCGTTGGGCAGTGTAGTCGTCTCGTCGGATAAAGGCCCCCATCTCCAGGTTTTCCTCGACGGTGAGGGAGGGAAAGACATTGTTGGTCTGAGGCACAAAGCCGATCCCCCGCCGCACCAGTTGCTCGGCAGCAAGATGCGTGATGTCAGAACCTTGGAACAGCACTCGGCCCGAGCGGATGGTGGCCAACCCAAAGAGGGATTTAAGCACTGTCGATTTGCCTGCTCCGTTGGGGCCGATGATCACCACGATTTGCCCCGGGTTGACCTTGAGGCGGATCCCTTTGAGGATGTCCACGCCGCGGTAGCCGCTGTAGAGATCTTGAATCTCGAGCAAAGGAGTCATGGCGGGGATCCCTCCGGCGAGAGGGTGGAGGCTGGCCCCGAGCTGAGGGCATCTGCTAAAGCGATGGATCCCAAATAGGCCTCGCGCACGGCAGGGTTCTGCCGAATTTCCTGCATGGGTCCCTGGGTTAACACCCTTCCCCCCGCCATGACCACCACGTGGTGGCAAAGGCGGGTCACCAGATCCAGGTCGTGTTCAATGATGCAGAAGGTGCAGCCGCGCTCGCGGTTGAGGTACTCAATAAAGCGGATTAGGTCTGCCAGCAACGTGCGGTTGACCCCAGCCCCCGGCTCGTCCAAGAGGATGACCCGCGCATCGGTCATCAGGGTGCGTCCCAGTTCCAGCAGCTTCTTTTGCCCGCCCGAAAGGTTGACTGCCAGTTGATCCCGCAGGTGGATGAGGTTGAGCCGTTCCAAAACTTCTTCAGCCCGAGCCTGAAGCTGGCGCTCCTGCCGCTGTACTCGCCGCCAGCGGAACCAGGCGTTAAATAGGTTTTCTCCAGCCTGATGGGGAGGAACAACCATTAAGTTTTCCAGAACGGTCATGCGGCCAAACTCCCGCGGGATCTGGAAGGTGCGCACCAGCCCACGTTGAAACAACTGGTGGGGAGGCAAGCCCGTGACGTCTTCCCCATCTAGCCAGATGCGTCCGCTATTGGGCCGAATAAAACCGGCAATGATGTTGAAAAGAGTTGTTTTCCCCGCCCCGTTGGGGCCAATCAAGCCCGTGATCCGACCAGCTTCGATGCGGAAGGAACAGTGATCTAGGGCATTGACGCCGCCAAACTGTTTGGAGATGTCGTCAATAACGATCACACCGCTACCCTGGGAAAGCTCCATTCCCTAATGGATTCACCATTTTATGAGCTTTCGTCGTAGGGTAAAGAAGCTTGCTTAACCAAATGCGGGTAGGTTTGCCAAGAAGCCCTTCCGCGGGGGTTGGGCTGGCTCTTGGAGGGAACCCTTTGAGGTGGGCCAGCGTCTACCTCTATACCACCGACCTTTGAGAATTGCAGTTTTATTCCCTCATTGGAGCTCATTGGAGGTTCTTGGTTATGTCTCCCATGCACAAACTGACCCGGCGGGCCTTCGCGACGGCGGCAGCCCTGACGGCAGCGGCGCTGGCCACCACCCTGCTGCCAAGCACAGCTCAGCAAGCAGCCAAAGCCCCGATCAAGATAGGAGCGCTGCTGTCTTTGACGGGCGACCTGCAGGCCTATGGGGAAAACTGCCTCAAGGGCATCAAGCTGGCCCTCCAGCAGATCAACGAAGCTGGCGGCGTCCTCGGATCTCAAGTTCAAGTGGTGGAAGCGGATGACCAGACGTCAGCCCAGCCGGCTATTGATGCGGCCAAGCGGTTAGTGAACGTGGAGAAGGTGGCCGCCATTGTTGGCGCTTTGGGCAGTGGCGTTACCATTCCGGTGGCCACGACAGTAACGGTTCCCAGCAAGATTCCGCAAATTTCACCGGCCTCTACCGCGCCCACCATCACCACCTTGGACGACAATGACTTTTTGTTCCGCACCGTTCCTTCCGATGCTTTCCAAGGGGTAGCCCTAGCGCAGATTACCCGTGAAGAGAAGCTGGATCGCCTGGCTGTTATCTACATCAACAACGACTACGGCCAGGGTCTAGCCGACAGTTTCAAGGCTGCCTTTGAGAAGCGGGGGGGCAAGATCACCAAGGCCGTCCCCTACGAGCCAGGCAAAGCTTCCTACCGCGGCGAGCTGGATCAGCTCAAGGAAGGGAACCCCCAGGCGCTGGTGGTCATTGGCTATCCAGAAAACGGCGCGGTTATCTTGCGGCAAGCCTTGGAAGGGGGGCTATTTAAGCGCTTTGTCTTAACAGACGGCATGCGCTCTCCTGATCTGGCTGCCCAGGTGGGGGCAGATAAGCTAGAGGGATCCATTGGCACTTCGCCCCAGGCCCGTACTGACACCAAGGCTTACCAGAGCTTTGTTCAAGCCTACAAAGCTGCCTACGGGGAAGTGCCCCCCACTCCCTACATCGACACTGCCTACGATGCTGCCTTCCTTCTGGCTCTGGCCATCCAAAAAGCAGGCAGCACCGATGGCACTGCTATCCGCGATGCCCTGCGGCAAGTGGCCAATCCCCCTGGCACCGAAATCCTGCCTGGCGAGTGGGCCAAGGCGGTGGAGCTGCTGAAGAAAGGGGAAGACATCAATTACACTGGCGCTTCTGGCTCGCTGGACTTCGATGAAAAGGGAGACGTAGCCGGAACCTTTGCCCACTGGACCTTCAAGGGCGGGAAGATCGTAGACTTGAAGGTGTTTGAGCCGAAGAGCTAAAGACTGGGCTGCTGTCTTCGACAAGTAGGGGTTTGCCGGGGAGATGACTGGCAAGCCCCTGCTTTTCACTGCCAGCGCAACTCCCACTCGTTGGATTTTGGGGTAAGGCCAACCTTGATTGAGGGGAGGACGTCACGCGTACTCGGCAACAACGACCGTGATGTTGTCCCGACCTCCTCGCTCTTTGGCTGCCTCGATTAACTCGAGGACAAGCTGCTCCAAGTCTGGCACCTTCAAGCAATATTCGGCAATGACTTCGTCGTCCAGCTCCTCGGTTAGTCCATCGCTGCACAACAGGAGGCGATCCCCAGGAAGCAGGGTAATGGGTTGGATAGCAGGTGGCCCTGTGTCAGGCCGGCCCAGGCAGCGCTCAAGGATGTGCCGCCAGGGGTGGATGCGGGCCTGCTCTTGGGTTAACTCCCCCTGGCGAACCGAGCGGGCGACTAGCGTGTGATCTTCCGTCATCTGCTGCAGCTGGGATCCGCGCAGGCGGTAGAGGCGGGAGTCGCCGATGTGAGCACTCCAGCAATTGTTTTTGGGATCCACCATCGCCACCACCACAGTGGTGCCCATGTCTGCCCGTTGCGGGTTTTCCCGCTGATCTTTGAGAATGGCCTCGTTGGCGGCTTCCACTGCTTCGCTAAGGAGCTTGGGCGCCGGCACCATCTCCCAGCCTCGATCCAAATAGGCTCGAATGGTCTCAACTGCCAGCTGGCTGGCTACGGCTCCTGCTGCATGTCCACCCATGCCATCGGCAACGATGAAGTAGCGACCTTCCGGATCGCAGTAGTAAGCATCCTGATTGCCGCTGCGAACCTTGCCCGGATCCGTAGCGCCAGCATAGCGTCGCATCACCTCAGCCGATCCAATTCCTTTGCCTTTAAGAGTACCCTGAGCAGCGCCGCGGCAGCCAAGACAGCCAAGGCCAGGGCGACAATCGCTAAAGTAGCATGCCCAGCCAAAAATAGCTGCGTGGCGCTAAGAAAAAAAGTTGCAAACAGCACCGCGTAAGTGGTGCCCCAGCCCGTCGAGTTGAGCTGACGCAGCAGGCGTTCCGTCTCACTGGAGCGAACCCGCAGGCGCAGCTCCCCCTGTTCCAATTTACTTAAGGCCGTCTCCAGACGGCGGGGCAGGCTGAGGCTGGTGCTGGTAAACTCTACCGCCTGGCGGCTGACCCGAGCCAGCAGGGTTTCCCTCTCGGGGTGGCTACTGTTCATGAGCTCCTCTGCAAAAGGCTTGGCCACCTCAATAAAGTTAAACTCTGGATCCAGCCCTTTTCCCAGCCCCTCCAGGGTCGTGAGGGCTCGCAGGACAAAGGTAAAGGTGGCGGGGAAGCGAAACGGCTGCTCATAGGCCAGCTCGTAGAGGTCTTCGCTGATGGCCGCCACCGAGATCTTATCCAGCTTGCTGGAGAAGGGTTTGTCTAGGAAGTGATCCAGAAGGTACTGCACCGAGCGGCGTACTGGTGCCAGATCGGCAGTGGGTACTAGAACACCCAGCTCCACCAACAGGGCCACCACCTGCTCGGCATCTTTGGCCACCACCGCTGCCAGCATACCTGCCAGTTTTTCCTTGATGCCGGGACGAAGGCGCCCCATCATACCGAAGTCGTAGAAGATCAGCGTGCCATCTGGCTTGACGGCAATATTGCCAGGGTGGGGATCGGCGTGGAAAAAGCCGTCTTTGAGCAGTTGCCGCAGATAGGCCTCCGCCCCCAAGCGGGCCAAAGCCTTGCGATCCAATCCCGCCGCGCTCAGTGCCTCGTAGTCGCTAATTTTGATCCCTGGCAGGTATTCCAATGTCAGCAGACGGGGGGAGGTGTAGCGCCAGTACACCTTGGGAACAGCAATCTGGGGCATGTCGCGAAAGTTGCGGCGGAAAGTGTCGGCGTTGCGGCCCTCGTTGAGATAGTCCACCTCCTCCCAGAGGGTGCGGCGACACTCTTCGTAGATGCCAAGCCAGTCGCGGCCCGCTCCACCCCACGGGGTGTGGTGCTGAAAAAACTCAGCAATGCCGCGACCGATCTCCAGGTCAATGGTAAATAGCTGCACCAAGCCCGGTCGCTGTACCTTCACCACCACTTCTTCGCCGCTTTTCAGCTTGGCGCGATGCACTTGCCCCAAGCTGGCTGCTGCCAAAGGGGTGGGATCGAAGTAGCTGTAAATCTGCTCAATGGGCTTGCCGAGCTCCTGCTGCACGATGGCCGCCACCTGTTCGTAACCAAAGGCGGGCACCTGATCCTGCAGCTTGGACAGCTCCTCGACGTACTCGGAGGGGAAGAGATCAGCGCGGGTGGAGAAAAACTGCCCCACCTTAATAAAGGTAGGGCCGAGGTGGAGCAACGTCTCGCGGATCCAAATGGCTCGGGCGCGGCGGCGTTTAGCCTTTCGCTCTGGCGTGGGCTGCCCCCCATAGCTCCAGGCCTGCTGATCCAGCCAGAGATAGAAGAGCCAGGTCAGCACAAAGCGCCAGATGTCGAAAAGACGGCCCCAGCGGCTGTAGTTCTCTCGGGCCCACCGGTAGGCGGTATAGGGCTTAGCAGGCTTGGATCCCTTTGCTGTGCTTGCCTTCAAGCGCTTCGATTCCGGTACTTCTGCAACTCAGAGCGTAGCTGCGCCACCTCGGCCCGCAGGTCATCTAGAGTTGCCTGCAAATCCTCCACCTTGTAGGTGGACGAGGCCATCTCTTGGGTAGCTAGCGATGCTTCCGCCTCAGCTCGGGCCATGACATCCTGGGCAAAAGTCTGCCAGCCCTCCTGCAGCTCTGCCCACAGCTTGCCCACCTCCGCAGCAAGGTCGGCAAGAGCGCCTTCCCAACGCTCGCGCAGAACATCGGCCACTGCTTTGCCGACGAAAAAAGCTCGCACAACGGGATTCCTCATGCAGCCCAAGTGTTAAGAAGCATCACCCAGATTATAACGAATCTTGCCGCAACCGAACTGCCGAGCCCCCCCAGCCAAACAGCCTCGGAGCATCGGCCCGGCAGTCCCGCAAGCAATTGTCCTAGAGAGCTTGTCTAGGGCTAGCGACGGTTGGTGGTCATGTCGGGGATCTTCAGATCGAAGACGCTAATGTTTTGCCGCGCTGCCGGCTTGGGGTTGAGCATGCGAGCCATGTTGAGGAAGTTCTCCGGATCGCCGGGCTTAGGCAAGCGAACAACCCGATAGGTGCGCACCACCTCCCGAGCCGAGGGCCTCACGCCGGAGATATCCCGCCAACGGGCTCCGTAGCGGGGGGTAACCAAGTTGGTCGGTTTCTCCGAAAGGCGGCGGCGCTGGTAGGGCACCACATCGTCCCCAAAAGCAGCGTCGTACTCCTCGCTATCGACAATGGCGTCGATAAAGCCGTCTAAGCCGCGGGTGGCCAGAATGATGGAGTACTTGATGCGCTCCATTTGGCTGTAGGTGGGCCGACCCAGGAAGCGCTGGAAGGTGATCTCAACGAAGCGGTAGTTGTCGTTGGGAACCATGACCAAGTTGCGGTAGACCTCCGACTTGCCCAGGCCCCGGATAAACTCTTTTACCGAAATTGCCCCGTTGCGCAGCTGGGATTCCAGCGCTTTCTGCCGGTAGCTCTCCAGCATCAGGTGCTCGCTGAAGATTTGGCGGTAGGCAGCGCGGATAACATTCTCAATGCCCGCCGGGTCATCGGGGCGGTAGACGGGGGGAGTTTCGTCGCTGGGTACAAAGTAGCGGTTTACCCGCTCGTTTTGCGTAGTGGGGCGATCGGCAATCAACGGAAGAGACATGGGCTGTGCTCCTAACAAGAAACAAACAACAAAGAAGAGAGCCTACGCCTCCCTAGCCAGTTCCTGCTGGCTTAGGCGAGCGCGGAGAGGGATCAGAGGATCCGCATCCTGCAAAGCTATCTGAAGGGCTGCCTCGGCAGCAGCTCGCAGAGAAAGTTCTCCCAGGCGGGCTAGATCCGTTAGGGCTGCAACGGCGGCATAGCGCACTCCCCAATCGGCATCCCCCAGGCATCGCCGCAGTAGCTGCAAAGCTTGCTCTTGATCGGACAGGGGTCGCTGGGCAGCCACCCGTCCCAGCCCGCGCGTTGCTGCCCGCCGCACGCTGGGGGCAAAATCGGCCACAATGGCCTCGACCAAAAAGGGGTAGGCATCCCCATGGCCAATGCGGGCTAAAGCTCGCACCGAGTAGGCCCGCGCCCCGTAGTCAAAGCCGTCAATGTTGGCCAGCAAGGGCTGTACTGCCGCTTCTCCAAAGCGCAGCACCTCCTCCAGAGCCGCCTCCCCTACAGCAGGACGGTTGAAGCCAAAAGCGCGAATGAGCAGGGGGATCCCTTCTACCTGTCCTAGGGATCCCAGGGCTCGCACCGCCCCTAGCAGCTCTGCCTCTGAAGTGGCCTGCTCCAGCTGGGTAGCCAGTTGGGCCACAGCAGGAGGAAGCCCTTGTGCAGCTGATGAAGAGGACATGACCAGCCTAGAAGCTAAGGTAGTAAGGTTAGAGGTTCCAGGTCTAAAACAGCTTGTCCAGCTGGGGGATAATTGCCGCTGCCACCTGATCTGGCGGCACCCACCCCAACTGCAAGGCCACGTCAAACAGCCGCTTTAAAGCATTGAGGCGCAGGTTGAGGGCTACGTTGGCGGTTGCCAGCGGGGATGCCCCCGCCAGCCAGCCCGATTCAGCCAGATCAAAGAGGGCCGCCTGGCGCAAGCTAAAGTTAGGGTGGGCTAGCAGCGCCACCAAAATCTGGGTCAGCTCCTCCGCTTGGGTAAAGCGATAGAGTACCCAAGCTGCTGCCGAGCGCACTCTTTCTGAGGGGTGATCTAAGAAGGGCCGAATGGCTGCTTCCGCTTCTGTGGCGTTGAGGTGGCCCAGCGCCTCAATGAAAGCCTCCCAAGGCTGCTCCTCTTGCGACCTTAACAAAGCTAAAAGAGGCTGCACCGCTCGCCTGTCTCCCAACTGGGCTAGAGCGTAGGCCGCCTCCTCTCGCACCAGCAAATCGCTACAGCTAAGCGCCTCAATTAGCCCAGGTACCGCCCGGACATCGCCAATCTGCCCTAGAGCTTTAGCGGCACTGCGCCGCAGCGGATAGCCTCCCAACGCTGTGCGATCCCGCTCGTCCTGCAGCGCCAATAGCAAAGGCTCCACTGCCCGCGCCTCGCGAATCGTGCCCAAGTACCAGGCTGCATAGTAGCGATCCTGCGGATCGTCTCCTTGCAGCCAGGCTATTGCCTGCTCCCAGGTAAGCTGCTGGGGCAGCACCGCCGTGTTGGAGGCTATGCGAGCTGTTGCCGAACCGTTCATGAAACTAGGGCAGCTCTCTCAACGACTGCTTGCCCAGAGCCACGCTCCAGCGCAGCCAGATCCTTCACTGGGAAGTAGGAGATCCCGTAAGAGGAGTAACCCGGAGAACCTTGCCACCCATCCGGAGAATGCGCTGCATCTCAGCAGACAGCCGGCTGTAGGGAACTGTAAGCGTAGCGGTGCTGCGGCGTACCTTCGCTGAGGTGGTCAGGGCATCGGGCGGGTTAAGGAGGCCAGTGTACTCAATCTTGTAAACCCGGCTACCGGCTTCTGTTAGAGCTTCCGGGCTGCTGGTGCTTTGACCAAACATGGCTTTCCCCCGCTGTTAACACTCCCGCTTATCAAAGTCGCATGGGCAAAAAGGAGCTTTTCCAAAGCGCTATCAAGCTGCTTTGCAGCAAGTTTAGGAATGCTTTCCCTCTGGCTTGAGCCTGCAGGCAAGCAACCCGGCTTTCTCCAGGCTGCTGCCTGCCAGGCAAACTGCTAGAAGGAATTGCTCCCCTGCCTAAGGAGCCCTAGCTTAGCCTCCCCTAGCTAAGGGCGTTGATGGCGTAATCGAAGTAGATGGCAGCTTCATTGGCCGCTTGGCCCTTCAGCATGCCCAGAGCACGGCTCTTCATGTGTTGCAGAGCCACAATGTACCAGCTGGGGGAAAGGTTAAAAGCGCGGTTCACTTCCCGCAGACCGGCCACCAGGTATTCATCGAGAGGACCAGTGCCACCGGCAACCAGCGAGTAGGTGATAAAGCGCAGGTAGTAGCCGATGTCACGGGCACACTTGGCCTGGAAGACCTCGCCATGCCCCATTTCACCCGGCTGGCTCAAGTAGGGGAAGCGCTTGAACACTTCCTGCACCGCTTCGCGCACCAGCGTCTGCTGGTTCTGGGTCAACACCCGAGCCGCTTCTAGGGAGGCAGCAGCCCGCTGGTAGCGACCGCTCACCGCCTGCAGCTCGCTGGCGTTGAGAAAGCGCCCTTGATTGTCAGCAGCGGCAATTGCTTCGGTGATAACGGTTTTCATTTGCAACTCCTCAATACGTTGACTGTTAGTAAAAGCAACCAACAGGCAGCTCCTTTACTGCCCCGTTAGATTCTCGGCTGGCTATGAAAGAAACTGACCCTCGCCGAAAACCGAGATACCTTACAGAATGGCAGCAGCCGCCTTATCGAAGTAGCTGGCCACTTCGCTTTGGATTGCTGAGCAGTCGCCAGGGGTGATGCCGTTTGGATCCATAATCTTGGCCAGGGCTTCCCTCTTCATGGCCGCAATGGCATTGGCCATGGAGCTGGTGGGCACCCCCAGGGCAATGTAAGTTTCTCGCAGACCGTTCAGGCAGCGATCTTCCAGCACTGAGCTGTCCCCTGCCAAGGTGGCGTAGGTAATGTAGCGCAGGATAATCTCAAGGTCGCGCAGGCAAGCAGCCATGCGACGGTTAGTGTAGGCGTTACCGCCAGGAGCAATGAGATCTGGCTCCTGGGCAAACAGAGAACGGGCTGCGTTGACCACAATTTGAGCAGCGTTGCTGGTCATGCGATTGACGGCATCCAGGCGCTTGTTGCCTTCTGCCACCAAAGCTTCCAAACGGGCAAAGTCTTGTTCGCTTAGAAAAGCCCCACGTGCATCTGCCTGAGTAATCACCCGGGTAAAGGCGTCTTGCATAATGGATCTCCTTTTGTTTTTTTCCAAAGTCAAGGATGAGCGACTGGCTGATCCTCTCAAAAGCCAGCTACCGAGCCTTGCTGGATGCGGAATCTGCTTCCCAAAAACCGGGGATCCCGTGGAGGTTGCTTGAAACTCCCCCACTGAAGCCCCAGAGTTTGAGATCGGTCGAGAACTCCTGCAACCTTCAGACAGCCGAGCATCCAGGTCAATTTTATAGCGCGGGAGCGATGAGGATTTTGTGAAGATTTACAAACAAGCCGACACCGAAAGGTCTAGTCGGCTGCCGAGTTTCCAGTTCTAGAGTCCAGCGAGCAGGGAATTGGCCGGCAGGGGGCTAAAAGGATGTAAATATTTGTTTCATTCCCTTTGAGGGCTCCGGCTGCAGCCGTCAAAGGTGCGGAGTTCCCACTCCTTGCAGGGCAGCCTTGAGATCGCGGCAGAAGTGAGCAATTTGTTGCAGCCCCTGGGCAGGGGTGGGAGCTCTGGCCAGCCGCTGCACAAAGGCGCTGCCAACAATGGCTGCATCTGCTCCCCAGAGGGCGATCTGGCGGGCTTGCTCAGGGGTAGAGATGCCGAAGCCCACCCCAATCGGCAGGGAGGTGGATTGGCGCAACTGCTGCAGCAAGGCGGGGAGCCGCTGCTCCAGAGTGGATCGCTCGCCAGTGACGCCGGTGGTGCTGACCAGGTAGATGAAGCCGCTGGAGTGTTGGGCAATGCGCCTCATGCGCTCAGGGGGGCTGGTGGGGGCCACCAGTAAGATGAGGTCGATCCCCTCTGCCTGCGTTGCTTCCCGCAGGGGTTCAGCCTCTTCTAGGGGTAGATCGGGGACGACTAAGCCAGCACAGCCAGCCCGACGTAGCTGCTGCACAAAGGTGGGAATGCCGAGCTGGTAGATGGGGTTGTAGTAGGTAAAGAGGATGAGAGGGGCCTGCAGCGAGAGGCCCCGCAGACCCTGCAAAATGGCGCCCAAGGTCACGCCCCGCCGGAGAGCACGGCTAGCTGCTGCTTGGATCACCGGCCCATCGGCGAGGGGATCCGAGTAGGGCACCCCCAGCTCGATAAGATCGGCGCCGCTCTGATCCAGAACCTGCAAAGCCTCAAAGGTGGTTTCCAAGTTGGGATCCCCAGCGGTGAGGTAGGGGATGAGGGCTGCTTCACCACGGCTGCGCAGCGCCTGAAAGCAGGCTGTGATCCGAGTGGGCATGGGATCCATTCGACTCTGAGGAGATTGAGAGCATCCCCCACTGTAGCGTCTGCCGGGATCCCTAGGGGAGAGGCACAAAATCGTAGCCGGTACCGGAGCGGTTGCCGGGCTCAACCCGCACCAGCACATAGGGAGCATTGCGGTCGCCGGAGGGCAAGAAGCGCACTTCTCCGGAAGCGCCGTCCGGCAAGCGGAAGTTCGGGTCGCCCAGGGCGGCGAGAACAGCGCTACGGCTGGGGGATCCCTGCTGGATGGCTCGCAAAAAAGCCCGGGTGGCGTCGTAGGCCAGAGCGGTGCGCCAGCTCACCTGCCCTCCCCAGAGCTGGGCTGCCTTCTGGGCAAACTCGCGGTTGCGCGGCACCTGGGGATGCCAGGGTACCGCCACCACCAAGCCCTCTACCGCTGCTCCCCCTTCTTGCAATGTGGTGAGGCTGAAGAGCACATCGCCGCCCAGAAGAGCAAGGGGCCTACCAGCTACAGCGTTCTCGCGGGCTACGGCCAGCGCTTTTTCGGCTACGGAAGCCGTGGGAGCTAAAAAAGCTACCTGGGCTCCTTGGCCGACGGCCCTTTGCAGGCTGGCCTGGGGGTTGAAGTCCGACGCCGATAAGTCGAACTCCGCCAGCACGATGCCCCCTTCGCTGGTCAGGGTGGAGGCAAAGGCGTCCCGCAGGCTGGTACTGTAAGCGCTGTTGGGGTTGTAGAAGATGGCCACCCTTTGCAGCCGCAACGTGTTGAGAGCATAACGGGCCAGTTGTGTGCCGGCCACTTGATCCGAGGGCACGGTGCGAAAAATGGCATCCCCCAGCATGCTGATGCGAGTGCTGGTGGAGGTGGAGGAGATCATCGCCAAGCCGGCAGGCTGATAAACCTCGGCTGCAGCCAGGGTGGCGTCGCTGGTGTTATGGCCAATCACCCCCAAGATCTCAGGCTGCGCCACCAGGGCTTTGGCCACCGCTGCTGCTCGCTCAGGGTTATCGCCATCGTCGGCAATCACTACCCGCAGCAGCCGTCCTCCGATTCCCCCCTGTTGGAAAAGCTCCTCCTGAGCTTGCGCCACCCCGCGCAGGGTCTCTTTGGCGCGGTTGGGGTTGCTGGAGATGGGCACCACCACCGCCAGGCTCAAGGGACTGCCCTGCTGCTGGGCGCGGGCGTTGTTCAAGAAAATGCGAGCTTCTGGGTCGTTGCGGTTGCTTTGCAGCCCCATCTCCAACACCGGGATGGCTGCGCTGAGGTTACCTTGGCGCAACAGCTCTGCAGCGGCAACGGCAGCGGGACTGCTATCGGCAAACAAGGTGCGCTCGCCGCTGGTCAGGAGCAGATCTTGTGCTCCACCCCCCAACCCTGGCAGCGATACTGGCGGTAGAGAAATGCCTTCCGGCCAGCGAACATAGCCCGCCTGCCAAGCGCGATGACCGCCCCAGAGTAGCAATAGCCCCAAGGCAATGTAGACAATGGGTGGTGGAGACTTGGCAACCATATATAGAGAGAGAAAACGCTAGCTTTTGGCCAGCAAAGACACTGCTTGTATCCTCAGGAATCCTCAAAAGTCATCTTTCCAAGGATCTCTATCCGACTATGCATCAGCATGAGTGCGGGAGTATGTCACGGATCGGGACGGTAGGAAGGGCTGTTGCGGTATTGGCGCTCTAGCTGCTCCACAATGGAAATGGGAACGGATGAGGTCTCGGAGGGCTCTTCTGGCGAGGTGCCGATCTGCGTCTCGGTCTCCACATTGAACTGCCGAGATGTTGCCCAAACCACTGCTGCAATCAGCAAAAGGACAATAGCGGCACCGTAGAGAAAGGCGACGGTGGCCATCGGGTCAATGGTTTAGCTTTCCCCTTCCATGATAAAGGCTGTCGAGAATTACCCACTTCAGGATCCCTTAGAGCAAGCCCTATGGGACTGGCACCGAGGAGAGGCCAAGGGATCCCTGCGCTTGTACGCCTACAGTCTGGAGGGGATCCCTCTGGCGGAAAAGCCCCAGGTGGTCTCCCCCGAGGTGTTCTTCACCCAAGAGCTGCCGGAGGTGGAGGCCCTGGCTTTGGATCTCTGTCGGGGTCGGGTGTTGGACCTGGGCGCTGGCACAGGCCGCCACAGCCTGCTGCTGCAGGAAGAAGGGTTGGCGGTGGCCGCTTTGGATCGCTCGCCCGTGGCGTTGCAGATCATGGCCGAACGGGGAGTGCGCTGCCGCATTGCTGCCGACCTGTTCCACTGGGCAGGGCCGGAAGAGCCCTTCGACACGCTGCTGTTGCTGATGAACGGCGCTGGCCTACTGGGATCCCTAGCGGGGTTAGAGCGTTTTTTGTGCCGGGCTCGCCATTGGATTCAGCCCACCGGCCAGTTGCTTGTGGACTCCACCGAGCTCAGCGACTTCAGCGAAGAGGGCGACTCGGCGCCTCTGGAGGATCTGCTGCCAGATCCAGAGCCGACCGTTCCTAGGGACTTAGAGGGGGGGAAAGCAAAAACCAAGGTAGTGAACTTTGTGGCTGAATACAACGGCCGGCGCGGGGATCCTTTCCCCTGGCTTTTTGTGGACCCGGAAACCCTGCTGCACTATGCCCACGCCAACGGCTGGCAAGGACAAATTCTCTACCAAGAGGCGGAGGGGGCTTTCCTAGCGCGGCTTACCCCTTTGTGAGCGGCTCATCTCTAGGGAGGCCAGCCAAACCCCACAGCGGGGCTCTAGGCGATACTCTAGAAGGTGTTCTCGAGTTCAACCGGTGCAAACGATGGCTCAGCCTGCCCTGCGCATCCTGCTTGTGCGCCACGGTGAGAGCACCTTCAACGTCGAAAACCGCATCCAAGGCCGCTCCGATCTCTCTCGCCTCACCCCCAGTGGAGAAGCGCAGGCGCAACGGCTAGCTGAGGTCCTGACCGGGATCCCTTTGGACTATGTCTACTCTAGCCCTCTCTCCCGCGCCCTCGACACTGCCCACATTCTTCTCAAGGAGCGAGCGGGAGTCCCTTTGTTCATCAGCGAGCAGCTGCGGGAGATCGACCTAACGGAGTGGGAAGGCCTGACCTTTGCCGAGGTGAAGGAAAAGTACCCAGAAGAGTACTCCCGATGGCGGTACCGTCCCGACGAGCTGGAGCTAGGGGGACGCTTTCCAGTGCGGGATCTCTGGCAGCAAGCCCAGCGCTTTTGGCAACAGTTGGCTGAGCAGGTGCAGGCGGATCCCCGCTCAGAGCGGGGGGGGGATCCTAAGCATCCCCTCAACGTTCTTATCGTCGGCCACAGCGGCCTCAACCGTGCCCTGGTCAGCACGGCCATTGGCTTGGGGCCAGTCCACTACCACCGCCTGGGGCAAAACAACTGTGCCATTAGCGTCCTCAACTTTCCCCAGGGCCTGGGGGGGCCACCCCAACTGGAATCCTGGAACATCACCGCCCATCTGGGCCAATCCCTGCCCCAGCGCAAGCAGGGGATGCGCATTCTGCTGGTGCGCCATGGCGAGACGCAGTGGAACCGGGAGCAACGCTTCCAGGGGCAGCGGGATATCCCCCTCAACGCCACCGGTGAGGAGCAGGCAGCCAAGGTAGCCGAATTTCTGGCGGATCAGCCGCTGAATCTAGCCTTTTCCAGCCCCCTCAAGCGGCCCTGGGCTACTGCTGATGCCATTTGCCGCTACCACCCCAACCTCATCCTGCGTCCAATGGTGGAGCTGCAAGAAATCTGCCACGGCGACTGGGAGGGCAAGCTGCAGAGCGAGGTGGAGGCCCAATACCCCGGCGAGCTGGAGCGCTGGCAGCGGGATCCTGCGGCTGTGCAGATGCCCAACGGGGAAAATCTCTACCAAGTTTGGGCCCGCACCCGCTCAGCCTGGGAGGAAATTTTGGCCACTACTGCTGCTCAGTTTCCTGAAGGTACGGCAGTGGTGGTAGCCCACGACGCCATCAACAAAGCCATCATCTGCCAGTTGTTCGACCTTTCTCCCCATGCCTTTTGGATCTTCAAGCAAGGCAATGGCGGCATTACCGTCATCGACTACCCGGAAGGAAAGGAGGGTGCCCCAGTCTTAAGAGTGCTCAACCTCACCACCCACCTGTCCGGCCAGATTTTCGACTGCACCACGGCGGGCGCTCTCTAGGGGGTAAAAGATGGGATCCCCTCTTCTTGCCGACCTGGGTTTGCCAGACATTTGCCTCCAAGGGGTACGCCTGTTGGATCCCTGCCGCCAGCGCGATGGCGTGGCTGACGTTTGGCTACGTCGGGGCCGCCTCCTGCTTGTCGAGGCAACGGCAATCCCCGCCAAGATCCCCCGTCTGGACGCCGCCGGCTGGGTGCTGGGCCCAGGCCTGATCGACCTGTACACCTCCAGTGGCGAGCTGGGAAACAATGGCCTCTCCGCTGGCCGCGAGACTCTCACTTCCTTGGCAGCAGCGGCGCGGGCAGGCGGCTTTACCCAAGTTGGCCTGCTGCCCACTCCTCTTGCGGGGACGGCAGCCTTTCCCGTGCTGGATCAGCCAGAGCAGCTAGGTCGCTATCGTCGCCGGCCTGGGGATCCCCGCTGGCTGCCCTGGGCTGCCTTGAGCTTGGGTGGGCGGGAAGAAGCTCCCAGCCCCTGGGGAGAGCTGGCCCGCGCTGGAGCCATTGGCTTTGTGACCCGGCTTGGGCGAGCAGAGTCGCTGCGCTCCCTGGCCCTGGTGCGACAAGCTCTGGAGTACTTGCGGCCCTGGAACAAGCCCCTGCTGGTTTGGGCCTGGGATCCCACCCTGGCTGGCTCGGGCAGTCTCTACGAGGGGGTGTGGGCCCTGCGGCTGGGGCTAAAGGGCATCCCAGCCAGTGCCGAGACCGCCGCCCTAGCCCGCCTCCTGGAAGTGCTGCGCAGCGTTCCCTCGCCGCCGCCAGTGCATGTGATGCGCCTCAGCCAGGCCCGCAGCCTGGAGCTTATCCAGCAGGCGCAGGCAGAGGGGCTGCCGGTTACCGCCAGTACCACCTGGATGCACCTCCTCCTGTCTGAGGAAGCTGTCTTCGAGAGTGGCTACAATCCCAACTTGCGCCTACTGCCTCCTCTTCCCCACGCCGCCGACCGGAAGGCCCTCATCGCTGGGATCCGCAGCGGCAGCTTGGGCATTGCCGTCGATCATGCCCCCTACACCTACGAGGAGAAGACCCTGCCCTTTGCCGACGCACCCCCTGGGGCCATGGGTCTGGAGCTGGCCCTGCCGCTGCTGTGGCAGAACCTGGTGGAGACGGGAGCGCTGACGGCGCTACAGCTCTGGTCGGCCCTTAGCCTCTACCCAGCCCGCTGCCTGGGGTTGGAGCCGCCCAGCCTGGAGCCCGGCAGCGATTGGGTGCTCTTTGATCCAGCCCATACCTGGACAGTTTCGGCAGCCACGCTCCGCTCCCACTCGCAGGCCACTCCCTGGCTGGGCAAGACCCTACGCGGCAGGGTGCTGCACACCCACGTGGAGGAAGAGAGCAAGCGCTGAGCTGCAGAAGGAGACATTGCCCTCCCCCTGGCTTGACAATGGAGGTAGGAAGGGGATCCCCAGCTTGCCCAATGCCAACGCAGATTCTTCCCCCCACCCCCGAGCACCTTGCCCTAGCCGCTGAAGCCCTGCGGCAAGGTCAACTGGTAGCCATGCCTACGGAGACGGTGTACGGCCTGGCGGGCCACGGCTTCAACGAACAGGCGGTGGCCACCATCTTTGCTGTCAAGGAGCGTCCCCGTTTCGATCCCCTGATCTTGCACCTGCCAGCTGGGGTCTGCCTTGAGGCGCTGGACGGGGAGCTGGTGGATCTGTCGGCTTTTACTGCCGCCGCCCGCGCTCGGCTGGGATCCCTTGTCGACACCTTCTGGCCGGGCCCGCTGACGCTGGTGCTGCCCAAGGGACCCCGGGTGCTGGATCTCGTCACCAGTGGCTTGCCTACAGTGGCGCTGCGGATGCCTGCCCACCCCGTGGCCCAGGCTTTGCTGCAGGCAGTTCAGGTGCCTCTAGCTGCCCCCAGCGCCAACCGCTTTGGCCGCCTTAGCCCCACCTCCGCCCAGGCGGTCTATGCCGAGTTGGCGGGGCGGATCCCCTACATTTTGGACGGAGGAGAGTGCAGCGTGGGCTTGGAATCGACTGTGCTTAAGCTCAGCCCTGACGGCACGCCCACGCTGTTGCGCCCTGGCGGGATCCCGCGGGAAGTGCTGGAAGCTCATCTCGGCCTGCCCCTCCAGACTGCACCGGACAGCAACCTAAGGCCCGAGGCACCGGGAGGGCTTAGCAGCCACTACGCCCCCACCAAGCCCCTCTGGTTGTTGCCTGTTGCCTTTGACCAGCTCCGCCCTGAGGAGTGGCAGCGGTTGCGGCAGGAGACAGCTGAACATGCCCACCTGGGCGTCCTCAGTTTCTCAGCCGATGCCCAGGCGCTGGCGGAAAGCTTTGCCCACCACTGGCCGGGAGTTGCGCTGACCTTTGAATGCCTGGGGCCGGATCCCACTGCGGCAGCGCGGGCTCTCTTTGCCAGCCTGCGCCGCTTGGACGAAGGGGCAGCCACCCTGCTGCTGGCTGAGCCCCCCCCGGTTTTGACAGGGCTGGGCTATGCGATTATGGATCGGCTACGACGGGCCAGCAAGCCATGGAAGACTCCCCTCTTGTCGCCATCGTGATGGGCAGCGATTCGGATCTGCCCACCTTGGCCCCCGCCGCTCAGGTGTGCGAGGAGTTTGGGATCCCCTATCTCCTCCAGATCCTCAGCGCTCACCGCACCCCCGAAGCGATGGTGGAGTTTGCCCGCAGTGCCCACACCCGCGGCATCCGCGTCATCATTGCCGGCGCTGGCGGGGCGGCCCATCTGCCGGGGATGGTAGCCTCCCTTACCCCTCTGCCAGTCATCGGGGTGCCGGTGTTCAGCCAGTCCCTGCAGGGGCTGGACTCCCTGTATTCGATAGTGCAGATGCCCAAGGGGATCCCCGTGGCTACCGTAGCCATTGGCAACGGCTATAACGCCGGTCTCTTGGCGGTGCAGATCCTAGCCAGCGGGGATCCTGAACTGCTACAGCGGGTGCTTGCCTACCGGGAAAACCTCAAGCAGGCTGTGCAGGAGAAAAATGCCCAGTTGCAAGCTCAGGGGTGGAAAGCCTATCTCCGCTCTGCCGACAGAGCATAATTAAAGCGTTGACCTGTCTTGGCAGAGAAAAAGTTGGGAGAGTTGCCGGCGGTGAAGAAGGGATCCAGTCGCCCCTCTTCTGGCCAGGGATCCTGGCAGGAGTATCTTCAGCGGGTTCAGAAAGGGGCAGAGGAAAGGGGAGCCCAGGCGGCGGGGTGGCTGCTGGGGGGATCGCAGGGGCGGGTTTTGGCGGTGTCAGGCTTGGCGTTGGCGGGGCTAGCCTTTTGGCACTGGCGCCTGGCCCTTTCCCTAGCAGTGGGCACTGGGGTGATGCTAGGGGTGTACGCGGCTTGCAGCCCTGAGTTTAGCCGCCGCTGGCAGGAGTGGCAGGCTTGGTTTCGCCAAGCTGACCGCTCCCTTTTGCTAGCCGTTACTGGTGGGGCAGCCGCCACCCTCGGCACCTACCTTGCAGTCTCAATCTGGGCAGAAGCCAACCAGCGCTGGCTGGCCACGGGCGCTATTGTGCAGGGGCTAGCCACCTTTGCCCTGCTGTCACTGCTGTTTTGGGAGTGGCTCAGCCGCCGGCAAGAGCGGCAGCGTTCTCAATGGGAGCGGGATCTTAGCGACATTGCTTCCCCCGATCCCTACAGGCGGCTGCTGGGGGTACGCCGGCTGCAGAGCCGCCTGCCCCATCTGGATCCCGAACAAACTCGGCTGGCAGTGGATTATCTGCGCCTGGCTCTTGACCAAGAAACCGTGGCCGTTGTGCGGGAGGCCCTCTTGGAAGCCCTGCAGGGATGGGGGATCCTGCGCCGCCTCAACGATTTGACCAGTTCCAACCCAGCCGAAAGCAGCGGCGATCCCTCGGCAAGCCGCAGGGGCAACGCCTAAGCAGCTAGCAGCTCCACCACGGGAAGTAAGGAACTCGAGCCAGAGGCTGTCCGTCGTAAAGGAGTGTAGACCTACTCTTTACGGAGGGTTACATTCCATGGTTCGTAAGCTCTTCACGCTCTCTTTAGCCGTTGCCTCGGCCACGGTGTTGGCTGCAGCTCCCGGAGTCCAGGCTAGCAGCCCCAGCCCTAGCCCAGCGCCTGCAAGCGCGAAGACTGCGGCTCCTGCCCAAAAAGCCAAAACCATTGTGGATGTTGCTGCTGAGGCTGGCTCCTTCACCACCTTGCTCAAAGCCCTGGAGGCTGCTGACCTGGTGAAGACGCTCTCTGGGAAGGGCCCCTTCACCGTTTTTGCCCCTACTGATGAAGCCTTTGCGGCCCTGCCGAAAGGCACGCTAGACGACTTGCTCAAGCCAGAAAACAAGGAGAAATTGAAGCGAGTGCTCAGCTACCATGTCGTGTCTGGCGAGCTTCTCTCTCAAAATCTAAAGGCCGGTAAGGTGACTACCCTTGCTGAAGTGCCGGTGGAGATCTCTATCAAGGATGGGATCCGGGTCAACGACGCCAAGGTGGCAACCCCCGATCTCAAAGCCTCCAACGGCATTATCCACGTCATTGACAAAGTCCTCCTGCCACCGGAGAAATAGTCTTCTCGGCCTTGCAATCCTAAAATCTAAGTCTGTAGAAAGCCTTCCTAGCACCCCCAGCTTCAAGGCTGGGGGTTTCGGGCGCGATCCCTGGCTTGGCTCTTGGGATTCCTACAAGTCAATACCAACGCTGGAGTTGTAGATTGCCTCCACCGACACACCGGCCACCCGCTGGGGACGCACGATCATGTACTCATTGTCCATTTGCTTGGGCAAGGTGATGAACTCGTCCCCACCCACCATCAGTTGGTTGATCAGCTCTGTGTATTCTCTGGCTTCCTTGACCCGTACCTGTAGGGTCTGACCCCCTTCCAGCATGATGTGAACGAGGTAGCCATCGGGTTTTCTGGGCATGGGCGCTCCTGCTTGGCTGCAGCAAAGGTCGATAAACATTATTCCCCCCTTCGAGAAACTTGACCAACCTCCGGCTCCTCCTGTCGGCAGGAGGCCATAACAAGCGGTGGATAGGAGAGGGGGCTTCCCCGGGGTGGTCGATGGGCCTAGAGTAACAGGATGTGCCTATCTTGGGTTCTCTCCCGCTACCTCTTGTGGCTGGAATGGCTGACACGCCTTGTCCTCAACGGCTGGACTGGCGCAACCTCAACACCCTCTGGGGATCCGTTTTGGCCGAGACCTTGAGCCGGCTGGGCTGTCGGGTGGCCGTGGTGTGTCCGGGATCCCGCTCTGCCCCCCTCACCTATGCTCTAGCGCAGCACCCTGAGATCGAGGCCATTCCAGTGCTGGATGAGCGGTCGGCGGCCTTCTTTGCCCTTGGCTTGGCCCAGCAGCTGCGGCAGCCCATCCCGCTAGTGTGTACCTCTGGCAGCGCCGGCGCCCATTTTTTCCCCGCTCTCATCGAGGCGGCGGAAAGTGGTTGGCCACTTCTGGTTTTGACGGCGGATCGGCCGCCGGAGCTGCGCCACTGCCGTGCCGGGCAGACCATCGACCAGGTGAAGCTCTACGGCCACTACCCCAACTGGCAGGCGGAGCTAGCCCTGCCCAGTGCCGACCTAGAAGCTCTGGCCTACCTGCGCCAGACCGTCATTCACGCCTGGGAGCGTGCCCTCTACCCTTTCCCGGGTCCAGTGCATCTCAACGTGCCCTTGCGGGAGCCCTTGGCTCCCATTGCTGACGGCAGCACCGCGCCCCTGGCCCGTTGGCAGAAAAATCCGGAGTTTGAGAAGACCTTTTTTCGGGGGGTTGCTCCGGCCGGGTCTTCCTGCCAGGCGCTGCGGGGCACTCTTCAGGTGGAGAGGGCTTCCTTTTGGCAGGAGTGGTGCGGCTGTGAGCGGGGAGCGATCTTGGCAGGGCCGGCCCAAGCGGCGGATCCCCGCGCCTACGCTGAGGCAGTGGCCCGTCTGGCCCTAGCCCTGGGCTGGCCGGTGTTGGCAGAAGGCCTTTCCCCCCTGCGCAACTACGCTTCCCTTAACCCCTACCTCATCACCACCTACGATTTTCTCCTCCAGGGAGAGCAGCCCCATCTTTGGCCGGAGCAGGTCATCCAACTGGGACCCTTGCCCACCAGCAAGGCCCTGCGGCAAGCCCTGGCCCAAGTCCAACCCCGCACCTGGCTACTCGATCCCCGACCCCAGAACGCCGATCCTCTCCACAACTCCACGACCCACTTGCCCTTTGCCTTGGAGGAGGTGGCGGCAGGGATCCCGGCAGGCAAAGCCAAAACAACCGCTTTTCTGCAAGCCTGGCTGCAGGCGGAAGCAAAAGCTCGGGTTGAGCTGGATCGGCTGCTGGCAGCTCTGCCGGAGTGGTTTGAGGGCAAGATTGCCTGGTGGCTGGCCCATCACCTGCCGCCGGAGACGCCGCTATTTATTGCCAACAGCACACCGGTGCGGGATGTGGAGTGGTTTTGGTCACCCAACGACCGCCATATCCGGCCTTACTTTAACCGCGGCACCAACGGCATCGACGGCATCCTCTCGACCGCCTTTGGGGTGGCCCATCGCCAGCGCCCGACGGTGGTGCTGACCGGGGATCTGGCCTTTTTGCACGACTGCGGTGGCCTGCGTCTTGCCCAATGCCTTCAGGGATCCCTGACGATTCTTCTCATCAACAACCAGGGGGGCGGTATCTTTGAGCTCTTGCCCATTGCCAAGGCGGCTCGCCAGGAGCCCAACCCTCCCTTTGAGCCCTACTTTGCCACCCCCCAGGCCGTGGATTTTGCCCTCCTCTGCCAGGCCCATGGCATCCCCCACCGGCGGATAGAGACCTGGGAGGAGCTGGCCCAAGCCTTGGATCCCTTGCCGGCCCAGGGGGTGCGGGTGTTGGAGATCCTTACGGATCGGCGGGCGGACGCGCAGCGACGGCAGGACTGGTTTCAGCGCTGGTCTGAGCGGCCATCCACGCCGTAACCCGGCTCCAGATTTGCTCCGGCAGATCCTCGGCCTCGCAGTCCAGCCACTGGATCCCTGGCATGGCCCGAAACCAGGTCATCTGCCGCTTGGCAAACTGGCGGGTGCGCCGCACAATCAAAGGCTGCAGCTCTGCTTCTGGGATCCGCCCTTCTAGGTAGGCGCCAATCTCCGCGTAGCCCAAGGTTTGTAAGAGGGGCAGGTCTGGCCCGTAGCGCTCCCGCAGCGTTTTCACCTCCTCAATCCAGCCTGCTGCCAGCATTTCTGCCGTGCGCCGAGCAATGCGTTGTTCCAGACGGGGCATTGGGCAGCGCAGCCCCAAGATGAGGATGGGGTAGCTGGGAGGATGGGCCTGCCTCAGGCGGGAAGCTGGCTTGCCGGTGGTGTAGATGATCTCCAAAGCCCGCAGGGTGCGCACCGTGTCATGGGGATGGATGTGCTCGGCGGCAACGGGATCCAACTGCTGCAGCCAGGCGTAGCGGATCTCGGGCGGCCACGTCTCTAGTTGAGCGCGCAACTCGGGCTGCGGCGGAACTGCCGGGATCCCCAACCCTGCAGTAATGGATTGGATGTAGAGCCCCGTCCCCCCTACCAGAATGGGAGTCTGTCCCTGCCGATGGGCCTCGGCAATGCGCGACTGGGCCGCCTGCTGAAACTCGGCCACGGTGTAGGTGTGGCGGGGATCCACAAAGTCCATCAGCTCGTGCGGCCAGAGGGCCCGCTCAGCGGGGGTAGGCTTGGCAGTGCCGATGTCGAACTCCCGGTAGACCTGGCGAGAGTCGGCATTCAGCAGAGGGGATCCCAGCCGCTGGGCCAGCAGCAGCGCCTGACGTGACTTGCCAGTGGCGGTGGGGCCGGCAATAACAATTAGGCCTGGAGTTACCATGCCGGAAGTGTTACTTGTTGTACTGGGTGGCAGACATTCAGAACCTGCAAAAATTTATGCAAGGCAACAAAATTTCTAAAAGGCTTTAGCTCTGTGGCTAGAATAGACTTCCTAACAGCTTTGGGCTCTTTGAAATTGCGGTGATCTCATCTTACGTTCCAGCTTTTGTTGGGTTGGACACTCAGCTTAGGCTGTCTCTCCAGCTCCCGAGGCTAGCCCCATGGCTGCTTGCCTTGGTCAAGCCTGGTCTCGGCTACCTGGGCCGGGCAGTTGGGGCAGGGGTCCTAGCGGCGTTGCTGGCGTGGAAACCTTGTCCAGCCCTGGCGGAAGTTTTGGTGCTCAAGCAAGGAGAAGTGCGCACTCTGCCCTTGTTGCAAACGCGGGCCCGACCCTCCTTGCAGATGGAGATGCTTTATCTAGGCATGGTGGAGGAGCGCTTCTTAGGCTACGCCCACGCCAACAACTGGGAGACTATTTCCAGCGACCGAGAGGATCCCCGCTGGAGCCGCTGGCAACTGCGACCGGGCGGTGAGGCCCTCTATCCGCCGGCTGCCCCTCCGTCGCGGGATCCCTCAGAGCCCCCCCTCTATGCCCGCGGGTTTTATGTAGAGGCCTACTTCATGGGCGGGCGGCTAGTGGGGATGCACCTCATTTACAATCCGGAAGAGCCAGGCTTCAATTTCAGGCAACTGCAAAGGCTTGTTCGCGCCTGGTTTCCCGATAACCGCCTAATGTTGCACTACCAGGTGCTGCCAGAGGATCCCGACCAGCATGTCCTAAGGGCCTACTGGGGCACCATCCCTCCCCCTTACCTTGCCGACATTCAGCGCAAGAGCCGCCTGCCCTTCTGCCAGGTTTTTTTCAGCCCTACCTCGCCTCAGCCGCTTGTTCCCCCCTCTGCGCCTCCTCACTGCCTAGGTCAAGCTGAAGCAGGTGCCTCCCCTGCCGCTGCCCAGAAGAAGACGGCCGCTCTGCGCTAAAGCTTTGCGCGGGCTAGGGCTTGAGCTGAGGCTGCTTGCAGCGTTGCCGGCCTACGGGAAGAAAGCCCTAAACCGTCACCAGCTCGGGGCGGTGGCTGTGGCGAATGGCGCGAATGGCTTCCCCGTAGTCCTTGGCCTTGAATACGGCTGAGCCCGCCACCAGGGCGTTGGCCCCCGCCTCGATGACCTGCCAGGCGTTGCTGGCCTTGATGCCGCCATCCACCTCGATCCAGGGATCCAAGCCCCGCTCGTCGCACAGGGCCCGCAACTGGCGAATCTTGGGCACCACCGCCGGGATGAAGCTCTGGCCGCCAAAGCCAGGGTTGACGCTCATGATCAACACCAGGTCCACCAGATCCAGCACGTACTGAATCAGCTCCAGAGGGCTGGCCGGGTTGAGCACCACACCTGCCTGTTTGCCCAGATCCTTGATTTGGCTGAGGGTGCGGTGCAGGTGGATGGTGGAGCTGGACTCGGCGTGAACGGAGATGATGTCGGCCCCCGCCTTGGCAAAGTCGGCCACATATTTCTCCGGCTCCACAATCATCAGGTGGACATCCAGAGGCTTGGCCGTAACCGGGCGCAGCGCTTCCACCACCAGCGGGCCGATGGTGATGTTGGGCACAAAGCGGCCATCCATCACATCTACGTGGATCCAGTCGGCCCCCGCCTCGTCCACTGCCCGCACTTCTTCCCCCAAGCGGCTAAAATCGGCTGAAAGAATAGAAGGGGCGACAACGATCGGCTTTTGCCCAGAGGCTGCTGAGGGCTGAGTCATGGTGAGTACCCAAGGTGTAAACCGCAAAACAGGGGAGCCTGCTCCTCTATGGTACGGAGTTTGATCCCCTTTGCAAAGCACCACCCGGCTTCTAGGGGATCCCGACAAAGCCGGCCCTGGCCAGTTGCACCCTCCGGAAAACTTGGGCCAGAGGCTCTCAGCGACCCGGCGGCTGCGCGTTGCTCTGAGGCTCTGGAGAGGCTTGCTCTGAGGGAGCTGGCTTCACCTTTTCTTCTAGCCGCAGGGCAAGCTGCTGCAACTGCATATAGATGCTGTTGGCGGCCAGCATGGCCAGGACAGTGCCGAAAAACTTGGTGCGGGATCCCATAGACCAACCCCTGGGCAAGGCCAAACACTCGTTGCCCTAGCTCCAACTTAGCGCACAGGCGGAACAGACCCTCAGAGAAGAACTTCAGAAGAACTTCATTAGACCTAGCGTCATGACTGCCTATCAGCACTTACATACTGCCCTTTGGGTTAGCGATCTGGCCAGGGCTGAGCATTTCTACAGGACGGTGCTCGGGCTCCCCAAAGCAGAGCGGTTTCCCTTTGACTTTCCCGGCGCTTGGTACCAGGTGGGCTCCTCTCAGATTCACTTGATTGTTACTGAGGAGCCGCTTGACCAAGGGCAGCCAGCCAGTTGGGGCAGCAAGGCGAAGTGGGGGCGCCTTCCCCATGTGGCGCTGGGCGTGGAAGACCTGGAAGCGGTAAAGGCCCGCCTGCTGCAGGCAGGCTACGAGGTGCAGCCAAGCGCTTCCGGGCGAGCGGCGCTGTTTGTTCGGGATCCCGACGGGAACGTGATCGAGCTAAGCTCCCTAAGTCCTCCTCAGCCATGACTGCGATGACAGTGCCCTGTTCGCCCCAGCGGCGCGGCGCCCTGCCCCTCTTTGACCCCTCCACTGCCCTAGTCAGCTCGGCCCAAATGCGGCGCCTCGAGGAGCAGATCTTCGCTGCCGGCATGCCTGTGGCCGCTCTCATGGAAAAGGTGGGCCTGGCCGTTTTTGCCCAGTTGCGGCAGGATTTCCCCCATGCGCAGCGCATCGGCATCCTCTGCGGGACAGGGCACAACGGCGGCGACGGCTTGGTGGTTGGACGAGAGCTGCGGCTGGCCCAAAAGGGGGTGAAGGTTTGGCTGGGCAAGCCGGATGATCTCAAGCCCCTGACTGCCGACCACGCTCGCTATCTCAGGGCGCTGGGGGCGGAGTTTGTGGATCGGCTGGAGGAGTTGGCCGACTGCGATCTACTGATTGACGCCCTGTTTGGCATTGGCCTAAACCGACCCCTGGGGGATCCCTGGGCAGAGGCAGTGGAGTGGGCCAACGGCAGCGGCATTCCCATCCTCAGCCTGGACCTGCCCTCTGGCCTCAACGACCAGACAGGCAAGATCTGGGGCTGCTGTATCCGCGCCAGCCATACCTATGCCCTGGGCCTCTGGAAGCGGGGCCTGTGGCAGGAGGCAGCTCTGCCTTGGGTAGGACAGCTGCGTCGCATTGATTTTGGGATCCCCCCTTGGGCCTGCCCGGCGGAGGCGGTTCCCCAGTTGTTGCTGCAACCCTGGCTCCATTTCCCCCCCGACCCGCCCTTGGACACCCACAAGTACCGCCAGGGATCCCTGCTGCTGGTAGCAGGCTCGACGGCCTATGCCGGGGCGGCAGTGTTGGCCGGCCTGGGATCCCGCGCCAGCGGCGTGGGCATGGTAACCCTAGTGGTGCCGGCGGAGTTAAAGGGGATCATCCACAGCGCTTTGCCGGAGGTGTTGGTGCACCCCTGGGAAGGGATCCCTTCTTTGCCGCTAGTAGCTGAGAAGCCCTTCCAGGCGGTGGCGGTGGGGCCGGGCCTTGGGGAAACCCGCCAGCTGCTTTTGGAGATCTTGCTGCGGGATTGGGCCGGGATCCCCTGGGTGATCGACGCCGATGGCCTCAATGCCTTAGCGGAGATGGGGGTGGAGCGCCTGCCAGAAAACGGGATCCAAGCTATCCTCACCCCGCACCTGGGGGAATTTCGCCGGCTTTTTCCTGGGATCTCGCTTGAGGATCGCCTCGAGGCAGCCCAAAAGGCAGCAGCCCAGAGTGGGGCGGTGGTGGTCTTGAAGGGGGCACGGACGATAATCGCCTCTCCCACAGGGGAATGCTGGGTAAACCCGGAGAGCACACCGGCCTTGGCTCGCGGCGGCAGCGGCGATGTCTTGACTGGCCTAATTGGTGGACTAGTGGCGCGCAGAAGGGCCCAACTGGGTCAGGCGATGGGGATCTCAGAGCTACTGAGTTGCGCCTGTGCCGGGGTGTGGTGGCATGCCCAGGCAGCTATCCAGCTGGTGGGGGAGCGGGGTCCGACAGGGGTGGATCCAGTCCACCTAGCGGAGCACCTGCCCAAAGCGCTGCAGATTCTGCGGGGACAAAAGTCGGTCTAAGGTTGCAAGAACCCCAGCGCCAGCCCCAAGAAAATGAACAGGCCAAAACCCATCCGATAGACAACAAACAGCCAGGTGCTGCTGCGCTGCAAAAATCGAATGAGCCAATCGATGGACCAGTAGGAGAAGACAAAGGCCGAGAGCGCCCCCAGCCCCTGCGCTAGCAGCGCCTCTGTTCTGAACTCGGAGACAAACTCTTCCACCCCGGCCAAAACGAGGGCGGGGATTCCCAGCAAGAAGGAGTAGCGGGCGGCAGCCGAGCGCTGCAAATCGAGCAACAGAGCCGCCGTCAGCGTCACGCCGGAGCGGGATACCCCTGGGATCAAAGCCAAGGCCTGGGCCAGCCCCACCCAGATCCCGTCCCAAATGCCTAGGCTGTCTAGGCCTCGCCGGCGTTTCCCCACCCGTTCTGCCCAGCCCAAAGCCAGGGCCAAGCCAATAGCGGCAGCAGCAATCACCCACAACTGGCGGGGCGGAGATCCCCAAATGGCCTTGACGGCCCATCCGGCCACCACAATCGGCAACGTTCCCACCAGGATCCCCGTGAGCAGCCGCCAAGACTCCTGCTGGAAGTCTCGCTCCTGCCAAGCCCTCCAGGAGCCAAGGAGCAACTGGCGCAGGTCAGAGGCAAAGTAGATCAACACTGCTCCCAAACTGCCCAGCTGGATCACCGCCGCAAACGAAGCTCCCGCATCTGGCCAGCCCAGCAAAGCTGGAAACACCCGCAGGTGGGCTGTGCTGCTGATGGGCAGGAACTCGGTGATCCCTTGCACCATTCCCAAGATCAGGGCCTGCCACCAATTGGGATACCAGATGTCGGCCAGCACCAAAGACCGTCTCTCTCGATAGACCAGGCTGCCGTCTGGAGGAGAGTTCCCCTTAGAACGTGAGCCGCTCGGGATCGTCGATGGTAATCAGCCAGTTGCCCACCTTGCGGAAGAGGGGGTTGGGCTCTGTCCCCCGCACCCGCGCCTCTACCCGGTAGATGCCAGCAGCGGAAGGATTGCGCACATTGGAGAGCACCAAGCGGATCTCCTGGCCGGCGGCAATGGGTTGACGGGCTACCACCTCCAAAGAGCGAAACTCCTCGTTCCAGTACACTTCCGCCAGCTCCACCGGCTTGCCCTCCGCCTCTAGGCGCACATTCTTCGGGTCGATGACGGCATCGAAATTGCTATCCGCCTTGATCTGCACCTCTGCCACCGCCACATTTTGGGGTGGGATCTTCAGGCGATAGCGATCCAGCCGGCCGCGAATGCCGCGAAAATCCAGCCGATAGCTGAGGACAGGCACCCCCTCGCTGCCAGTGATGACAAAGCCCGACTGCGCCCTTGCCGAAGGGAGCAACAGCAGGGATCCCACTAGGCCTGCCAAAGCCAACCTTGCCCCCAGCCAAGGCAAGCAAAGACTCTGGGAATACTTCACCGCTCTCAACACCCAAGCTTCCCGAAAGACTTCGACTCAAGCAACCCCTGCTGCCGACCGAGCAAGCAGCAAGGCCATGAAGATGGAATCAAGTTGCTGTCTATTGTAAGGGGGTGAGATCCGCTCTGAAAGACTTATACAACGCTGGACAAAAGCGGACTTTTGCTCCAGGTTGACGCTTTCTTCCTGCTTCCACGACCCGTAGCTAGTGGCAGAGTCCACCCCTACCACCTCGCCAGAGGGATCTCCACAGGCGTCACTTCCCATCAAGCTGACGGGAGTTGTTCCTGATCGAGCACACTGGCTAAAGACGGAGCCAACTTTAGCCTAGGCAAAGTGCCTACCAGAAAGGATGTACTCGCAAGCCTACTAGCTCAGCCCATCTACGTCAAGACAGGAGGTTGGCTATGCCACAAAGTGGCTGATTGTCCAGTGAATCAAGGACTAGAGAAGAGCCCTTCTAACGAGAGCGCCCAGAGCTCAGTCGGGTGCGGGAATGCGCAGTTTTTTCGCCGCCCTAATGCCCTACAACATCCAGAAGCTTGGGGGATGGGTGTCGAAGGATCCCGCTGGAGGGATCACTTCAAGAAACTAAGTACCCCCACCCCGAGTACCATCAGCACCCAGAGCAGGGATCCCACCAAAAGGACATTCTTGGCCCGGCTCCAGTCGCTGGCCGAGCTAAGGAGCACCGGCACCGCCACCACCAACAGCAAGCTGTAGAGCACCAACACCAACAGAGCGATTTGGAAAATGAGCATCATCTTTACGGATCCCTCCCAAAGGTTCTGTTTTGGATAAAAGCTCCCAGCAACAGTGGGCGACTACTCACTGCGCACCGGCAGCAGGGTGGATAGGATCTGACTATACCAAAACTGGGGCCCCTCCCTCTGGCCCGCCTGGCAAGGGAGCAGCTTTATTTGGATACAACCTGGATTCGGAAAGGGTTGAAGTCCGTTGCCACGTCAAAGTAGTCCTCCTGCTCTTGCTGCTTCAGCCAGCCGGTAATGGCGTAGGTGAGGGGAGTACAGGCTGCTTCAACGGCACACTTGAACACGTAGTTGGAGACGATGAGGCCCATAAGACCAGGGAACACCCCCCAGAAGGCGATGAGAATAAACAGGCCCGTATCCACCGCTTGGCCCACCAGGGTCGAGCTAATGGTGCGCGTCCACAGCCAGCGTCCCCGCGTCCACACCTTCAGGCGCGCCAGCACATAGGCATTGGCAAAGCTGCCGCTCCAGTAGGCAATTAGACTGGCCAGCACGATGCGGGGGGTAAGGCCGAGGATCTGGTCGTAGGCTTCCTGGTGGGGCCAATCAGGGGCTGCCGGCAGGGATCCCACGATCATCAAGGTCACGGACATCAGGGCTGCCGAGAAAAACCCCAGCCAGATCACCCGCCGCGAGCGAGCATAGCCGTAGACCTCGGTGAGGATGTCGCCGAAAATGTAGCTGAGGGGGAAAAGAATGGTGCCGCCATCGAAGGTAAAGGGCCCCAAGAGCACGATCTTGGCCGAGGCGATGTTGGAGATGAGCAGCACCGCCACGAACAGGGCCGTCACCGCATCCAGGTGTCGGTAGGCGCGCTCAAAGCTTTGCTCAGCCATCAAGACCCCCCAACAGTTTACGGATATGCCGCAGCTCTTTGACGATTAGGGCTAAGCCCTGGCTGTGCCGTTCCACTTCGCTGGTGAGCTTACGGATTTGCTCTTCTAGGTTAGCGCTGTGAGACTCCTGACGATCTAGGCGCTGGTTGAGGTTGGCAAGCCGCGTCACTACTTCCCGCTGGATCAGGTTTTCCGTACCTTGGATAAGCAGCGTCTCGATGGCGGTGAGCTTGTTCAAGAGCAACTGGGTGTTGGTTTCTGATCCCGCTTCCGCTGCCGCCGCAGGAGTCACCTGCAGGGCCTTTTGGATTTGAGCCAGAAGAGTCTCCGCTTCAAACGGCTTTTCGATAAAATCGAAGTCGACAAAAGGCTCAGGGATGCGGGCTGTCACTTGTTCCTTCATCCCCGACATCATGATAACGGGGGTATTTTTCAGACTGTCTTCGCGGCGGATAGCTTGGAGGGTGTCGTAGCCATCCATCTTGGGCATGACAAAATCCAGCAGGATCAGGTCGGGGTGATGCTTTTTGGCGACCTCCAAGCCTGTCGGTCCGTCTTTGGCCTCCAGCACCTGGAAATGGTCAGCCAGGATGCTGGCCACCATCTTGCGGATCATGATGCTATCGTCAATGACCAACACCGTTTTGGTCGCCATGGCTTTTCCCATCAGTTCAGCCTGATCTGCCCCTTCCTTGAGCTCAGGAGGCGAGGGGAAACCCACCATTAGAGTACTCTCCTGCTTGGCGGAGGTTGTGCTCAGGGATCCAATTTGCCGGCTTCTCTTGCCGCCTAGCGGTTGTCGGCCCACCCTGGCCGCCTTGCTATAATCTACTATCGCATTGTAAACAAACGTTAAGAACCCGTTTGCACTGGCAGGGTCATGAGCTTCCAGTTAAGCCCTGAGCTGTCGCTGCCTATCCCATCGCCGGTGGGGGAGGCTGCTTACCGTGCCTTTCAGTGGGGCAAAAACCTCTTCGGCTTTGCCCACAAGGCTCTCTCCACCCAAGCTGCCGAACTGATGCTCTCTGCCCTCAGGGAGCTGCAGAGCTTTGTCTCCGGCAAGCCTCTGCCACCGCGGGAGCGGGTGAAGGTGAGCGCAGCCACTTTGCAGGAGTTGCGGGCTCGCTACGAGCGACTTCTAGAAGTTGATTGGCAAGATGCGGAAGCAGGCTACTACCCTCACGCGCTTCTCTTCGACAACCCCTGGCTGGACTTTGCCCGCTATTACCCAGCGGTGTGGTTGGAACTGCCCCAGATTGCCCGACGGGTACACGGCCGGCGCTACCAAGAGTTTTCTCCAGACATCTCCACAGAGGGCTACCCAAAATACTACCTTCAGAACTTCCACTACCAAACCAACGGCTACCTGAGCGATCGCTCGGCTGAGCTCTACGACTTGCAGGTGGAGTTGCTGTTTGGGGGTACGGCGGATGCGATGCGGCGACGGGTGATCCGCCTGCTCAAGGATGCCCTCGATCCCAACCTATCTGCTCCCCACATCCTCGACGTAGCCTGTGGCACAGGGCGGATGCTGCGCCTTTTGCGGGGATCCCTGCCCAAGGCGGCGCTGTATGGCTTGGATCTTTCTCCTGCCTATCTGCGCAAGGCCAACCGGCTGTTGCAGGAGTTGCCCGGGGAGCTGCCGCAGCTTATTCGCGCCAACGCCGAGGCCATGCCCTACGCTGACGCTTTCTTCGATGCAGTTGTCAGCGTTTTTCTTTTCCACGAGCTGCCTGGCCCGGTTCGGCAAAACGTCATCAACGAGATCAGCCGGGTGGTGAAGCCAGGGGGCGTGGTTGTCGTCTGCGACTCGGTGCAGCTGCTGGATTCGCCGGAGCTGGAGGAGACGATGGAAGCTTTTGCGCAAACCTTCCACGAGCCCTACTACCGCGACTACATCCGCGACGATCTGGGGGCGCGCCTGCAGCGGGCAGGCTGTGAGGTGTTGCGCCGAGAAACCCACTACGTTAGCACTTACCTCTTGGCCCGTAAGAGTTGAGCGCCCTTGCCAAAAGCTTAAGAAGAGATTCGCAGTAGTCTACCTAGGGGTATAGTAGTAGCAGGCACCAAACTTGATACGAAGCCAGGCCACCAAGCCCTTGGGCGGGAAGGTGGTTGGTATCCATTCCTTTACTTAGGCTCATGTCTCCTCCCTATGGATCCCTCCGTGCCGGCATCACTGCACTGAAGCAGGAGCGCTACCTAGAGGCGATCAACCTTCTTGAGTCTTTCTGCTACTGCTGCTCGATTCAAGGAAGCTCGCCGCGCCAGGGGGAGCGCAGTAGCTCCAGGGTAAGCTCGGAAGAATGTGCTCTGGCTCGAGTGGCCCTGGTCATAGCCTATCAGGGCAGTGGCGACTTGGAGCGATCGACAGCCCTCTGCCAGGAGCTGCTGGAGCAGGGGGAGACTCCTTCAACTCCCCCCTGGGCACGGGAATGGGCAGCGCAGGCTCTTGCTACCCTCAAGCAGGCAGCAGAACACCCTATGCCCCCTGAGGAGGTGATGGCACGGTTGCCTGTCCTCCAGCAGTTGGAGGCCTGTCAGCCCCACTGTAGCTCTCGCGACCCGGCCCCCCATCTGCTCAAGGCCACCCACTGACTGGCTGAATTTAAGAAGCTGGACTTTGGCAGCTAGGTTCTATCCTTTTCGCAGTAGGAAAGCTCCGAAAGTATGCCTGCCACTGAGCCCACTACCTATCACTTCATCGTTGGCAGTCTAGATTTTTTGCGGTCTGAACCTCTGGAGGAGGTGCTGGAGGAGCGTCGGCGACATTACGCGGAGCAGCATCGCCCCATTGATTTCCACTGGGTGCCCCAGCCAGCTTTCATGGAAGCTCCCGAGTTAAAACCCCTGCGCAACAAGTTGAAGGAGCCGCTGGGGGCAGTGGTCTCGACTAACGAGCATTTCATTCGCTGGCTGGCGGTGCGCCTTGGCTTTGTGGAAAAGGGCAGCTTTGTGGCCCCCAGTGAGTCGATTCCGGATCCCTTGCGCTCCCTGTCGTTGTCGGAAAGCTGAGAGGCTTGTCCCCATTGCTGCCTTGGCACCTTGCTGCGCTCAGAAGGACAAGCTGGGCAGCGAGGGGTAAGCTGCCCTAAAGGTGGCCGGAGAGGCGGGTTTGATTGCAGGCTAGGTCAAAATTTAAGATTAGGGCTTAGGGCACCTCTCCCGCTCCAGCAGCAGCAAGGCTGTCGGGCAGCAGGAAAGGTGGGGGAGGGAGATAGGCTGGGCGGGGGCACCATGACTTGGGAACAACGAAGGGACTGGCTGCAAGAGGGAGCGGAGCTCTACTTAGTGTCAACAGCGGCTATGGAGACGCTGAAGTCAGAGGAGCTGGGTTCTCCCCTTGAGCCGATAACAAGCCCTGCCTCTAGCTTGCCAGGGGGCCCAGCCGGGGATCCCTTGCCAGAGCCGCCTCCCGAGGATCCCAAAGAGAACAGCCCAACGGAGAAGCTAGAACAGGCGGATCCCCCTTTCTCAGGGACAGGCCTGGGAAACTTCGCTGCTGTGCTGGGCCGACGCAATTTCCTGCTGCTGTGGATGGGGCAGGTGTTTTCCCAGCTGGCCGACAAGGTGTTGTTGGTGCTGCTGATTGGGGTGACCTCCAAGCGGTTTCAGCCAGAGGGGGCTTCCATCAGCGGCTGGGTAGCGGCGGTTATGCTGGCCTTTACCCTGCCGGCAGTGTTGTTGGGCAGCTTGGCAGGGGTATTTGTGGATCGCTGGCCTAAGAAGGCCGTGCTGGTGCTCTCCAACGTGGTGCGCGGCATCCTAGTGCTGCTGCTGCCGCTGCTGCTCTGGCTGACGGCGGGGCGTGACCTTTGGCCAGGGATCCCTTTGGGCTTTGGCGGGCTGCTGCTGATTAGCTTTGCCGTCTCTGTCTTGACCCAGTTTTTTGCCCCTGCCGAGCAGGCCACTCTGCCGCTAATCCTGCCCAGGCGGGAGCTGTTGGCGGCCAACTCCCTCTACACTACGACGATGATGGCTTCGCTGGTTGTCGGCTTTGCCATTGGCGAGCCGCTGTTGACGCTGGCGGATCGTTGGGTGCGCGCCTGGTTGCCTGGCTGGGAGGTGGGACCAGAGCTGTTGGTGGGGGGAGCCTACCTTTTGGCGGGATCCCTGCTGCTGCTGTTGCAACCTCACGAGAAGCTAGACTCCCGCTCCTGGGAAGCTCCCCATCTCTGGGAAGATCTCAAGCTAGGCCTGCAATACATCGGGCAAATGCCCCTGGTCCGCGCAGCCCTGCTGCAGATGGTGGTGCTCTACTCGCTGTTTGCGGCGCTGGCGGTCTTGGCAGTGCGGATGGCGGAGGTGATGGCGGAGCTGGAAGCCGATCAGTTTGGAGTGTTGCTGGCTGCTGCCGGTCTAGGCATGGGGATTGGCGCCTTTTGGGTAGGGCACATAGGCCGAGGAGTAAGCCGTCGGGCCTGGAGCGGGCTGGGATCCCTCCTGCTGTCTCTGGCGCTGGTGGCTTTGTCGTGGACAGAGAGGAAGCTGTTTCCCAGCTTAGCCTGGATTGCCCTGCTGGGCTGTGGAGGGGCTTTGGTGGCGGTGCCGATGCAAACTCTGCTCCAGGAGGAAACTCCTGAACATCTGCGGGGCAAGGTGTTTGGGTTGCTCAACAATGCCGTTAACATTGCCCTCAGCTTGCCGCTGGTGTTGACAGGGGTAGCGGAAACCTATCTGGGCCTTTCCTGGACGTTTCTTGCCCTGGCAGTCTTAAATGCGTCGGCAGGAATGTACTTCTGGAGTTTGTTGAATAGAGAGGCTTGACTTCTTCGCCAGCTCTAGCTAAGTTGCTCCTTCCCAGCAGCGGTGCCGGCCTCCCCAAGCCCTCCGCGCCGCTGACGGCAGGGCAAGGCAGAGCTTAGGAGCAGCCCCATAGCTACGCGCCGTCCTGCTGTCGGGCTGGTGCTAGCTTTCCCCCGCCAGGCAGCAAGCAAAGCGAGGATCCGCGTCTGCTAACCTTATGGGAGGTTTAACCGTTCTAGCAGCATAGGGATCCACCCATGCACATTGCCTGGATAGGCAAGAAAACACCCTTTTGTGGCAACGTCACCTACAGCCGCGAGGTAACCAACGGCCTTTTGGAGCGGGGCCATCAGGTGAGCTTTTTCCACTTCACCAACGAAGAGGCCGCCGCTGAGGGGGGATCCCGTCCGGGGAGCAACTGGCGTGCCGAGCTGGAGGGGCGGGATGTCTCTCTGCCCTGTCTCTACAAGTCGCAGATCTACACGATCCCGGCTCCCAACGCCCGGCGGTTGCTGGAGCAAGCCCTGCGGGAATTGCAGCCGGATTTGGTGCATGCTTCTTTGACCATTTCGCCCATTGATTTTGCGTTGCCGGAGATCTGTGCTGAGCTCAACCAGCCCCTAGTGGCCACTTTCCACCCAGCTTTTGACCGACGGCGGCGCAACATCGCCTCCCGCACCCAATACTTGGCCTATCAGCTCTATGCCCCCTGTTTGGCCCACTACGATCGCACCATCGTCTTCTCGGAAACGCAGCGCCAGGTCCTGGTCAAACTGGGGGTGGGCAGCGAGCAGGTGGTGGTCATTCCCAATGGCGTCGATGTTGACAAGTATTCGCCGGGGCCCTCCACCCTCAAGCAACGGCTAGGGCTAGAGCGGGTCTTCGTCTACCAAGGGCGGATCTCGCCGGAAAAGAATGTCGAGGCCCTGCTCAAAGCCTGGAAGCAGGCTCAAATGGGGGAAAAGTGCGGCCTGCTCATTGTGGGGGATGGACCCCTGCTCAATACCCTCAAGCCCTTCTACACCCGCCAGCACGGGATCTACTGGCTGGGCTATGTTGCGGACGAGCAGGAGCGCATTGAGATCTTGCGGGGATCCGACGTGTTCATTCTCCCCTCCTTGATCGAGGGGCTGTCTTTGTCGCTGTTGGAGGCGATGGCCTGTGGGGTAGCGGCGGTGGCCACTGACGTCGGCGCCGATGGCGAGGTTCTGGCAGACGGAGCCGGGATCCTGTTGGATCCAAGCCGAGTGACGGTGGAGCTGCAAACGCTATTGCCCCTCTTGCGGGATCAGCGGGAGTTTACCCAACTGCTGGGAATGAAAGCCCGCCAACGGGTTCTGGAGCGCTACACCCTCAGCCACAACCTCAGCCGCCTGGAACAGCTCTACCGAGAGGTGTGTCAGGGATCCCGTCAGCCCAGAAGGGCGTAGCCGCCAATGACCTCGACAACATCTCGACAACATTAACTCAAGCAGAGCTCTTGGGAGAAGACGGGGTAGAGCCTGTGCTATCTTTGCTAGACTGCATCGTTATGTTTCTGAGGGATTGGCTCTACCTTCCCCATGGAGGAGCACAGCCCGCAAAAAGCTTTACCGGCCCAGCCGCCCGCCGGGCGAGCAGGTTTGTCCTGGTCGGACTCCTTGCTTCCTCCCAAAGTTCTGCCTGCCTCGCTGCCGTCCACAACCGACCCGAGCACTCCCAGCTCAGGGCAGGAGGATCCCCGCTCTAGGCTTGGTACTGCCAAGGAGAAGGAGCCGCCAGCCCTCTTGCCCAGCCGGGCCAACAAAGCTGAAGTGGGGGCAGACCAGCAGTCGATGCTGTACTTGTTGGGAGGATTGGCTTTTGCCCTGCGCTCCTTCAATAACCTCAACCAGATCCTGGAGTTCACGGCTTTTGTGGCCAGCCAACTCACTGGGGCTGAGGGGGGAGCGCTGGTGTTGTTTAACCCCAACGGCACTATTCAGCTAGATCAACTGCACTGTTTCGATCTCGAGCGCCGCGAGCAGATTCGCGCCGAGATGGAGCAGATTGCCCAAGCCCTATCTGCTCAGGAGCCTCTTCTCAAACTAGAGGGATCCCTGGCGGTGAAGATCCCAGCTCTTGAACATCTTCTGGACGAGCGTCTGCGCCAGAGCCTGGGGCCGGATGGGCGCCTATTTGGCACGCCGCTGTTGATCCGTAACTCTGTCCAGGGTCGCTTGTACGTCTTCAGCCGCCAGCCCAACTACCACTGGACCGAGCCTCGCCAGCAACTTTTGCGCCTAGTGGCTGACCAAGCGGGTGTAGCCATCGAGAATGAGCGCCTGCGGACAGCCTTGCGCCGCAGAATGGCCCTGGAAAAAGAAATGGAGATCGGCTCCTACATCCAGACCCAACTGTTGCCCCGCCAATACCCCCAAGTTCGGGGCATTCGACTGGCAGCCCGCTGCCGCGTAGCCAGCAAAGTGGGGGGCGACTACTACGATTTCATCAAGATCCCGAGGGGGCCTGCCTCTGCAGAGCCGGCCAGCAACCGGGCGGAACCGCCTGAGCCCTCCGCAGACTCTCGCCTAGCGATTGTCATTGGGGATGTCATGGGCAAAGGTGTACCTGCCGGGCTGCTAATGAGCATGACCCGCGCCATGGTGCGGGCAGAAGCTCTTAACGGCCACTCGCCGGCCCGCGTTCTCCAACATCTCAATCGGGCCATGTACAGCGATCTCAAAAACTCCAGTCGCTTTATCAGCCTGTTTTACTCGGAGTACGATCCCTGCTCCCGTCGCCTGTGCTTTGGCAACGCCGCCCACAACCCTCCCCTCTGGTGGCAGGCCCGCACCCGTGAGATTCAGCCTTTGGATACAGAAGGGGCGCTGATTGGCTTGGAGGAGCACAGCCAATACTCAGAAAGCTGTGTGCAACTGCAGCCAGGAGATGTTGTAGTCTACTACACCGATGGCTATATTGAGGTTGCCAATACCCGCGGGGAGCGGCTGGAGACTGCCGGTCTAATGGATGCTATCCAGCGGGCTGCCAGCTGCTACGAGTCGCCAGAGGAGATCCTGGAAAGTCTCTTTGCGCAGATGGATGCTTTCCGAGGCCGCCAGGGAGTCCACTTTGTTGTCCCAGAGCCAGCGGTGGAGCTAGAGCTCCTGTTCCGGGAGGAAATTTCCCTGCGACCTATGCCCGTGGACGATACCACCCTGGTGGTGCTGAAGGTGTTGCCGGAGCCTGAGGCCGCCTAGCTCCAGAAGGTCTGTAGTTGGATGGCCAAGGGTAGGGCTACCGTTTGCGCTAGTGGGACGGAACCTCACCTGCCCTAGTGTGATGTGCAGAGTTTACAGTACTCTCTACCTAGGGGAATTTGTCCGTCTTTACTTGAGCTTTACCGGAGGTATGGGCATGAACTTCACTTCCTCTTACCTGCCAGCTCCGCCCGCCTTGCAGACAAAGGCCATCGTTGCCCAGGTGTTCCGCCAAGATGTGCTGGGCGATATCCGAAAAGGTTGGAACAACTTTGTGGAATCAGGCCAAATTTGGGCGCTTCTGATAGGGCTGGTGGCGGGCTACATGCTCAAGAGCATCACCAGCTCCCACTAAGGCTAGGTGGGCTTTGGCAGGGGTCTTCTAGCCGTTGCAAGGCAGGCTTTTGTTTCCACGGCAGTCATCTGGTTCCTATGCCTGAGCCAACCTCACCTTCCACCCCCCGTCCCTGGAGCAGCCGCTTCGAGGGATCCCTACACCCCCAAATTGCCCGCTTCAACGCCAGCATAAGCTTTGACATTCGCCTTTTGCCCTACGATGTGGCCGGATCCCTGGCCCACGTGCAGATGCTGGGGGCATGCGGCATCCTGAGCCGGGAAGAGGCGGAGCAAATCCGGCAAGGGCTGGAGCAGATCCAGAAAGAGGCAGCCGAGGGGAGTTTTCAGCCTGACCCAGAGGCTGAAGATGTCCACTACGCCGTCGAGCGCCGGCTGGTAGCGTTGGTAGGGGAGGTGGGGAAAAAGCTGCACACCGGCCGCTCCCGCAACGACCAAGTGGCCACCGACTTGCGCCTTTACCTGCGGGATCAAATTGACGTCATCCGCCATTCTCTCTGGGAGCTGCGAGGGGTTTTGCTGGAGTTGGCTAGCCAGCACGTGGAGACAATCCTGCCCGGCTACACTCACCTGCAGCGGGCCCAGCCCGTTAGCCTAGCCCATCACCTTTTGGCCTACGAAGAGATGTTCTGGCGGGACTGGCAAAGGCTGGGGCGAGTGCGGGAGGAGGTCAACGTCTGTCCCCTGGGATCTGGGGCGCTAGCCGGCACTTCCCTGCCCATCGACCGGCAGTTTGTTGCTCATCTGCTGGGGTTTGAGCGCATCAGTGCCAACAGCCTGGATGCAGTGAGCGACCGCGACTTCCTCGTAGAGTTCCACGCCGCCGCCAGCTTGATCATGGTTCACCTTAGCCGCCTCTCGGAAGAGATCGTCCTCTGGGCCTCGCAGGAGTTTGGCTTTGTCACCCTCACTGATACCTGTGCTACCGGCTCTAGCCTTATGCCCCAGAAGAAAAACCCCGACGTGGCAGAACTGGTGCGGGGCAAAGCCGGGCGGGTGTTTGGGCATCTGCAAGCCCTCCTGGTTACCCTCAAAGGGCTGCCCCTGGCCTACAACAAAGACTTGCAGGAGGACAAGGAGGGGCTTTTTGATACTGTCGATACTGTCAAAGCCTGCCTAGAGGCGATGCGGATCCTCCTGCGAGAAGGGATCCAGTTCCAAACCCAGCGCCTGGAGGCCGCGGTGCAGGCAGACTTTTCCAATGCCACCGATGTAGCCGACTACCTGGTGCGCAAAGGAGTCCCTTTTCGCACTGCTCACGACTTGGTGGGGCGGATTGTGCGCACCTGTCTTGCGGAAGGGATCCTGTTAAAGGATTTGCCCCTGGAGCGCTGGAAAAGCTTTCACCCGGCCTTTGAGGAGGATATCTTCACGGCCATCGATCCCCGTCGGGTTGTGGCTGCGCGGCTTAGCCCCGGCGGAACTGGCTTTGCCGCAGTGCGACAGGCCCTGCAACGAGCCCATGCCCGCCACCAGCAACCAGAGCTAGCGTAAACTCTGGCTCGGCCCACCCTAGGAGAAGCTCCCTAGTGGCGGCAGGATGCGATCCCGAACCATCTCCCCACCCCCCTTCCCTCTGGGGGAAGCGGGAGCAGCAGCCCCAAGTTTTAGCGACTTCCGCGCCGCCATCGCCGGCTTTTTCAGTATCTGCCGCCGCGCCCGCCCCTATTCCTGCTCCGAGGGCCAGGTGCGGGAGTTTTTCTGCGCCCCCTGCTGCACATCCACAGCATTCCCAGCAACGAGCTAGTGGCTGCTGTCATCCGCCAGCCCTTTAGTGCAGGCAGGGCGGCAGTTGAGCTGGCTGCGGCGGGGGGGTTACGAGCGCCTGAGTGCAATTTTACGAAAGATTGAAGCCTAGGCGAAGAAATATTGAGAACAGCTCTGAATCATGCCGAAATAGCCTCTGAGGATGGTAGCCTGAAACAGACTCTGGGAAACACTCTTTACCTTCTCTTGGGTTGAAATGTCTAACAAGTTTAACCCCTTTGACAAACCCTCCAAGGGTAATTGGGCAGGCCGCACTTTTTCTGCTGCTGTTGGCGCCTCCTTGGCTGCTGGGGTTTGCATAGCTCACGGCAAGCCCCTTCTCTTCTCGCTGCTGGTGGCCACTTGCGCAACGGTGTTTACTCTCATCTGTGACGAAATGGAGTGGATTTAAGCCTAGCAGTAGCTTTGCCTTCTCCCACAGCCAACATTTCTACTATCATTTTGTGCGATAAAAGCTGAAAGAAGATCGTTAAAACCTAACCTAAAGAGAGGGATTCTTGTTCCTCCGCTTCGACTTCGGGGGCTGCAGGATCCCTCTTCATCTGTTCTAGTGGGCGGGTGGAGGTGGAGCTGCCACCAGGTTGCCTGTTGACAGAGCTAAAGTGGGGCAGGTCTTCACGACAAGGGCGGCTATAGTCTCTGTTGAGAACCCTGCCGACCAAAGGCCCTCCGGAGCAGATTAGTCCATTGCCCTTGATCCCATGGCTTCCCCTCCTCTGGTTTCTGTAATCTTGGGTACGCGGCCCGAGGCCATTAAGCTGGCTCCAGTGATCCAGGCCCTGCGGGCCAGTCCCTACCTGCGCACCGAGGTCGTCCTGACGGGGCAACACCGAGAGATGGTGGATCAGGTGATGCGGCTTTTTGGCCTCCAGGCGGACTGGGACTTGGGGATCATGCGGCCTCGCCAAAGTCTAGCTGATATTACCGAAGCCACCCTGCGCGGCCTAGAACCCTACTTGCAGGGGAAACAGCCCCAACTGGTTTTGGTTCAGGGTGACACCACCACAGCCTTTGCTGCCGCCCTGGCTGCTTTTTACCAACGCATTCCCGTGGGGCATGTGGAAGCCGGCCTGCGCACCGACGATCTTTACCACCCTTTTCCCGAGGAGGCCAACCGCCGCCTCATCTCCCAGTTGGCTACCCTCCACTTTGCCCCCACGCCGCAGGCCGTGGAAAACCTCAAGCGCAGCCACGTGGTGGGATCCATCTACTGCACGGGCAACACCGTCATCGATGCCCTACAGCAGGTGGCTTCCCTTGGGATCCCTTGTCCTATCCCCGGCCTAGACTGGGAGCGCTATCGCGTTTTGCTGGTTACCATACACCGGCGGGAAAACTGGGGGGATCCCCTTCAAGCCATTGCCAAGGCTCTCCTGCGACTTTTGGCTGAGTTCCCTGATACGGCTATTCTTTTACCTCTCCACCCCAACCCAGTCGTGCGGGAGCCCCTGCAAGCGCTTTTGGGATCCCAGGAGCGGGTCTTTCTCACTGATCCCTTGGACTATCCCTGCTGGGTAAGCGCCATGCAGCGCTGTACTTTCATTCTCACTGATTCGGGTGGCATTCAAGAAGAGGCCCCTGCCCTGGGCAAGCCGGTGCTGGTGCTGCGGCAAACCACTGAACGCCCCGAGGCGATTGCTGCTGGCACCGCCCGCCTGGTCGGCACCCACCCCGAAAAAATCCTGGAGGCGGCTCGGGAGTTGCTTACCGACCCTCAAGCCTACGCCCGCATGGCACAAGCCAAAAACCCCTTCGGTGACGGCACAGCCGCCCAGCAAATTTGCCGCCTCATCGAGAGTCAGTTCACCTCAAGAGCTAGTATTCTAAGCAGAGATTAGCTTACAGGAAGATACCAGCCTGTTTTAAGGGCAACGGTCTATCCCCTTCAGCTCTATGTACTGTAGAGCATATGGGTTCGTAGGCAAGTTAGCATTCCTAGAAAGCTCAACTTCAAGGGGG
>NZ_JANSHI010000001.1:93532-160194 GCF_047461615.1 Synechococcus sp. W65.1 | reverse complement strand
CCTTCAGCTCTATGTACTGTAGAGCATATGGGTTCGTAGGCAAGTTAGCATTCCTAGAAAGCTCAACTTCAAGGGGGGATGCGTAAGTAAAGTAGCGAACATAAAAGAGCCTAGACTATCCCAGTGAGGCCTTTTGGAAGCTGTTACCTGGCAAAAAACGTTTTTAACATTGGCAAAGAAGGGGAGTTGCCTTAGGATCGGCTAGGATGTTTAGCATTGGCTAGGATAATAAAGATATCCTGAGGGCTGATATGCCATCCAGTTGGTCTTATACCTCCTCCCCTAGTCCTGATCAGGGTCTGGAGCAGGCCCACTCAGCTTCCTCCTACTCCAGCAAGCCCTCCACGGGCGAAGGGCTGGCAGCCAACTTTGAAGGGAACGGGGCTCAGACTAAGGCGGCAGGTTATCCAGAGGAAAGCATGCTGAGCAATGCCGCAAAAATCAAGGTCGTGGGGGTGGGGGGAGGAGGTGGCAACGCAGTCAACCGGATGGCAGCTAGTAATCTCAAGGGCGTCGAGTTTTGGAGCATCAACACCGATGCCCAGGCGCTTGCCCAATCCTCAGCGCCAACAGTAAACCGTCTGCAAATCGGGCAAAAGCTAACTCGTGGACTAGGGGCAGGCGGCAATCCGGCCATTGGTCAAAAAGCGGCCGAGGAGTCCAGCGAGGAAATTGCCGCCATTCTCAAAGGGGCAGATCTGGTCTTCATTGCTGCTGGCATGGGAGGGGGCACAGGAACAGGGGGAGCGCCGGTGGTGGCCCAGATTGCCAAGGCTAGCGGCGCCCTGACCGTGGGAGTGGTGACGCGGCCTTTTTCTTTTGAGGGCAAGCGGCGCGCCAAGCAAGCTGAAGAAGGGATCCAAGCCCTGCAGGAGGCAGTGGATACCTTGATTGTAATCCCCAACGACAAGTTGCTCTCGGTAATCTCTGAGCAAACCCCCGTGCACGAAGCCTTTCGCGTCGCCGATGATGTCCTCCGCCAGGGAGTGCAAGGTATCTCGGACATCATTCTCATCCCCGGCATGATCAACGTGGATTTTGCCGATGTGCGCAGCGTCATGGCCGACGCCGGGACTGCCCTGATGGGCATTGGGATGGGATCCGGTAAGTCCCGTGCCCGCGAAGCCGCCATTACTGCTGTGTCCTCTCCCCTTTTGGAAACCTCCATCGAGGGGGCCAAGGGCGTACTCTTCAACATCACGGGCGGGCTGGATCTGTCGTTGCACGAGGTAACGGTAGCAGCGGAGATCATCGCCGAGGCTGTAGATCCAGAAGCCAACATTATCTTTGGCACCGTGCAAGACGAGCGCATGCAAGGCGAGGTGCGCATCACCGTTATTGCCACAGGTTTTGACCGCTCGCGATCGGCTGCTAGCCCTCCCGCGGCGAAGACCTCCACCGCCAACTTAGGGGGAACGCGCAAGCCCTCCTCAGAGCCACCCCCTCGGCAGCCCCCTGAGCCTGAGCCCCCGCCTTCTGGGGGGTTGGACATCCCCGAGTTTTTACGCCGCCGCCGTCCCACCCTCTAGCCAGGGGAGGGGGCAATGCTGGGGAAAGCTTTGGAGGTGGGGAGGAGTCATGAACATTGTTGTACTAGCGGGAGGCCGTTCGGCAGAACGGCAGATCTCCTGGGTAACAGGGAGAGCCTGTAAGCGGGCTCTGGAGGACTTGGGTCATCGGGTCAAGCTCATCGACCCGGAGGAGGATTTGCCCCTGCGTCTCTGGCAGGAACGGCAATCTGGCTGCGACTTCGTCTGGATTGCCCTGCATGGTCCGGGTGGCGAGGATGGTGTGGTGCAGGGGATGCTGGACTGGCTGGGCCTGCCCTACCAGGGATCCGGGCCGCTGGCCAGCGCCCTAGCTATGGACAAGCTGGTCTCCAAGCAGATCTTTCGTGCCGAAGGGGTCCCTACCCCTGACTGGTTGGTCTGGGATGAGGCACAGCCGCTCTCCTGGGCTGAGTGTGCGGCGCGCTTGGGATCGCCGCTGGTGGTAAAGCCCAGCAACAGTGGCTCGACGCTGGGGATCAGCATTGTGCAGGATGAGGAGTCGTTGGCCCAGGGGCTGGGGTTGGCCCGCTCGATCTCAGCGCGGGTTTTCCTGGAGCGCTACATTCCTGGCAAGGAGATTACCCTTGCTATTCTCTCCGGCCAAGTTCTGCCGGCCATTGAGATCATCCCGGCGCGAGGGGATTTCTACGATTACGAAGCCAAGTACGCCCCCGGCGGCTCGCGGCACTTGATCCCCTGTTCCCTCAGCTCGTCAGGATTAGCCCGCTGTGAGGCCGTGGGCCTCGAGGCCTATCGGGTGCTGGGGTGCGAGGGTTTGGCGCGGGTGGATCTGCGGGTGGACGCCGACGAGAACCCCTGGGTGCTGGAGGTGAATACCTTGCCTGGCATGACTCCTACCTCCCTCTGTCCTGAGGCAGCGGCGGCTCTGGGCTGGACGTTTACGGAGCTGGTAGACCGGATCTTGCAAGATGCCCTACAGAGAGCGGCTGCAACTCGTTCAGCCTTGCCTGCATCTCGGTCTTCTCCGCTGGGTTCGCCAGCCTGATAGGAACGCTGGCTTTCTGGTAGCAGCGCCTCCAAAAGTGGCGGCAGCGGCTTCGGGGTAAAATTGGGCAGAAAGGCCCCCGGCAGAGGAGGTTTCCCTGCAAAGGCAGGGCAGCGGTGGGTTCTATGCAAGAAAAAACCATTGTCCGCAATTATTTCAACACCGTTGGCTTCGAGCGCTGGCGCCGCATCTACGGCGAAGAGGAAGTTAACTTCGTCCAAAAGGACATCCGACTGGGCCATGCCCGCACGATTGAAACGGTGTTGCAGTGGCTAGGGGATCCCTCCGGTTTGCGCATTTGCGATGCCGGGTGTGGGGTGGGCAGCCTTAGCCTGCCTCTGGCTGCTCGTGGGGCGCAGGTGTTTGCCAGCGACATTTCCGAACAAATGGTCAACGAAGCACGTCGCCGGCAGCAGATTGAGCTGGGATCCCTGGACAACCCCCAGTTTCAGGTCTTGGATCTGGAGGAGCTAACGGGGCAGTACGATGTCGTCACCTGCCTGGACGTGATGATCCACTACCCCGAAGCTGACGCCCTGCGCATGCTTAAGCACTTGACCAGCCTGGCCAAGTCCCGCCTGATCTTCAGCTTTGCTCCCAAAAGCCCCTGGCTGACGCTGCTCAAGAAAGTAGGGGAGTTCTTCCCTGGATCCACCAAAACCACCCGTGCCTACCTCCACCGCGAGGCCACCTTGGTCAGCCACCTTGTCGGGTGGGGCTGGAAAGTCCAGCAACGACAAGCCATTCAAACCCGCTTCTACTTCGCCTGTCTGCTCGATCTGGTGCGCTGAATCCGGCGGAGGGGAGCCGATAACTTTTGCAGGACAAGCCGCGCCTTGTCCTACACTTCCCAGTCGGGTGTTGGCAACTGGAAACGGCGGCCTCTTGGCCAGGGAACGGTCGGGATCCCTAGTTTGCAGCTGGCTTTGGACTTCCCGGCACCCGCAGCAGCTCCGCCCCTTCGAGTACCCGCGCCGAGCGGATGACATCTCCCACCTGGATGCGCTCCACCCACTCCATGCCACTGGTGACATAGCCAAACACGGCATAGCGCCCATCCAAAATTGGCAGAGCAGAGAGGGCGATATAGAACTGGGAAGAGGCCGAATCCAGAGGGCTGGAGCGGGCCATGCCCACCGCCCCCAAACGATGGGGCAGAACCAGCTTGCTCAGGGTTACGGGATCCTCAATCAAAGTGTTGTAGCGGGGGTAGGGTTCTCCGCGCACCTGGATTTCCAAGGGGATAGTGCGCAGGCGGTTGCTGCCTGGCTCGGTGGCGCCACCGGTGCCGTCCCCTCGGGGATCTCCTCCCTGCACCACAAACGGTTGGGGATCTTTCTCCACCCGATGGAAAGTCAAGCCGTTGTAGAAGCCCCGCTGCACTAAGTCGACAAACTGGCCAGCCGTAAGAGGCGCCGCATCGCCGCGGATCTCCAGAAGCACCCGCCCTAGGCCTTCAGCGGTCTCGATTTCCAGTTCCACCACTGCCTTGCCCTGCAGCTGGGGGCGATCGGCGTAGGCCGCCGGGATCCCCTTTGAGGCTTCCGGTGCAGGAGGCATGCTGCGGCAGGCCAGCAGACTGAGACAGACATATCCCAACACGCAGGCAATCCCCGCCCTGCGACGGCTCCCTTTCCCCAGCCTGCCCACTGCCATCTGTGCGCTTCCCTCCTAAATTGACTGAGGTAACCCCAACTGCAGGGTAACGCTGCGGACACCATTGCTCACGGCCACCCCGTGGGGGCTGATGGAGGTGACCCGCCACTCGCCTTTCACCCTCTGGCCAACCGGCACCTGCCGCATCACTTTGTCCACCAAGATCAAGGCCTTGGGAGCGCCTGGATCGTGGATCAACCCCACCAATTTCATCTGCGGCGGTGCTGGAGGCGGAATCCGTGCGGGCGGATTAGACACGCGAGCGGAAGGGGGAGGGCCGGCTGCCAGGGCAACCGGGGGACTGGTGGCCGCTGTCAACCTTGCCGAGGGCGCCTCCGGCTTCTTCCCTCTTGGCTCTTGAGACGGAACCTTTTCAGGCAACTTGGGAGGGTTTTCATCCTTCGAAGCCAAGGAGAGCTCTTGGGCTGGCAGGGAAGCAGAGTAGACAGGCTCAGGCCTCTCGTGGCCGGGATCCCTCGTCGGTACAGAAGCAGCTGGGGAGAAAACCCGTGGCCGAGAGTCCAGGGTCATCCAAAAGGCCAGACCTGCCACCAGCGCGGCTGCCGAAGCCAAGCCCAGCAGCAGTCCACCTCTCGCTGAAGAACGGCGGGGAAGCAAAGGGGGGCGCGTACCCCAATAGGGATACTCCTCCGCCCCCTCTTCCTCTAGGCTTTGCTCCAACTCCTCCAAGAGCTCATCCAGTAGAGAGTCTGCTTGAGTTGTGTAGCTGGACAAGGCCCACGGAGAACAACGGCTCCTGGCTGCTGAAGCATCAAACCCAGACACGGAAACAGGCCCTCCCTACCTTGGACGTCAAGGAGCCCGTGGCTTGAAACACCCCAGCCGCCGACCGCCGTCTCCCTAGCCCAGCGACCTTAGAGGAGCCGCATTTCTGGGTACTCGGTCAACAGCGCCTCTGCCGACAGGGTGTCTCCTTCTAGCTGCGGCGTCCACAGCACCTCGATGGCCACAATCCGCTCGGCAGGGATGGAGGCCAACTGCATCAGCCACTGCCGCAGCTCTGCCACGGACTTAACTACAGGTAGTGTACCTAAGTTACCGCGATACGCAACCAGTAGAGTGACGACCAGGTACTCGCCAACCTCGGGGATCCCGGCAGCCGCCCGCCGCAGAGCTGCTTGAGGAAGCTGCTGGATCTGGTTGTTGCGGTTGGTGAGGGTTTCGGCGCTAAACTTGCTCCGCTCTTGCAAAGAGGCTTGATAGAACAGGGATTCGGCGCGGGAGAGGGGCAGCTTCTCCGCCTCGGCATAGCCATAGGCCCAGTAGTCGCTGTAGCGCATCAAGCCAAGGCTAACCTCTTGCAACAATTGGCTCAGCCCCTCTGGCGACTGGGTATCCGCTTCCAGAGCCAGCGCATTGATCTCCTTTTGCAGTTGGCGGGCGCTGGCCAGTAGGCCCACCTTCACTTGGGCAACGGTTACCTGCGGGTCGCCAACTTCCTCTTCTTCGGCAACAGCCGAGCGCAAGCTGCGCACTAGAAAGCTACCGGCCCCAATCAAGAGCAGCAACGCCAGCAGGCTGCCACCGCCTCCCCAAAACAAGGGCACCACCAGCGGAAAGCCAAACCCCCCGCCATAGCTGGGGTACACGGGAGCCGAGCGAGGGCCGACAGAGCGGGGAGCCGAGAAGGTCGGGGAGCGGAAAGAGCCGCCGCCAATGCGGCCACCGCTGCGCGCCCAGACAGCGCTCACAGGGGCCAAAGCCAGGATCAAAGCCAGGGCAAGAGCCAACAGAGAGCGGCAGGTGCGACCAATTTGTTTCAGCATGTTCACAGTTTATCCATCACAGGGCTAGTCCTTACTCAATTGTAGGCTTTCTCCTCAGGCGCTAGAGGCCAAGGACGCGCTCCGCTTAACCAGCAGCTTGGAGCATTACAGACCATTACAATCTGTAGCGAGCCCCCTAGAGATGGGCACTAGACCCCTAACCCATGGGCAAATAGGGGCCGGCAGGCGGTCAAGAGGAGGAGCAATGCAAGTGGAAGTGCCAGTTCAAGAGCGATCTCTTCAGCCCTTGGCCCAGAGGAAGATTCGGCTATTGGTGTTGGACATCGATGGCACGCTGGCGGGGCCTTCCAACCAGGTTTCGGAGCCAGTGCGGCAAGCCATTCAAAGGGCCAAAGCCGCAGGCGTGCGGGTGGCCATTGCCACCGGTCGGATGCATTGTTCTGCCGAGCGATTTCACTATGAGATTGGAGCCGATATGCCGCTCTGCAGCTACCAGGGGGCACTCATTCGCGATCCCGATAGCCAAAAGACGTTAAAGCACTGGTGCTTGGACTGGTCGCTGACTGAAGAGTTGTTGCAGCTGCTGCAGGATCTGCCGGTGGGGGTGCACCTCTACATCGACGACCAGCTCTACTTGCGGGAGCTCAACCCCTTGAGCCGCGCCTATGCCGAGCGCTCGCAGGTGCCGTTTCAGATCTTTTCCCCTGCCCAATATGGGCAAAGACCCACCAAGATCCTGGTGGTTTCGGAAGATACGGAGTTTTTGCAGGAACTCCAGAGATCCCTGCGGCAGCGGTATTCTCCCGAGCAGCTCTACCTCACGCGGTCAGAGCCCATTTTCTTGGAAGCCACCCACCCGGCAGTCAACAAGGGCAATGCAGTGCGCTTTTTGGCAGAAGAGGTGTTGGGGGTGTCGGCAGAGCAGGTCATGGCCATTGGCGATGGCGACAACGACATCGAGATGCTGCGGTATGCAGGGATCGGGGTGGCCATGGGGAATGCCTCGCCGGCCTTGCTGCCCTATGCCGATTGGGTTGCCCCTCCTGTTACCGAAGATGGGGTGGCGGTGGCCATCGAGACCTTTATCCTCAACTAGGCAGGGAAGCAGGGCGTGGCAGCTTCTCCTTTCCCCCAGCTCATCCTGCGCCCGGAGCAGCAACAGGTCTTGACCTATCAATCAGGGCAGCTGGGGATTGCTGCTGTTCCGGGAAGCGGCAAGACGTTTATCCTGGAGCTGCTAATTGCCGATCTCATCCTCAAGCGCGGCGTCCCACCGGAGCGCATTGGGGTGTTTACCTACATGCGTTCGGCGCGGGTTAACTTGCTGCGCCGTATCAACCAACGCCTGCAGGAGGCGGGCTACCCAGATCGCTTTACCCAAGCCTTTACCTTGCATTCGCTGGCACTGCGGGTGTTGCGGGAGGCCCCAGGCCCTTGGGAGGAGCTGTCCATCTTGGAGGGGTATGAGCAGGAGCGCCTCCTCACCCGCCTTTGCCGCGCCTGGCTCAACTCCCACACCCACCTCTGGGAGCCCTTGATCCCTACGGATGAGAATTTCCCCCAAAAGGTAGCCCAAAACCGGCGGCGGTTCCGGCGCAGCTTCCAGGAGATGGTGCAGGCGGTAATTAGCACGGCCAAGAATCTCCGCCTAGGGCCGGAGGCGCTCCCTCGCGAGGGCTACCTAGGCTGGGCGGCTCCTGTGTACGATGCCTACCAAGCGGAGCTGCGCCGCCGCGGCCAGCTGGACTACGACGACCTGGGCTGGCAGGCCATGGATCTGCTGGAGCGCGACGCAGAGCTGCGGCAGCAGGTGCAAAGCTGGTACGACTACCTGTTCGAGGACGAGGCCCAGGATAGCTCCCCCCTGCAGGAAGAGCTGCTGCGGCTGCTCAGCCAGCGCACGGGCAACCTGGTGCGGGTAGGGGATCCCAACCAGAGCATCATGGGCACCTTCACCACGGCTGAGCCACGGCTGTTTCGCGCCTTTTGTCAGGCCAGCCCCCAGATCATCTCCCTGCAGGAGTCCAGCCGCAGCGCTCCCCAGATCCTGGAGCTAGCCAACCGTCTGGTGGACTGGGTTACTCGGGAACACCCAATCCCAGCCCTGCGCACTGCCCTGGCCCCCCAGCCCATTCGCCCAGCCAGTGCCGGCAGCCCAAATCCCCCAGCCAGCGAAGGACAGGTGGAGTTTCGCTGCGTCAGCGGCACCCCCGAGCGGGAGCTGCAGGAGGTGGCCCAGTGGGCTCTGGCAGCCGCCCAAACCTTCCCCGACCAGACAGTGGCTATTCTGGTGACCACCAACGAGCTGGGGGGCAAGGCCCTCGACTACCTGCGGGAAATGGGAGGGGAGCGGGTTGTCGACCTGTTGCGGGGCAGCCCCAGCCAGCGACGGGTGCTGCTGCAGCTCAAGGGGGTAATTGACTGGTTGGCCGAGCCCACTTCCTCTGCTCGGCTGGCTGCGGCAGTGGATCGCCTGGCCGATTGGGCCGGGATCTCGCGAACTGAGCTGGAGCCAATGCTGGGCTGGATCCGCGCCTCGCTGCCGGAGCGGCTGCTCTTTCCCCAGTTTGATCCAGCCCCCGTGCTGCCTGAGAGCCCCTCTTGGCAGAGCTTGGGCCGCTTGCTGCGCACCCTGGCCAGTTGGCTGCGGGCTGGGCGGTCTCCCTGGCCGGAGGTGCTGAATGTCATTGTCCAAAGCCTCTACCGCAAGCCGGAAGAGCTGTTTGTGGGCTGCTATGTCCTCAACCAGCTGGAGCAGGTGCTGGGATCCCTGCCCGAGACCGATTGGCAAGAAGTTGCCCAGGAGTTTCAGGTAATTCTGGATCGCCGCCTCCACAACCTGCCCTCGGAGATCTTGGCCTTCAACCCCGAGCCGGGCACGATCACGGTTGCCACTCTGCACCGGGCCAAGGGTTTGGAGTGGGATCAGGTTTTCATCCCCCAGGTGTCGGCCTACGAGTTTCCTACCCACTACGAGGAGCGACCGGTGGGGCTGAGGTTTTTGGAAGACGTCGATATGAAGGCAGAAGCCCTAGCCCAGTTGCGGCAGCTCAGCCCCAGAAGCTACTGGGATCTGCAGGCCAACTCTCCTACCGAACAGGCCTTTTTGGACTTGGCTGCCGAGCGGTTGCGGCTGCTGTATGTGGGCATCACCCGCAGCAAACGGCGGCTGACCCTCTCGGTCTCTACCCAATCTTCCTATGGCAGAGAGCAGAGCACAGCTTTGGCCTTTCGCGTGCTCAGGCACAGTTTCGGGCTCAATTAGCCCCAGATCAACTAAGGTTCTTGTTTCTTCCACAGCCTGCTAACATAGCTAAGCCCACGGGGGCAGTCGTTACAGGCCATGGGTGTTTTGCCATGCAACCTCGGCGTGTTGCCCGCGAACTGGCCTTGCTGGGGGTCAGCCAACTGCCGACCACGGCGGCCAAACTCAGCGAAAAACAATTGGAAGACTTGCTGTTGGCAGCTATCCGCACCTTGCAGGAAGAAACCCATGAAACCCTTGCAACCGCAGCAGCGGAGATCCAGCGCAGCGACCGCCTGTTGCAGGAGAGCGATCCCCTGTTGTTGGCCGTTTCTGAGGCGAAGGAGGAGAGCGGATCCCGTTCCCTGGCTCTCCGTCTTCAGCAGGCCCAGCGGCAGCTGCAGCGTCTGGAAAGGGCTTTGCAGGAGGTCGCTGTGCCAAAGGAGTTGCCGGAGCTGGTCTACCAAGCCCAGGTGGCCCTCGGCAACGCGGGTCAAGCCCTAGAGCACCTGGAGCAGCGGCTGCAGAGCGTCCGCCACATCCTGGAGGAAGTGGTTCAGTTGTCCCAAAAGGCCGTCAACCGCCTGGGGGCTGCCCTCTCCATGCCGGAGCTGTTGCACATTGTCCAAGCGCCGGAGGTGCGCGCCTATGCCCTGCAACTGTTGACTGCCCTGCACACCCACAAGGAAGCTATCGATGCGCGCCTGCAGGGGGTCTTGGTGGGCTGGCAACTGCAGCGGGTGGGGCGGATCGAGCGCGATATCCTGCGCCTGGCGGTGGTGGAGATGGAAATACTGGCCAGCAGCCCCGTTAAGGTCGCCATCAACGAAGCTGTAGAGTTGGCCAAAAAGTATGGGGATCCGGAGGCTGCCGCTTTCGTCAACGGCGTGCTGCGACGAGTGGTGGACAGCCAGGAGACACTTGCTGACAGTTCCCCCGGCTAAAACCGGGATCCCAAGATCTGCCTTGGACAATGGCAGGGGATCCCCCCCAAGAAACCTCTTGCACGGCTGCTGCTTATTCGCCTCTAACCTGTTCTTGCCGGGCCTGCTCCCGCTCTTGCTTGAGGTGGGCTACCTCGGCTTCCAGCTCTTGAATGCGGTGCAGCAACTGCTCAATTGCCCGTCCTACCGGGTCGGGCATGAGGTGGTGGTCGAGGTCAATGCCGTGGGCGGGGATGCGGCGCTGATGGGGTGGGAGGACTGCCCGGCCTGGGATCCCAACCACCGTCATCCCAGGGGGCACATCGTGAATCACGACGGCGTTGGCTCCAATGCGGGCTCTGGCGCCAATGCGGACTGGGCCAAGGATTTTCGCTCCTGTGCCTACGATTACCCCGTCTTCCAGGGTAGGATGCCGTTTGCCCTTTGTCCAAGAGGTGCCCCCCAAGGTAACGCCGTGATAGATGGTAACATCGTCGCCAATTTCCGCAGTCTCGCCGATGACCACGCCGCAGCCATGGTCGATGAAAAAGCGCCGTCCAATCCGGGCTGCTGGGTGAATTTCAATCAAGGTGAGGGAGCGGGAAATAGAACTAATCAACCGGGCCAGCAAGAAGCAGCGCCGCTGCCACAGCCAATGGGCGATGCGGTGCAGAAACAAAGCGTGGACGCCTGGGTAGGTGAGGAGGACCTCCCAGCGGTTGCGAGCTGCCGGATCCCGCTCAAAGACACAGTCGACATCTTCCCAAAATTGCTGCCAGAACCCCAGCTTTGGCTTTGGCTGGCTGGAGGGGGGAGCCTCACCTCTGTCTAGTTGGGAGCTTTCTGCCGCCGACTGCTTGGCCTCAGTCAGCATGAACGGTCTCCGATAGGGAACCTCCACTTCTCCCCTTCTAGCACTTTTTGTTGCCAGTGGGAGGGATCCCTGGCAGCCTACACCTGTTGACCAAGAAAACTGGGTTCAAGCCCCGCCCTTAAGGCCTCCGGCCCGAAGAGCGCGAGAGGGCGGCTTTTGCTAGAATGCGAGAATTGCTCCACCCATTCATAGGAGGGTGCAGCGCACAGCTAAACGTATCTGGGCTTAGGCCCAGTAGTTGGGGCTACGGCATCCCCCATAGGGTTGAGGTTTAAGCCTCATGCTCTATGTAGCTCAGCCAGTAGGAAGCATCCTGCTGCCTGAGAAAGAATCCCTGCCCTAAAGGGCAGGAGAATGTCAAGCCACCTAGAAGTGAACGAAAATGAGATCACGGCTAGTGCTTAACTTGCAGGCGGCTATGCTAGACCCTCTTTTGGAAGAGAAAATCCGCGAGCAAATTCGCACCCACAAGGTGCTGATTTACATGAAGGGCACCCCGGAAATGCCCATGTGTGGGTTTTCCTACACAGCTGTGCGCATTTTGGACAGCTTGGGCTTCCCCTACACAGCTATTAACGTGCTCGAGGATCCGGAAATTCGGCAAGGGATCAAAGAGTTTTCCAACTGGCCAACCTTCCCACAAATCTATATCAACGGGGAGTTCATTGGCGGCTGTGACATTCTCCAGGAGATGCATGCCCGCAACGAGCTGCGCCCCCTGGTGGAAGCCGCCTTTGCCAAGGCTGATCCTTAACCTTGAGGGATCCCATGCTCACCTTGGATGGCCTGCGGCAGCTCCTGGCTGAAAAGCTGCAAGCTCTCTACGTCCACGTGGAGGACGAGTCGCACCGCCATGCTGGCCATAGGGGACGGCACCAGGGAGCGGGAGGACACTACCGCGTACAGGTGGTGTCGCCTCTTTTTACTGGCAAAACGCTTTTGCAGCGCCATCGCCTAGTGTACGCCGCCCTAGCCGAGCAGATGGGGCAGAGCATCCATGCCTTGGCCCTGCAAACGTACAGTCCCGAGGAGCTGCCGGCCTCCGAGATGTCTCACATTGAAATAGCATAGAGGGCGAAACGGCTACCCCAGCGAGGGAAGGGAGAAGGTATGGCAGCTCTTTTAGCCACCTGGCTGATGTCAGCCTTGAGCGTGATGATTTTGGCTTGGCTCTTGCCTGGGATCCACGTCTCCGGGTTTGGAGGTGCCTTGGTAGCGGCGCTAGCCATTGGTTTGGTAAATAGCTTGGTGAAGCCACTCCTGCAGTTGATTACCCTACCGCTTACGATCTTCACTTTTGGTCTGTTTTCCCTAATTTTGAACGCCATTTGCTTGCTCATTGCCGACAAGCTTGCCGGTGACGCCTTCAAGGTTGACAACTTTGGCTGGGCACTGGTTGGGGCAATTGCTCTCTCCATCATTGGCAGTTTGGTTCGGAGCATTTTTGAACAAGCTGCTTAGTTTCCTTGCAGAACAAGCCGAGTTAGCCAGCAAGTTGCCCCTACCCCCACCGCTCAAGCCCGAGCTTTGGAGACAGCCTCCAGCAGGGTGGGAGGGGATTGTTGCTTCTGGGGAGCAGCTTCAGCCTTCTTGGCCCGCTTGGCCGTCGCTGGTCGGCTGGCTTTTGCCTGGGCCTTGCCCTCTTTTTCCGCCAGCAGTTCCAGAGCCATCTCCAGGGTCACGGCTGCAGGGGAGAGATCTTTGGGCAGCGAGGCGTTGACTTTGCCGTGCTTGACGTAGAGCCCATAGGGGCCGTCGTGGAGAGTTACGGGCTTGCCATCTTCGGGGTGGGATCCCAGCTCGCCTAAGGGTTTGGCCGAGGCGCGACTGCGGCTCTTTTTGGGCTGGGCCAACAGCTCCAGGGCCCGCTCCAAGCTAATGGTCAGGACATTCTCATCGGGGGGCAGCGAGCGAAACTCCCCGTCGCAAGCCACGTAGGGGCCGAAGCGGCCAATACCGGCCTGCACCTTTTTCCCCGATTTGGGGTGTTCGCCCAACGTACGGGGTAGGCTGAGCAACCCCAGGGCAATCTCTGGAGTGACGTCCTCCGGCTTTAGCCCTTTGGGCAGGGAGACGCGCTTAGGCTTTTGGTTTTCCTCAGAAATTTCCCCCAACTGGACATAGGGTCCATAGGGGCCCTGCGGGATCACGTAGATTGGCTCTTGGGTCTCTGGGTGGAAGGCGATGGGCTTGGGGCCTTCCTGCTTGCGCCGGATAAGCTCCTCGATGTGTTCAAGGGTCAAGTCGGCAGGGGGAATATCTTCAGGTAGGTTGGCACGTACCTCTCCTGCTTCGGTTTCGACCACCACATAGGGTCCGTAGGGGCCAATACCAATCTTGGCGGGCAGGTTTTCTAGGTGAATGGAGCGAGCCAGGTTAGGGTCAATTTCTAGCTCCCGTGCCTTCACTTGCCCCTCAAGGCCCTGCTCACCCAGGAAGAAGTGGCGCAAATAGGGCAGCCACTCTGCCTGGCCGGAGGCGATGTCGTCCAGGGTTTGCTCCATCTCGGCAGTGAAGTGGACGTTGACGAGGTTGGGGAAGTATTTTTCCAGCAGCTCGGTAACGGCAAAGGCCGTGTAGGTGGGCACAAGGGCGCTTCCCATCAACCTCACGTAGCCCCGGCTCTGGATGGTACTCAGGATGGTGGCATAGGTGCTGGGCCGGCCAATGCCCTCCTTTTCCAACACCTTCACCAGGGAGGCTTCGGTGTAGCGGGGCGGAGGTTGGGTTTCATGAACCACCGGCTCCAGCCGCAGGCAGTCCACTTGCTCCCCTACCTGCAGCAGGGGCAGGTGCACCTCTTGATCTTCCAAAGCCGCCTCTGGGTCGTCGGATCCCTCTACGTAGGCGCGGAAGAAGCCGGGGAAGTCAATGCGCTTGCCGCTGGCCCGGAAAACCGCCTCGTCGACCGTAATGAGCACAACCGTGTGGGTTTGCCGCGCCTCAGCCATTTGACTAGCGACGGTACGCTTCCAGATGAGGTCGTAGAGGGCCAGCTCCTGCCCCGTGAGCGGGGTTTGGCTGGGCAGGCGAAACTCCGAGCCAGCAGGGCGAATGGCCTCGTGGGCTTCTTGGGCCCCTTTGGTTGTAGTGGTGTACTGCCGCGGCTCAGGGCTGAGGTACTCCCTGCCGTACATCGCCTCCACGCAGGCGCGGGCAGCACGGATGGCCTGCTCTGACAAATGCACCGAGTCGGTGCGCATGTAGGTGATGTAGCCCTCCTCGTAGAGCTTTTGGGCAATGCGCATCGTCTGCTGGGCTGACAGGCGCAGCTTGCGGTTGGCCTCTTGTTGCAGCGTGGAGGTGGTGAAGGGAGGGGCGGGCTTGCGGATGGAGGGGCGCTCTTCTACAGAGCTGACCACCCAGACTTTCCCCACTAAGCGCTCCCGCAGGGACTCCGCCTGGGCTTGATCCAAGAGCACTACCTCTCGCCCGGCTATCAGCTGCCCCGTGCTGGGATCGAAGTCTTGTCCACTGGCTAGCCGCTTGCCACCCAGGCTCACCAGCTCTGCCGGGAAAACCGTCGCCGAACCAGCGCCCTTTGACTGCAGCTCTGCTCGGAGATCCCAGTAGAAGGCTTTCTTGAAGGCCCGCCGCTCCCGCTCCCGATCCACCAAGAGCTTAACCGCCACCGACTGCACCCGCCCGGCTGAGAGTTTGGGGCCAATCTTTTTCCACAGCAGCGGCGACAGAGTGTAGCCCACTAGGCGATCCAGGATGCGGCGGGTCTCTTGGGCCCGCACCAGCTGCTCGTTCACCTCGCGACAATTTTGCAGGGCCTCCTGAATGGCCTCGCGGGTGATCTCGTGGAACACCATGCGGCGGGTAGGCACCTTGGGCTGCAACACCTGTTGCAGGTGCCAACTGATGCTTTCTCCCTCCCGGTCTTCGTCGGTGGCCAGGATCAGCTCATCTGCTTTCTTGAGCGCCTCCTTCAGCTCCTTGACCACCTTTCTTTTGTCTTTGGGGATCACGTAGAGAGGCTCGAAGTTAGCGTGGACATTGACCCCTAGGCGGCTCCACTCTTGATCCTTCACCTCCTCGGGAATGTCGGCAGCCGACTCGGGCAGATCGCGCACATGTCCCATTGAGGCCTGCACCTCATAGTCGGCGGGCAAGAAGCTGCGGATGGTACGAGCTTTGGTAGGAGATTCAACAATGACCAGCTTGGGCATGATGAAGTCTAAAAAGACTGACTGCAGCTATCGCGCCCCCCACTTTTGGCGGGCTAGGGCGTGCTGTAAGAGTTGCTCAAGAATCAGGGACTCTTCTCTGGAGCGTAGCAAGTCTGCCTGCGCTTGACTAGGCAGCTTTCGCTAGGCCTCCTCCTAAGACTCCAGTTTCCAGATCTGGGGACACTCCTGACCATGCACCACTTTTCAATTCGCACTGCCGATATCTTCCGCTCCATGGCCTTCTACGAGAGGCTGGGCTTTAAGGTGGAAGAGCGGTTCACTGCCGGGATCACTTTGGCCTGCTGGATGCGCGGTCCCTGGGGCCGCCTGGAGCTGATTCAGGTACCCCAGCCCCACCCTGCCCCCGATCCCTTTGGGGATCCCCACTATGTGGGCTACTACCACCCCTCTTTTGAAGTGGGCCCCGAATGGGGATCCCTGGCCACCTACCTAGAGCATTTACAAGCGCAAGGGCCCCTAACCGTGGTGTTGCCGCCTCAATGCCAGAAAATTGGGTCTCAAACCTACGAGGTGGCTTTCATTGCCGATCCCGATGGCCTGCCGATCGAGCTTATCCGTCTGCAGGGATCCCTAGCGTCAAAAGCGGAGCCGGCTTAACCAAGGCTGCCGCCAGCTAAGGCCCAGGGCCCAAGGAGCGCAAGCAGGCTTCAGCGCCATAGAGGAGGTGTTGCCCAGCGCGCCCTTGAAAGCATCCCCGCCCTTGGGGGCTGGGGGGAACGTCAATTGGGTTTATCCTGGACGTAGGTTGTGTTGCCCTTGGAGAGGATAAGGCTTATGGAGATGGATCTCCGTCCCCTGCTCATTCTGGCTCCTGTTGTTTTAGCTGTAAGCTGGGCCGCTTACAACATCATCAAGGCTGCCATCAAGGGGGAAGCCAAGCTCTTTGGCGAGAGGGGTAACAACCCCTTTGGCAAGAGCAACAGCTAGGATCCGTTGGCAGCTCCTAGACTCCCTGTATGTCGGACGCAAATCCCCCAGAGGCAGGGCCGTCGCCTGCGCTGGCTGACCGGAAGTCAGCGGATGTCATTGTTGTCGGAGCAGGGGTGGCCGGCTTAACCTGCGCACGGCAACTGTTGCGGGCAGGGCTGCAGGTTCTGGTACTGGAGAAATCGGCAGGCCTTGGCGGGCGCATGGCCACTCGACGGGTTCAGCACGCTGGACAGACAGTGCCCGTAGATCACGGAGCGCAGTACCTGACTGCCGATTCCGATGGCTTCTATCGCTGGGTCAGGGAGCTCCTGGGCCTAGGACTGCTGAGGGAGTGGACCCGTTCCTTGCATCTGCTGGATCAGGAAGGGCTGCACCTAGAAAATGCCAACGACCAGAAGCCGCGCTATGTCTCTCCCCAGGGCATGACGGCGCTGGCTAAGCAGCTAGCTGCTCCCCTAGCGGTTTACACCCAAACTCGGGTAGTGGGCCTCGAGCCCCAGCCAACCAGTTGGCAAGTGCAAGCCGAAGATGGCCAGTGCTACGAGGCTGCGGCCCTGGTGATGGCCATCCCCGCTCCCCAGTTGCTGCCTTTGCTGCGAGGAAAGATTGCTCCTGGGGACAACCTGTTATCCCTTCTGGAATCCGCTGCCTACCAGCCTTGCGTTGCCGTGTTGGCTAGCTACGCCGAAGACACGCCGCTGCCCCCCTGGAAAGGGATCAAGGGTTTGGACGATCCCCTATTGGCTTGGGTGGCCCTAGACAGCAGCAAGCGGCCCCAGCCCCTGCCGCCGCTGGTGGTTTTGCACGGGGGAGCGGAGTGGTCGTCGCTGTATCTCGAGGCGGCGCCTGAGGAGCTGGAAAAGGCCGGTCGAGAGCTGCTGGCCCATGCTGCCCAGCGCTTGGGATCCTGGCTGGCCTCGCCGCAGTGGATCCAGGTTCACCGCTGGCGCTACGCTCTTCCTGGGGAGGCGATAGGTCTAGCCAGCCTTGGCACCTACGTTCCTACGGGTTCCGGCAAGAGACTCCCCCTGGTGTGCGCTGGCGATTGGTGCGCTGGAGGTCGCGTAGAAGGGGCCTGGCTCTCTGGCCAAGATGCTGCTAGAACCTTGCTGGAGATGTTGGGAATGGGAGGGCGCTCCTAAGCAGTTAGACTAAACGGGGGCCGAAAATTCCAGCCGGGTCAAACTGCTGCTTCAGCCTCTGCATCAAGGTTGCTGTCGGGCCAAAGTTGGGGGCTAGGGCGGTTTTTAGAGCCGGCGGCGCCTCCAAGAGCACAAGAAACCCTCCCGCAGCCTGGAGATGGCGCTGCAGTTGCAGCAGGGATCCCTCCTCAGGCTGAGGGATCCAGGCTCGCCCCAATCCGCAGCCGCGGTGCAGTTGCACCTGGGCGCTAGGGAAAAGGGATTGGAACTGCTCCAGAGTTGCCAGGCTTTGGCTGGGCGGGCAGCCAAACTTGGCCAACACCATCCCCGAACGGGGCAAGGGCAGAGGCGGAGCCCCAGGCCTTACCTCTTGCCAGCTCAATCCCGCAGGAGCTAGCCGCTGCACCAGAGCCGTCTGTTGGGCAACTACCCGCTCCGAGCCGTGGAAGTGGATCCAGAGCTGGGATCCCTCCCCCCTTAGCCAGAGATCCACCCCCGCTGGGCTGACCGGCGCATTCAGCACCTGCCGAGCCAGGACCTCCAAGTCGGCCAGGGCTCCTGTGGCCAGCAAGGTTGCTTGGGCCGCCGGCAAAGGATAGAGCCGCAGGGTTACCTGCGTCAGGATCCCCAAACTGCCCAGGGATCCAGTAAACAACCTCGTCAGGTTGTAACCGGCTACGTTCTTAACCACCCGTCCCCCTGCTTTAGCCACCTCCCCGTCGGCCCGCACCCAGGTGATGCCCAGCACGAGGTCGCCAATGCTGCCGTAGCGCCAGCGCAGCGAGCCCGTATCGGCGGTGGCGATAATGCCGCCCACTGTGGCCCAGTCAGGGTAAAGGGGATCCACCGGCCACCATTGCTTTTGCTCGGCCAAGATCTGCTGCAGCTCCGCCAAGGTCATGCCGGCCTCTACTGTTACGGTCAGGTCGGCAGCCGCATGGTCAATGAGGCGGCGCAGCCCCCGGGTGGAGAGGATGAGATCCACTGTTTCCAGGCAAGGGGCCCATCCCCACTTGCTCCCCTGCCCCAGCGGCAGCACCTTCCGCCCCTGGCACTCCCTGAGGATTTGAGCCAGTTCCGCAACGGTCGAGGGAGTTTGGATGGGGATAGCAGTGGCTTGGCTGGAAAGAAAAGCCGCCAGCGCAGGAGAAAAAGCCATAGTTGCCCCAAGACTTCTTTTGTAGGCAGAGAGCCTAGAGGCTGGCCTCGGCAGGGCGAGACTCTTTCTCCCCAGAAGGGGAGGAGGCAAGCCTTTGCTGCTCCACCAGGCGGGCAAACTCCTGCTCGAAGGTCACTAGGGCGCGGTTGGTTTTGCCCCCTAGGTAGAGTCCTGCCTCCGTCTCCAGGGCCCAAACCTGGCTGTAGCTGAAATAGCTCATCACCACTCCCAGCATCAGCAGCCCAAACCCAAGGTAGACAAGGGGGATCCCTGGATCCGATTTAATCTGCAGGCCGGTTGCACCGATAACCTCATCCAGGTGCAGGGTGAGGCGGTTGGGGAAGCGCTGCGGGGCAACTTCGTCGAGAGCTAGACTCATGCCCTGGCGCAGGGATCCTATCCACTGGCCCTCGGCGTCGTAGAGGAGAGCTGTCCCCTGCAGATCCGGCAGTAACAGCGTCAGGCCCTCGCTAAGATTTGGCCGAGTGGGGATAAAAGCGCCCCAGAGCTTGTTGCCCGCCTGGTTGGGCACCCGCACCACTGGGATCTGGAAGGGGGGGCTGTTGTTGAGGCGGATGCGGATGCTATCGATGCTCCAGTCGGCCTGGTAGAGGGTCACACCCTGGTAGGAGAGGGGATGGTTGACAGAGATGGTCTGGCGTTTGACCTCCTGGCCCCCCTCCAGAATGGAGAGGTCAGAATAAAACTGCTTCACCCGCCCGTCGGGAGCATAGTCAATCCAGAAGCGGTTGACCCGAATCTGCCAGGTGGGCAGACGAGCCAGATCCCCTGCGCCGGTGATGTGTTCGATGGCGGCAACCCCGCCGCTGGGAATCAGCTCCTGGGCCTTGAAGCCAGCAAGGCTGCCCCAGATGGCCCCCAACAGGATGAGCAGCAGGCTAGCATGCACCAAGATGGGGCCGAACCGCCCAATCAACCCCTTGCGGGCGTAGAGGCAGGATCCCTCCTGAAACACAGCGTAGCCCCCTTGGCGCAGCCGCTGCGGCAATCCTTGCAGGGATTGCTTGGGCAGATAGGTCCAAAAGGGCAGCCGCTGGAAGGAAGGGGGGCGGGTGAGGTAGCTCCAGCGACGGGCCGCCTTGAGCATCGGCCATTGGCGCGTGAGAGAACAGGCAGCCAGGCTGCTGCCAAGTAGGATCAAAAGAGCCAGAAACCAAGGGGTGCGATAGACGTGATCCAGCCCCAGCTTGAGGATCAGCCGCCAGGTGAGAAAGCCAAACAGGGCCGGCTGCTCAGGGTAGTGGGCCTGATAGAAGGCCACCGTTTCCTCTTGCTCGATGACCGTGCCGATGGCACTGAAAACAGCAATTGCCAAGAGAAGGCCAATGGCTAGCCGCAAATCCACCAGCAGCGGCAGCAGTTCATGGCGCAGATAGCGCCGCAGGGGGGAAAGCCACCGCGCCAGCGGGGCAGAATCCTTGGACATACAAGCTCCCCTAGGTCCAAGCCGAGAGGATGGTGACGGTGCCGAACCCCACCAGCACCAGGCCACTGGCATAGGTAAGCCAGCCCGACCAGCGCCGCAGGGCCAGCAGTTGCTTAATCGCGCCGGTAAACACCCCCGCCAACAGCAGCGGCAAGACCAGCCCCAGGGCGTAGGTCAGCAGTAGCCCACCTCCCACCCAGGGCTGCCCTGTGGTGGAGACCCAGCCTAGCAAGGCCACCAAAACTGGCGTACTGCAGGGAGAGGCTGCTAGACCAAAGGTGGATCCCAGCAACACCGACCGGCCTAGTCTGGGCCACTCGCCAGGGATCTCCAACCCGTTAAACCAACTGGGAAAGCGCAAGGGGATGACCTCCAGCAGGTTCAGGCCCATGAGGATGGCGAGCCCGCCCGCTACTAGGGATCCAAAGGGGGTGGTTTGTCCGTAAACCCGGCCTAGCAAGGCTGCTCCCAAGCCCAGCAGGCTGAGGGTCAAAGCCACACCAACGGCAAAGCCCAGGGATTGCACCCAGACCTGCCGGCGCACCTCTCCGGCCGCTGCGGGGGCGCTGGGAGTGTAGCCGCCGATGTAGCCGATAGTTACCGGCACCATGGAGAGCATACAGGGAGAAAGGCTGGTAACCAGACCTGCTAGACCCATCGCCAGTAGGCTCAGGGGAGAGAGGTGCTGCAATTGACCTTGAACCAGCTCCGCTGCCCACTGCTCCAGGTGGTAGAGGATATCCGCCATAGAAGAAGCCGTCGCGTCTAAACCTAGGCTAGCTCAAAGAACCTGGAGAACTTGGCGCTGACTGGCCAGCGCCCTCAACGGCAGCTCCAGCTTGGAAAGCCTGGGGAGCTACTTGGGCTGTTGGCAGGCGGCAATGCTGCTGGCGATAACGGCCTCGGTTTCGGCCAGGCCTTTCCAGCCCAGAATCTGGGTTTCTTTCTTCTCCAAGCGCTTGTAGGTGGCAAAAAACTCAGCAATCTCGTCCAGGCGGTGCTGGGCAATATCTTCCAACTTGGTTACGGAAGCGTAGCGAGGATCCTTAGCCGGCACACACAGCAACTTCTCATCCGGCTCCCCCGCATCGATCATCTGCAGCATGCCCAGCGGGCGCACCGCAATCACACACCCCGGAAAGGTCGGCTGATCCATGATCACCAGGCCATCCAAGGGATCCCCGTCCCCTGCCCGCGTGTTGGGCACAAAGCCGTAGTCGTAGGGGTACTGCACCGAGGAGTAGAGCACCCGGTCTAGGATCATCACGCCCATCTCTTTGTCAAACTCGTACTTGTTCTTACTGCCGCCAGGGATCTCGATCAAAAGGTTGAGCAAGCCTGGCTCTGGTTGGGCAGGGATCCGCGACAGGTCGATCACAGCCAATACCCTCGGAAGACGTGACGAAGAAACAGCCAGAGGGCATTATACCCCCTGGCTTGAGATTTCAGCTAGCAAGCTCCTCGGGCAAGATTCGAACTTGCGACCAATCGGTTAACAGCCGACCGCTCTACCGCTGAGCTACCGAGGATCGAGACATATCCCATCATAGGGAAAAAACCGCTGCAAGGCAACTCCTCAGTCGGGCACCGCTAGGGCAGCAGCAAGGCGCTCTTTCAGGGTAGCCACCACCGCTTCAATGGGAAGATCCACGGCCTGACCGGTGGCCCGTTCCGCCAATTCCACCTTGCCCTGCTTGAGGCTGCGCCCCGTAGTTAGGCGATAGGGGATCCCGATGAGATCGGCATCTTTAAACTTGACGCCGGCTCGCTCATCTCGGTCGTCCCAGAGGGTTTCGATACCGGCAGCGTCCAGCTCTTGCACCAGTTTTTCTGCCACCTGCATCTGCTCCGGGTCAGCAGTGTTGGGCACTACCACCACCACGTGGTAGGGGGCAATGGCCACCGGCCAGATGATGCCGTTGGCGTCGTGGGACTGTTCCACTGCCGCCTGGGCTAGTCGCGATACCCCAATGCCGTAGCAGCCCATCCACAGCGGCTGCTCGGCGCCGTGCTCGTCGGCAAAGGTAGCCCGCAGCGGCAGCGAGAACTTGAGGCCCAACTGGAAGATATGGCCAACCTCAATGCCCCTTGCCCCCTGGAGCACCTGGTCAGGGTTGAATAGACAGCGATCTCCTGGTTGGGCTTTGCGCACGTCAACCACCTCCGGCAAGGGGTACTGCTCCCCCCAGTTGGCTCCCACCACGTGTCGCCCCACCTGGTTGCTACCGGTTACAAAGTTCTTCAGCGAGGCTGCTGTCTGGTCAGCTAGGCGCAAAATCTTGGGGGCAAAGTGTTCCTGCGGGCCCAGGCAGCTATCGGGCAGGTCAGGGGCAATGTAGCCCACGGGAACCGGATCCCCTTGCCAGCTTTTTTGGATCTCAGCATCTGCCAAAGTGAGTTTGAGCAGCTTCTTGGCTTGGTAGCGCTCCGCCAGACGGTTGAGGTGGTTGGCCAATTTCACTTCATTGACCTCTTGATCCCCGCGGATGCTTAGTAAAACCACCACCCGCAGGCCGTTGTCGTAAAGGGCCTGGTAGAGCACATTCTTGACGATCAAAGTGGGGGAGATCTTCAAGAAAGCCGCCAGCTTCTCGATGGTTTCCGTTCCCGGCGTATCCAGAACCTGGAAGGCTGTGTAGGGAGACTCGGCTGCCGGCGGCGGAAGGGAGACGGCTTTCTCCACATTGGCAGCATAGGAGCCATCGGGGGTGTAGAGGATCTCGTCTTCCCCGGCAGAAGCCAGCACCATGAACTCCTGGGACATTGCCGAGGGCCCGCCAATGGCGCCCGCATCGGCCTCCACCACGCGAAACTGTAGCCCGCAGCGACGCAGGATGCGGCTGTAGGCGCGGTACATATCCTGGTAGGTCTGGCGCAGGCTCTCTTCAGTGGCGTGGAAGGAGTAGGCGTCTTTCATGAGGAATTCCCGGCCCCGCAGCAAGCCAAAGCGAGGTCGGATCTCGTCGCGGAACTTGGTCTGGATTTGATAGAGGATTTGCGGCAACTGGCGATAGGAGCGGATGAGATCCCGGGCCAGCAGGGTAATCACCTCTTCGTGGGTGGGGCCCAGGGCCAGCTCGCGCCTCTGGCGGTCTTCGAGGGCAAACATGATCCCTTCTGCCTGGGTATACACCTCCCAGCGGCCCGACTCCCGCCAGATCTCCGCTGGCTGCAACTGGGGCAAGAGACACTCCTGAGCCCCAATGGCGTTCATCTCTTCCCGAATGATGTTCGAGATCTTCTGCAGCACCCGCCAGAGCAGGGGCAGATAGGTGTAGATCCCGGAGGAGAGCCGCCGGATAAAGCCGCCTCGCAGCAGCAGCTTGTGGCTGGCCAGCTCTGCTTCGGCAGGATCCTCCCGCAGGGTTACAAACAACATCTGACTCAATCGCTGGCTCCGCTGCATTCCTCCCTTCCCCTTGACAACTGCCTCCAGTGTTCTCAAGAAGTCCTCCCCCTGGGAGGGATCCCAGAGACTCTAGGCCGCCCAAATGACTAGGCAGGCGCTAGGGTTCGCCGCTTGGTAACCATCTGGTAGACCTCGATAATGTCCCCTTCTTGCCAGGCGTCGAACTTCTCGATGGCGATCCCACACTCGAAGCCGGCAGTTACCTCCCGCACGTCGTCCTTGAAGCGTCTGAGAGAGTCGAGGCGCCCCTCGTAGACTACCTCTCCTTTGCGGCGAACCCGCACCAGGGCATTGCGCTGCACTTTGCCGGAGAGCACGTAGCTGCCGGCAACGGTGCCGCGGCTGATGGGAATGACTTTGCGCACTTCCGCCTGGCCCAGCGGCTCTTCTACCTCCTCCGGCTCCAGCAAGCCTTCCATGGCTGCCCGCAGGTCGTCCAGCAGGTTGTAGATGATGTCGTATTCGCGCACATCGACCCCCTTCTCGTCGGCAGCCCGCCGCGCGCCAGGGGCAAAGGTGGTGTTAAAGCCCAAGATAATGGCGTCGCTGGCTGCTGCCAGATCCACGTCAGTCTCGGTGATCTCCCCAGGAGCTGCCAGAAGAACCCGTAGGCGCACTTCCTCTTGCGGCAGATCCTGTAGGGCCGTCTGGATGGCCTCGGCGGATCCCTGGACATCTGTTTTGAGAATCAGGTTCAACTCTTTGAGCTGGCCTTCCTGAGCTTGAGCTGAAATGCTAGCCAGGCTGACACGGCGAGAGAGCGACGCCTGTTGTAAGCGGCTTTGCCGCAGCGCCTCCGCTCGCTCCTCAGCAATGCGGCGTGCTTCTTTCTCATCGCTGTAGACCTGGAACTCATCCCCTGCCGCCGGCACCTCCTCCAAGCCCAGCAGTTGTACCGCTGAAGAAGGCCCGGCCTCCTGTAGCCGTTGGCCGCGGTCGTCCATCATTGCCTTGACGCGGCCAAACACTGCGCCCGCCACTAGCGTATCCCCCACCCGCAGGGTGCCGTTTTGCACCAATAGAGTGGCCACTGGCCCCCGCGCTTTGTCCAGGTGGGCCTCAATAACAGTGCCGCGAGCGGGACGATTGGGGTTGGCCTGCAGCTCCGCCACATCCGCTACCAACAGGATCATCTCAAGCAAGGCGTCTAGGTTGCGGCGGGTGAGAGCGCTGACCTGCACCATGGGCGTGTCGCCACCCCACTCCTCCGGCACCAGCCCATGCTCTGCCAGCTGCTGCTTGACGCGCTCCGGCTGGCTGCCGGGCTTGTCAATCTTGTTGATGGCCACAATGATGGGCACCTGGGCTGCCCGCGCATGGCTGATGGCCTCCAGCGTCTGCGGCTGCACCCCATCGTCGGCAGCCACCACCAGGACAGCGATGTCAGTAACGCTGGCGCCGCGGGCGCGCATGGCCGTGAAGGCCTGGTGGCCAGGAGTATCCAGAAAAACAATGCGCCGCTTTTGGCCCTCAAAGTCTACATCCACGTGGTAGGCGCCAATGCGCTGGGTGATCCCACCGGCTTCTTGCTGGGCCACGTTAGTGTGGCGGATGGCATCGAGCAAAGTGGTTTTGCCGTGATCCACGTGACCCATGATGGTGACCACCGGCGGACGGGGCACCAGATGGTCAATGTCCTCCAACTCAAGCATCTCGCTTTTCCTAGCTTTGGGCTCCGTCTCCGGCCGGCGGATCTCATAGCCCAACTCTTTGGCCACCGTCTCAGCCAGCAACTCGTCTAAAACCTGGTTGATGGTTACCTTCACCCCCTTGAAGAAGAGGGTTTTGATGATCTCAGTTTCCGACACCCGCAGGCGCTGGGCTAATTCCTGCACACTGAGGCTGCCCTCAAGAACCAGAACCTTCTCTTGCAGCGGCAATTCCGCCGTCTCCTCAGGGGGGCTAGTTTTAGTGGATAGCTGCGAGGAGCGCTCAGCAGCTGGCCGAGGGCGCGGGGTTGAAACAGCCGCTGTCGGCGGACGCTGGGCAGGGGGCTTGGCAGTGGGACGGGGCAAGGGCTGGATGGCGTTTAGCTGCGCTTGCTTGACGGTGGAGATCGCCGTCAGAGAATCCAAATCCAAGCCATCTCCATCTCCTTCCTCGCGTCTGCGTTTGCGCTTGCGCTCGGCCTGGCTGCGGCTGGATCGCCGTTCGAGGGCTTTTAGCTCCTCATCCTCCTCTTCTTCCACCGTCTTGCGCTTGACCTTGGGCGTGGCAGGCCGCCCAGGAGCCTCGACCAGCACGGGAGTGGAGATCCCTTCTGGCAAGGGGGGAGAAGATGCTGGCTCGGCGGGAACCGTTTTAGCGGTAGGACGGGTGGGCGGCCCCACCAACTCCAGCCGCCGCTGGGGACGGGGAGCCTCCTCCACTTGGCTGGGGCTGTCTTCCTTTTTGGGAGCTGCTGGCTGGCGCTCGGGAGGACTGGCAGGGCGAACAGGTGGGCCCACGAGCTGGGGACGCGGTCGCTGGGCGGTTGGGGGAGAAGAAGCCTTCGCTTCTGCAGGACCAGGAGCAGGGCTGGGCTCGGAAGCCGCTTGAGGCGACTCAGGCCGTCGTGGAGGGGGGGGCACCGTTGGGCGCTTGGCCGCCGGAGCAGGGCCGGCCTGGGGGCTAGCTGCTTTGGCTACAGCCGGCTCAGGTCGAGCTGGAGGGGGCGTCAGCTGTGGCCTGGTCTCACCCACGCGAGCAACTGGTGGCTGCGGCGGGCTGACTGCAGGAGCCTCTTTTGGCGGAGGGATACGTTCAGGTCGCTGCAGCAGCGTTTTGGGAGGACTGGCTTCACTAGGGGGGGCTGGCGGCTGAGCAGGAGCAGGCCGGCGAATGCCAACAATAGCCTGAGGGCGCTCGCTCGCCTTGGCTTCCGCCGCCGGCTCGGCTGGCGAGCTTCCTTGCGGCTTGCTCCGCGGGCGAGGTGGTTTCACAATAGGAGACTTGCCCAGCTTGCTACGCACCAACTCAGCTTGCTCTAGGGAAATGGTGCTGCTGTGGCTCTTGAAAGGGATCCCCAGCTGCTCACAAACCTCCAGCACCTCGCGATTGTCACGCCCCAGTTCGCGGGCAAGGTCGTACAGTCGAACTTTGTCGGTCATTCCTCTGCTTGCCTCTGCTCCTCTCTCCTTGTCAGTTTTACAGGAGTTGAATCAACCTCAATTAACGGATTGAGACTAAACCTGCTGCAGCATAATTCCAGGGGGAATCTAAGTCCAAAAGGGCCGGGGGGCATAGGCAACTAGGGCAGGAAGCAACACCGACAGTGCCTTTTTAGGATAGCCCTTCTACAGTTCCCAGAAGTTGGCCACGGCCGACCTCCCCCAGCCCCATTCTGACAGCTAAGAGGGGCTACCGTGTAGCTGGAACGGAGTGAACCCAGTACCTTGACCGATTCAGGGCTACTGAGGTTGCTCTGAGACTCGCCCCTCTGGGACTGATGTCTCCTGGAGGCTTTCTGCCTCAGAACTGCGCAGCAATTCCTGCTCCAGCAGTTGCCACAGCGAGTCGGGCACCGGCGCCTTGAGGGCTCTACTCATCTGGTGCCTCCGCCGGGCTGCCTGCAAGCATTCTAGCCGGCGACATAGGTAGGCAGAACGACCCATGCCTCTGCCCAAAAGCACCTGGTGAGTGTCGTATTGCCTAACCAGCCGCCACAACTGGGAGCGGGGAAACAATTGGCGGCAGCCTACGCAGCGCCGTAGAGGATCTGCGCCTGCCAAAGGATTTGCCTTGAGGAGCCTACTTGGCCTAGTCTACTTCAACTGGGGCAGCCGTGACTGCAGAAACTCGAAGAAACGCTCCACCAAGTAGGGATCCCGCCAGCCCTTGGCTGTTTCTTCCCGCAGGATGTCCATGGCCTCTTGAACGGTGAAGGCGCGCTTGTAGGGTCGCTCCGAGGTGAGGGCGTCGTAGATATCGACAATCTGGAAGATGCGGGCCACCAGCGGGATCCCTTCTCCCCTGAGGCCATCGGGATAGCCGCTGCCATCCCAGCGCTCGTGGTGGTGGCGGATGAGGGGCAGCACATCTCTCAGGGTGCGCAGCGGGCGGCAGATCTCCTCTCCAATCAAGACATGGGATTTCATCACCTCCCACTCTTCCGGCGTATGCTTGCCCGTTTTGCCCAAAATCGCATCAGGTATACCCACTTTGCCGATATCGTGCAGGTAGCCTCCCCAGGTCAGCACCTTGATTAGAGGACGGGGTAGCTGGAGAAACTCGCCAAAGCTTTTGGCCAGTTGTGCCAGGCGCTCACAGTGATCCCCAGTGATGGGATCCCGGCTTTCCACAATGCGGGCAATGGCAAATAAAGCCTGGGCGGCATGATCCAAGTCTTCGTTCAAATGCTTCTGGTGAACGAGGGAACGCACCCGCGCCAGCAATTCCGCCTCGTCAAAGGGCTTGCCGAGAAAATCATCGGCCCCTGCCTCAATGCCCCGCAGGCGATTTTTGCGGTCGCTAGCGGCTGTCATCAGCACCACCGGGATCAAGCGCGTCTCCCCATTGGCCTTGATGCGCCGACAGACCTCAAATCCGTCGAGCCCCGGCATCCTTACATCCAACAAAATCAGATCCGGCTGCAGGGTTTGCACCATTTGCAGGGCCTGCTGGCCGTTTTCCGCCTCGCTGACCTGGTAGCTACTGCTCTCCAGCAATTTCCTCAGCAACAGGCGGCTGTCGCGCTGATTGCCCACAACGAGGAGGTGCCCGGCCTGCCCGCTTTCCGTTGTTAAAGGGGTTACCTCAGGGATCCCATCCCCCCCAAGCCTCTCAGCTTCAGCCGAGTGCATTTTGGCAAAGACTGTCGCTCGCTCACTGCTTTCACGGTAATCTCACCTTCCACCTGCAAGCATCCGCCTTTTCGCTGAGTTTGCCAAGGCTTTAAGTAACTGCCAATGCTTGAAAAAGCACTGGCAAACCCTAAGACTTCTCCTGAAGCAAGGGATCCCATTCCTCGGCCACAATAGGGATAATGAAGGTAGTCTTGGCTACGTTTTTGGCACCCGTTTTGCTAGCTTCTTGGCAACTTTACTATGTCGTCTTTTTCCTCTGAGTCTCTGCGGGAGCAGGTGCGCCGCATTGATGACCAGCTTTCCCGCCGGCCCCTGGAGCTAGACCCGGCAGGCTACTTTGTCATCTATGTGGATCGACAGCAGCAGCTCATTTGCGCCAAGTACTACAGCACCGTGATCAACGAGCGGGGTCTGGCCACTGACCCGGAGACTGGAGCAGTGATCCCAGCGCGAGGGCCAGTCAATCGCCCGCCGCAGCGGGTGTACGTTGGGCGGACGGCCAAAGAGTTGTGTGTCCAGATCTTTGAAAAGGAAAGCGAGAAGGTAGTCTCCCAGCTTAGCCACGCTGCCTACCTGGGGCGGGAGTTCCAGAAGGCAGAGGCGGCCCTCATCTCTGGCGAAGAGTACGTGCAGGACTAGGGGCAAGCTCGCTGCAGGGGAGCAGCTTGTGGCAAAATCGAGCCAGCTTGCTGTGACCAAGGTCACAGCGGGGCAAGCTGGGCTATGGAAGACAAGGTTAAGCCGGGAACCCTTCTGCGGGGACGCTACGAAATCCTCGGCCTTTTGGGGCAGGGGGGCTTTGGGGTTACCTACAAAGCGGTGGATCGCGACACTTTCAATACTCCCTGCGTGGTCAAGCGCCTGCGCCCCCTCTCCACCGATCCCTACACCCTGGCCACGGCCCGCAAGCTGTTCGAGCGGGAAGCCAAGGTTCTCAACCGGCTCAACAACTACGACCGGGTGCCCCGCCTCTTGGCCCACTTCGAGCAGGATCAGGAGTTCTACCTGGTTGAGGAGTTCATTGCTGGGCACGATCTCGGCCAAGAGCTGGTGGCTGGCCAGCCTCTAAGCGAGGCGGAGGTCGTCAAACTGCTGTGGGAGATTCTGGAGATCCTCCACTACGTCCATGCCCGTCAAATCGTGCATCGGGACATCAAGCCAGCCAACCTGATGCGCCGCGACGCCGATGGCAAGCTGGTGCTGATTGACTTTGGGGCGGTGAAGGAGGTGGGACGGCTAGGCAGCCCTGCCCCTGGCCAAACCCAGTTGGCGACGGTGATTGGCTCAGTGGGCTACATGGCCCCGGAACAGCTCAGCGGCAAGCCCCAGCCCTGCAGCGATATCTATTCGGTTGGGGTGCTGGCCATTCAGGCGCTCACCGGCCGTCCCCCCACCAAGATCCCAGACGATCCGTGTACTGGCCAGCTCCTCTGGCGGGATCTAGTGCCGGTTAGCGATGCCCTAGCGGAGATTCTGGATCGCATGGTCTGTCCCCGCTGGCAGGAGCGCTTTCAATCGGCGGCTGAGGTGATGGAGGCGCTGCGGCCTCTCCTGCCTACCCCCACCGAAGGTGTAGCGCCTGCTCTTTCCCAGCTTTCGGTGGATCAGCTCTTGGCGATGCGCTTGGTAACCCGCGGCCAGGAAAAAGCTCGCCAAGGGGATCTGCAGGGGGCGATTGCCGACTACACGTTGGCCATCCAACTGGATCCCCAGAATGGCCGCGCCTATAGCCAGCGGGGCAGTGCCCGCTACAAAAGTGGCGACTGGGCAGGAGCTGTGGAGGACTTCACCCAGGCCATTCAACTGACAGGGGATGCCCGTGCCTATGTCAACCGCGGCATCGCCCGCTACCGGCTGGGGGACTATGAGGGGGCAGTTGCCGATTACACCCACGCTCTCCACCTCAACCCCAACTGGGCCGTGGCCTACTACAACCGCGGCAACGCCTACCGGCAGCTCGAGCAAAACCAAAAGGCCATCGAGGACTATTCCCGCGCCCTTGAGCTCAACCCCGAGGAAGTACGGGCTTATTTCAACCGCGGCGTGGTGCGCGGCCATCTGGGAGATGCGCAAGGGGCTGTGGCCGATTTTTCCGAGGTCATCCAACGAGATCCCCAGGATGTGGAAGCCTATTTCAACCGGGGCGTGGCGCGGGCGCAGTTGCTGGACTTTCAGGGAGCGATTGAAGACTACACCCAGGCGCTGCAGCGGGATCCCGCCCACTCTAAGGCCTACTACCACCGCGGCCTGGCCCGCCAAGCTTTGGGGGATCCCCAGGGGGCCATCGAGGATTTTTCCCAAGCCATTGCACTGCAGCCTGCTGGGGCCTCTGAGGCAGGGGTGGCAGCGCAGGCGGAGCTCTATCTGCAGCGGGCTATAGCCTACCTGGGCAACAACGCCCTGGAGGCAGCGCTGGCTGACTGCGAACAGGCGCTCCGCCTTAACCCGGAGCTGGCGCCGGCCTATTTCTACCGAGGGCTGGCCCGCCAGGAGTTGAGAGATCCGGCAGGCGCCTTAGCCGACTTCAACCGCGCCCTGGAGTTGGATCCCCAGCTGACCAAGGTCTACCTCAACCGTGGGATTGCTCATCTGGATCTGGGCCAGCTGGAAGCGGCTCTTGCCGACTTGAACCAGGCCATTGCTTTGGATCCCAGCGATGCCAGGGCCTACAGCAGCCGCGGGCAGGTCCACAGGCTTTTGGGGGATCCCTTGGCGGCCCTGCAGGACTACACGGCTGCCCTGGAGCGGGATCCGAACAACCTGCAGCTCTATTTCCACCGTGGCCAGGCCCATTTCGACCGAGAAGATTGGCCGGCAGCCTGTGCGGATTTCTCCCAGGTGCTGCAGGCGGCAGCCCAAGCGGGGCCAGAGCTGCTAGCCAGTGCCTATCTACGCCGGGGCATGGCGCGGCAACGGCTGGGGGACTGGCAGGGGGCCCTGGCGGATTTCACCGCCCTAATCCAAAAGCAGCCGCAGGCGTCTCAGGGATTTGCCCTGCGGGCGGCGGTACATCTGGCTTTGGGCAACCAAGAGGCGGCGCTAGCCGATCTCGACCAGGCTTTGAGCTGCAACCGCGACTGGGGGCTAGCTGATGCCGCCCTGGCCTACTGTCAGCGGGGGGATCTGCACCGCCAGGCCAACCGGCCGGAGCAGGCCATTGCCGACTACACCCAGGCGCTGCTCCTGAACCCCCAGGAGCGTCAGGCTCTCTTCTGGCGGGCCCTGCTGTGGGATCAAAGGGGGGAGACCGACAAAGCGCTAGCCGACTACACGCAACTGTTGCAACTGGAGCTAGAGCCCCAGGAGCGCCTCTTGGCCCTGAACAACCGCGGCTGGGCCCATGCCCAACAGGGAGATTTTGCAGCGGCCCTCCAGGATTACACCCAAGCCATCACTCTGGATCCCGCCCACTTCAAGCTTTACCTCAATCGCGCCCTGGCTCGTCTTGCCCTCGGCGATTGGCAGGGAGCTTGCCAGGACTTCCAAACGGCTCTCCAGCTGCAGGACTACGACGGACGGCTCTTGGAAGCAGCGGCAGGGATCCCTTCACTTGCCCCTACAGGACAACTCTGATGTGCCCACGCCGCTCCTCAAAGTCGCTGATCAAGAGTCGCACCTCAATCTGCCATTCTCCCCCCAATGTTAGGGGCACATTCTCAACCGCAAACTGGCCGGGCTTCTTCGGCAGCATTTGTCGGCGCAGAGGTGGGATCCCACGTTCGGGCAGGGAAAAGGCCAAGTTCAGCTCCTGGGCTGGGATCTTTTTAACCTCCACTTGAACCCGGTTGTTACCAGGGCGACAGGGCAGGATCCGCAGGGAGAGGCTGCCTTCTGGCCAGCTCAATTCCTCTTGGCAGGACGGCTCTGCAGGGGAGCTCCTCTCCTGTCCAGGCGGAGCTTGAGCTACCAAAAAACTGGTCAGGGCCAGCACCAGGATCAGTCCCACCAGCTCCAGGCGGACGATCTGGCGCAGCAACCGGCCCACCGCCTGCCCACCCTGCCGTAATGCTGGCACCAGCCGAAACTTGTTGTGGGCGCCCAGCCCCACCATCATTAGCACTATCAGCAACTTGGCCCAAAGGTATCGCCCATAGGGATGATCCCAGTCCCAGCCGCCGTGAATCCCGGCCATTCCCACCCCCGCTAGGATAAGCCCCGGCACTGCCCAGGTGGCTACGTCAGAAAACCGTTGGATAGTGCCTACAGATGGGTAGGGAGGAGCTTCCCTGCTCAGCAGGCGCTCCAGCCCCCATAGCCCCCCTAGCCAAAAAGCCGAGCCGGCTAGATGTAGCCCCAGCAGCGCCATCGTTCCTGCCGGATACTCGCTTGTGAGGGCATGGCCAATGGGCAGAAACGATCCAATAACCAACACCGAGCCCACGCTGCTGGCCCAGGCGGCGCCTCCCTCGCAGGCCCAGATCAGAACTCCTAGCCCCACTAGCCGCAGCCCCGTACCCCAGCCATAGGGAGAAAGCATCACACTCAGCAGCTTTTGCCCATTGAGGTGGGGGTAAAGCTGAGCCAAGTGCAAACCGAAGGCCACCAGAGTCAAACTAAGGGTAAGCCAAGCTGCCACGAAAGCCCAGGCCTTAAAGGACTCCGTCCCGCTGGCGCGAACAGAGAGCTCTATTCCATTTGCCCCCAAAACGCTCGAACGCCCCTGCAACAGCCGCCACCAGCCCAACACCCCCACCACAAAGAGGCTGCCCAGGTAGATCCCCCAGCGCACACCTACCAGCGGCCAATATAGGGGATCCCTTTTTCGAACCTGGGCCGCCCTCACCGCTTGAACCAGCTCTGGATCTGCAGTCCCCACCTGGAAGACAAACGAGCCACTCACCGGATGGGAATCAGCGGAAATGGCCCGCCAACTGACAAGGTAAACCCCCGCTGGGATCCCCCAGGGCAAATCCCCCTGAGGTGCCTCGCCTCTGCTCACCAGGTTTTCCAGGGGCAATACCTGTCCATTTCCGTCCAAAACCTGGAGCTGCGTAAGCTGCACCGGCTCATTGAAAACCAGCCGCACTTGCGTCGGCGCTTCCTGGAGCACCGCTCCATCTTCCGGGAAAGTGGAGAGCAAGCTGGCATGGGCGAAAGCGGGCGAGATCCCAGCCGTCCACAGCAAGAAGCCGAGGATCCCAGCCCAAATCCCAGCAAAGACCCTTCTAGGGCGAGACATCCTGCCCAGCAGGCCGCCTAGCGACTGCCGTGACCATGACCCTGTCCACTACCTCCACCTGTCAGCTTCAGCAGCGGGGCCGGCTCCGGCAAGCTCTTGGGATCCTCGCCCGGCTGCGCCACCTGGATCCAGCGGTGCATGCCTTTTTCGCACTCCTGGATCACCGGGATGGGGATGACCTCGCCGGGCCGATTCGGCAGCTTGGCGCTGATGCTGAACTCATCCATGAGGCCATCGGGCAGCGAGCCGCCACTCCAAATCACCTCGGCAACCGTTTCGGTGATCATCTTCCCGTGGGACTCGTATGGGGTCTTCAGCGGCCTTTTGACCGTCTCGATTTTCCACAGAGGGTGCACCATCGGCTTCACGGAAACAAATCCCTCTGGGATCTGCACCCGCAAGCGCTTGGTTGGGGAGCCATCACATCCATGGGGTACGCGAAAGGTGAGCTTGGTGTAGCTGCCTGCCGGGGCTTCTTGGGGATGGACGGTAACATGAGCCCAGGCAGAAGAAAGAGGCAAAAAGCTCATACCCAAAGCCAGCAGAGATTTTCTGGCTAGAGCTAGGTAACTTTGCAGATGCAGACCCATTTCCAATCTCCAGAGCTAAGTAACTTTGCAGACCCATTTCCAATCTCCTTTTTTTCCAATTTCTTTAGTTTTCCAATTTCTTCAGGGATGGCGATGGGATCCGTGGGATTCCATCAGGCTCATGCTGTGCTGGCCCCAACTGGAGAGACCCATGGACACCAGGCCGGCGCTGGCCAAGCCCATGGACACCAGCCCAAAGGAGAGAGCGCCCATGGCTACTAGGCCAATGGAGAGGATGCCGTGGGTTACCACACCGATGGCTACCACCCCATGGGCAGAAATGCCCACCGCCACCAGCCCATGGGCCCCTATGCCCACTGAGAGAAGCTGGCAGCGGGATCCCTGGACTTGACGGCCCTGCTCCTGCAGCGCCTGAGGTGCCACGGCCACTTCGTCCTGGGCCATTAGCCCTTACTCCAGTTGTGCTCAGCGCGATCCAAGACGTAGGCGGCCACCGCCTCGATCTCTTCTGGCTTGAGGAGCTTGCCAAAAGCAGGCATGGCCCCTTTGCCGTTGCGCACCTGGGCTTGGATTAGCTCTAGCGTATCCACGTGGTACTCGTGCAGGGCAGCTAGGGAGAGATTTTTAGCCGGCACTATCGAGTTGCGCCCGTTCAAGTGGCAGCCCACACACTTGGCCTGAAAGACCTTGGCTCCTAAAGCCAAATCCGGCTCAGCAGAAGCCACTTGCGGGCTCCAAAAGACAGCGGCACCGACAAGCAAAAGCAGCAAGAAAAGTTTAACGATCCGCATTTTCCTCTCAACAATTTGCAAAAGACTGTTCATGGAAAAATCTAGTTTTTGAAGCTAGACCATTATCTCTGGCGGGTCAGGCCACGTCAAAAGACAGCCTGTCAAGTCCCCCCAGCTACCATAGGGTGGAGGATCCCTAGGGCCATGAGCAGTCTGCCGCCGGAGTTCATCCAGTTAGTGCGCCAGAAGGCCGACATCGTTGAGGTGGTGGCCGAAAAAGTGGTGTTGCGCAAGCGGGGGCAAAACTTTGTCGGCCTCTGCCCTTTCCATGACGACCACAAGCCCAGCTTTCACGTCAGCCCCAGCAAGCAGATCTACAAGTGCTTCGCCTGTGGCGCCGGGGGAGATGTCATCCGCTTTGTTATGGAGACCGAGCGCCTTTCCTTTGCCGAAGCCGTGCGCTGGCTAGCCCGCCGCTACCATGTGCCTGAGCCCAAGGGATCCTTCTCCCCAGACTACGAACGCCAGGTCTCGCGTCAGGAAAAGCTGCTGGAGGTCTTGGCCATGGCCGCCGACTTCTACCGGCACGCCCTCCACTCCCCGGTGGGATCGGCGGCTAGGGAGTATCTGCATAGCCGCCGCTTGAGCGAAGAGACCTGTCAACAGTTTCAAATCGGCTTTGCTCCCTCCGGATGGCAGTCGCTCTACGAGTACCTGGTTAACCAGAAGCGCCAGCCGGTCAAGCTTCTAGAAGAAGCCGGCCTGCTGGTGCCGCGCCAGGGAGGAGGCCACTACGACCGCTTCCGCAACCGCATCATGCTGCCCATTTTTGACCTGCAGGGGCAGGTCATCGGCTTTGCCGGCAGGGCTTTAGGAGAGGAGCAGCCCAAGTACCTCAACTCCCCAGAAACGGAGCTTTTCAACAAGAGCCAGGTGGTCTATGGCCTCAACTTTGCCCGCGAGGCCATCGCCAAAGCCGACCAAGTTTTGGTCGTGGAAGGGTACTTTGATGTGATCGCCCTGCACCAAGCCGGCATTGCCTATGCGGTAGCCGCCATGGGCACGGCCCTGACGCCGCACCAGGTCAAGGCTCTGCTGCGCTACACGCCGTCCAAGCGGGTCATCCTCAACTTCGATGCCGACCGCGCTGGGTTGAATGCCGCCCTGCGGGCTATTCAAGCCGTTGAAGAACAGGCGCGGCGGGGGGAAATCGAGCTGCGCATCCTCACCCTTCCCGCTGGGAAGGATGCCGACGAATTCCTGCGGCAGCACCCGGCTTCCCAACTAGAGGCCCTGCTGGCTCAGGCTCCCCTATGGCTGGACTGGCGGATTGAACAGGTGCTGGCCGGTCGGGATCTCAGCCAGGCCGCCGATTTCCAACAGGCCTATCGAGCGCTGGTGCAACTGCTGGCCGGTCTAGGCGGGCAGTGGCGCTCCTTGTATATCCACAAAGTGGCGGAATTGCTCAGCCGGGGCAGCGCTCGCCTCAGCCGCAATCTGGAAGAGGATCTGCGACGTGCCGTGCGCCAGTACCGCTGGTCAAAACCCCAACAACCTGCTGCCGACCGGGGATCCAAACTCTTGCAGTCCGAGTCCCATCTTCTGCAGATCTACTTGCATTTTGCCGAGTACCGCCGCGAGATCCGCCAAACCTTGATGGAGCGGGAGCTGCAATTCAGTTTCCGTCCTCACCGGGAGCTGTGGCAGCGGATCTTAGAGCTGGTCTCGGCTCAGCCGGAACTGGAAGACGAGGAGGAGGGTCTTTTGACCGCCCTGCGCACTCTCTGCGCCCAGGACGACGCCCTCAACGAGCGCCTCAGCCACCTGCTCTGGCAGGACGAAACTACCCGCGTGGCCCTGATGCGTCCGCGCCTGGTGGTGCGGGCTGCTCTAGCCAACATGGAGCTGGAAATTCGCCAGAAGCGCTACCGCTACTGGACGCAGCTCTGGGAGCAGGCTTTTTCCGAAGGCAACACCACTCTAGCCGCCCAATACCAGGCCAGCATTCACCAGGAATATCAGGCTATTTTGGCCTTGCAGCGCCAGGTGCAGCTTAACCTGGAAGATTTGCCGGAGACAGCGCTAGCGGAGGAGTGGACTTAAGCAGTTCTGGGTCCGCTCTCCCTCAAGAGAAGGGGCAGGGGGGGAGGGCGCAGTGAAGCGCGCCGGCGAGAGACTGGGGAGCCACTCATCCGCCTGGCCATACGCCTGCTGGGCAAAGCGGCGAGCTAAGGCCGGCAGGATGGCCAAAGGGCTGCTGAAGCCAGAAAAGAGTTGTAGCCCTTCCCAGCCGGGCAGGGATCCCACCAAGGGATAGTGATCGCCGCTGAAGGCCACCAAGCAGTGACACCAGCGCCCGGGCAAGTGGGCCACTTGGGGTAGGTAGCGCCCCACCTGCGCCCGGATTTGCGCTTCGCCGCTAGTGGCATCCAGCTGGGCTTGAGGATCCGTCAGCACCCGACTGATCTGGCCCAGGCGAATGCTGCCGTCCAGAAACTGCAGGATCCCGACATCCAGGATGGGCGGGCAGAGCTCCTGCCCTGGCTTGTCCCAGAGGGGATCCCGGTCGGGGTGAGCCGCCTGCCGCTCCAGCTCCAGGCGCTGCACCGGCGCGCTCATGACAATGGTTCTCAGCCGCACTGCCGCAGGCTCTAGCTCGAGGGATTCGGCGTGGGTGAAGTAGATAGGGGCATAGATGCCAGCTTGACGCAACAAAGCCCGTGTCCAGCCGCCGGCGCACACCACCACCTGGGCTGCCCCGTGGAAGTCGGCGGGTGTCTCTACGCCGGTGACCCGCTGCCCTTGCCGCCGCAAGCCAGTTACGCTTTGCAAAAGCAGGGATCCCCCCAGGCGTTGGAAAGCCCTCCGAAAAGCCAGGGTCGTCAGCCAGGGGTGGATGTGGCCGTGCTGGGCCCAGAGCACGCCCTCCAGGGCCGCCGGCTGCAAAAGGGGCTCCAGCTCACAGGCCGTCTCCACCGGAATCCGCTGGGGTGGGATGCGACAGTCGGCTAGATCCGCCTCCACCGTTTCCACTGAGTAGCCAGGAGCAACCAATAGGAGCAGATCTAGCTCGCGAAAGTGAATATCTGCCTCCAGCTCCTCTGAGAGAGTGCGGTAGCGCTGGATCCCTTCTTCCCCCAGAGCTTTGAGCAGGGGAGTTTTTCCAGCCCAATGAGCCAAGCCACCGTAGCTATAGCGGGTGGCACTGGCGGGCAGCGCCTCCTTCTCAAGGAGAAGAACGGATCCCCCCTGGCGGGCCAACTCATAGCTTAGGGCTGCTCCGGTGATCCCGCCGCCGACAACAATCCAGTCATAGTTGGCCATGCCTGTCGCGCTCCTCGGTTGGCAATTGCTCCGCCCTTGCCAGGAACACAAAAACAGGCAGGGATCCGCCCCTGCCCTGGAATGGCCTGCCTCAGGTTTTTTTAGGACTCCTGCGCCAGACGGGCATAAAACAGGCCCTGAACGCGAACGGTGCGAGGTTCCAGTGCCCCTTGCTCGGTACTAGACGGCTGAATGCTCACAAAGGAGCCAGCGATTTCTCCAGTGCTGGAATCTACGCGAGCAATGCGCAGCGACATTTTCCCCCGGGAAATCTCGTCCACCTTGCGGTTGGCCGCAAAGTCCTCCTTGGCCGCCTGCAGCCCCACAGCCGTGTCGTAGCCAGTGCTAGAACCCCGCCCCCGCGAGTCGAGGAAGCTGCTGGTACGGTAGCCGGGCACCAAGAACTCGCCTTCAAAGTCCGTTGAGGGATCGATGACCGACCCTTGAGCGGTGGCCACCAAGTCTTTCACGCTAAACAAAAAGGGCACCAGCTCGCGGCGAGGCAACTGACCGGTGGTTGGCTGGAAGGTGATCCCATCCACCACTTTGAACTCCAAGCCGCCCTCTTTGGCAGTGACTTCCGCTTTAATCGGCCCCAGGGTAGCAGCCGAGATCATGATGTTCTTGGCTTTGATAAACTCTTTTTCCCCGTTCCGTTTTTCTTCTTCCACCTCGATTTGCACGGGCTGGAAGCAAACATCGGTCAGCTTTAGGGATTCCCCCTGGGGCACCTCAATGCGGCCGCGGGCATTGTCCGAGACCGACGGGCAAATAGCCGCCTTGCCTGTGTTGCGGATCTGGTCGTAGGTTAGAGGGGCCTTGGCTGCCTCAGCCCGAAAGGCGAAGACGCCTAGACAAAGCGCCAGCAGGATGGCGAGCAGGGGACGGTACCGCATAATCAACCTCGAAAAACCTGTTTTGAATCTCTTGGGAAATAAACCAGTGCCCCCATTGTACGCAATCGCAATCCGCTCTTTGCTAAGCCAAGCAAAGTTTCTTGACTAGGCAAGAACTAAAGCTGGCTAACCGCTAGAGATCCCAGCCAGTGCTCTCGGATTTGGGCCACCAGTTCACCGATGGGCTGCTGGTTGACCCGGTAGCTGGTGGGATGGGCAATCAGGCGGGCTGTGCTCTCGAAGAGACAGTCCCGCTCCACCAGGCCATTTTCCCGCAGGGTGCGGCCGGTGGCCACCAAGTCCACAATGGCATCAGCCATGCCCGTGAGGGGAGCCAGCTCCACTGAGCCGGCAAGGGAGATGAGCTCCACCGGCAAATCCAGGCGGTCGAAATACTCGCGGGCACAGCGGACAAACTTGGAAGCTACCCGGGCATAGGGCGGCAACTGGGCTGCTGAGGTGTAGGGGCTGTCTTGGGGAAGAGCCACCACCATGCGGCAGTAGCCAAACTTTAGGTCCAACAGGTGGGCTACCCCCGCTTCCCTGCCGGCATAGCGCTCCCGCAGGACATCGTAGCCGACAATCCCCAGCTGGGCCTGGCCGTACTCCACGTACACCGGCACGTCCTGGTTGCGCACCAGCAGCGCCGCGTAGCGCTGTCCCTTGAGCTGGGTAGGGGATTCAATGCGCAGGAGGCGATTGGCCGGATCCAAAAAGCGGCTAAAGTCGATCCCTACCTGCTGCAGACAGCGGATGGCATCGGCTAGCAAAGCTCCCTTGGCGAGGGCAATGGTGATCGGCTGACGGTCGGGAGGATGAACTTGGCAGTCGTGCAGCTGAAGATCCAAAGCTGTCGACATGAAGGGGGCCGCTGTCCCAGGGCAACTCCCAATCCTAGCAACTGCTAGGTCATCTGTGCTCCCGAAACTGGGCAAGAGCACGACACAGCCCCGGGACAGCCTCTGCTGGCCAGAAGCCCTCGCCGCGCCGGCCCTGGTGCAACTGTAGGTAGAGATCCCAGGCAGCGGGGCTGCCGTGGGCAATCAAAGTTAGCAAGGGGAAGGTCTGCTCCAGGGTGAGGCTCTCTTCGGCCATCAGTTGGGAGGCCATGGCCTCCATATCCCGCTGCAGGCAGTACACCCCCTGCCCAAAAGCTTGCCACTCCTCTTGAGTTAGCTCCAGCGCCCAGGTTTCTCCTCCCACAAGGGCCACAAAAGGAGAGCGCCGGGGATCCCAGCCCAGTCGCCAGCCGGATCCCTTACAGAGAGGAGAGGGGGTAGAAGAGAAAAAAGCCTCCATGCTGGGGTAGGCCAAAAAGATGCAGGTAGAATCAACGGGTGCGTTACCAGCATAAAGCGCCGATGCTCAGTTACCAACCTCCCCCCACCCAGCGGCGGTTTCCTCTCCAGGGCACGCTCGGCTGGGGTGTGCTGCTTGCGGCTTTGGCGTTGCGCGCCACAGGGGATCCCGGAGGAACCTGGGCCACGGTGGCTACCCCGCAAAACCCGATCTTACGGGTGGGCATCCTGCAGCAGTTTGGTCGCTCTGAACAGGATCAGGTGGAGTTGGCAGCGCCAACCGGCTCGCTACTGACGCTGGAATTTCCCCAGGCCGACGGCAGCACCAAGAGGCAGCGCACTCCGCGCGTAACCGTCGGGATCGTCAACCGCGCCTTGGCCACTCCAGAAACCGTGTACCGCCTTGTTCTCAGCAGCCACAAAAGTTTTGAGAGCGCCGAGGCTAGCGCCAAGCGTTGGCAGGCTTTAGGGATCCGCACCGAGATTGCCCAGCCGCAGGAGTGGCAAGTGTGGGCCAGCCGCGCCTACACCCCTCAGCAGTTGGCCCAGATTCAGCGCTATGCCCAGGCCAAAGGGATCCCCCAGGTGCGGCTTGAGGTCCAGCAGCGGCGCCAACAGACCCAGCTAAGCTGGGTGCATGGCCACTTTCGCTACCACCGCACCCGGCTTCAGGTAACCTCGGACGCGGGCTATCTGCGGGTAAACGACCGCTACTATGCCGGCTCGATTACCATTCAGCCTAACGCCTACGGCAGCTACACCGTGGTCAACGCCGTGCCGCTGGAAACCTATCTGCGGGGGGTGGTGCCCCACGAAGTAGGGCCGGGAGCTCCCTTTGCCGCCATGGCCGCCCAGGCAATTCTGGCGCGCACCTACGCCCTCAAGAACCTGCACCGCTTTCAGGTCGACGACTACCACCTCTGTGCCAACACCCACTGCCAGGTCTACAAGGGGCTGACGGGAACCCATCCGCGGGCGGACGAGGCCGTTCGCCAGACCAGCGGCTTGGTGCTTACCTACAATGGCAAGCTGGTGGATGCTGTGTATTCTTCCTCCAACGGCGGCATCTCGGCAGGCTTTGAAGAAGTTTGGGACGGCGAGCCGCGCCCTTACCTGCGCCCCCGCGCTGACCTCGCCCACCAGCCCGCTCAGCCCTTTGATTTGCGGCGGGAGAGCGACTTCAAGGCTTTTCTGGAGCAGCGGGAAGGTTTCCATGAAGCAGGGGTATCTCGCCTTTTCCGCTGGGAGTTCTCCCAATCCCTGGCGGAGCTCAACGCCCAGCTGCGGGCTGCCCAAGAGTACCTCGGGATCCCTCTCCCCGAGTGGACGACCATCCAGGGGCTGCAGGTTCTGGAGCGCTCGGTCAGCGGTCGGGTTCAGGCGCTGCAAGTGGACCTGCAGACACCCCAAGGATCTCACTCGCTGGTTTTGCGCAAGGATCAGGTGCGCCTAGCTTTTCCCCGTCTCTACAGCACCCTGTTTCGCGTCGAGCCCCTAAAACAGGGCAAGGAGCTAGCGGGCTACCGCTTTATCGGCGGCGGCTTTGGCCATGGGGTGGGGCTGAGCCAGTACGGCGCCTACACCCTAGCCCGTCGGGGGTTGAATGCAGCCGAGATCCTCGCTTTCTACTACCCTGGCACGACCCTGGCCAAGCTGGGATCCCTCCCCGAGGCTTCGCTGGCTGACCAGTCCTTGTCCGTCCAGAAGTAGCGTTCCCCATGGCAGCAGAGCAGCAGAATGCCGGCCATCCTCCGCTTGAGGAGCAGGAGATCTCAGCCCCGCTGGAGCCCGTTCAAATAAGGGGGTTGGAGCCCTCTGCCCTTCCCGCGGCCCCACCAGGGTTTAAGTCGGGGTTTGCGGCGCTCATTGGACGGCCCAATGTGGGCAAGTCCACTCTCATGAACGCCCTGGTAGGTCAAAAGATCGCCATCACCTCCCCTGTGGCCCAGACCACTCGCAACCGCCTGCGCGGGATCCTCTCCCTCCCCCAAGCCCAGATCATCTGGGTGGATACTCCTGGCATCCACAAGCCCCTCCACCGACTGGGGGAGATCTTGGTGCACAACGCCCAGGCCGCCATTGGGAGTGTGGACGTCGTTCTCTTTGTGGTGGATGGCTCAGTGCCAGCAGGTCGCGGTGACGCTTTCATTGCGGAGCGAATCCCTGCCACTACCCCCTGCATCCTTGTCTGCAACAAAGCCGATCTCCTCAAAGACGCTGCCACGCGCCAAGCTCACCAGGAGAGCTACCAGGCCCTGCGGCCCGCTGCGCCGGTGGTTTGGGTGTCTGCCCTGGATCCCGGCAGCTTGCCACCCCTTATCCAAGTCACTGTTGACCTGCTGCCTGCGGGGCCCTACTACTATCCGCCAAACCTGGTCACCGATCAGCCAGAGCGATTCATCATGGCGGAGCTCATCCGGGAACAGGTGCTGCTGCACACCCGCGAGGAAGTGCCCCACTCGGTGGCCGTAACCATCGACCAGGTGGAGGAAACCCCCAAGGTTACCCGCGTCTTGGCCACCCTCTACGTAGAGCGGGACTCGCAAAAAGGGATCCTCATTGGCAAGGGAGGGGAAAGGCTCAAGCAAATTGGCCAGGCTGCCCGACTTCAGATTCAAAAGCTCATTGCCGGCAAGGTGTACCTGGAGCTGTTTGTCAAGGTGCGGCCCCACTGGCGGCGCTCCGAGCACCTCCTGCGCGACTTCGGCTACCGCCTCGAGACGTAGGGATTGAGCAGAGCGGCGGTTGCAGCTAATCATGGAAATGGCAATGCTTCCTGTGGAAGGCTAACGACCATGCTGCGACTGTACGGGATCCCCACCTCTGGCAATTGCTACAAGGTGGAGCTACTTCTGAGGCAGCTGGGGATCCCCTATGAGACGGTTGAGGTGAACTCCCGCACCGGCGAGAACCGCCGCCCCGAGTACCTGGCCAAGAACCCCTTGGGCCAGATCCCGGCCTTGGAGCTAGAAGACGGCACGGTCTTGGCCGAGTCGGCTGCAATCTTGGTCTATCTAGCAGAAGACACCCCTCTCTATGGCCAAACGCGGCTAGAGCGGGCTGAGATCCTGAAATGGCTGTTTTTTGAGCAAACCCGCATTGCTCGCTACATTGCCACTACCCGCTTCCTCGTGCGGACTGGCCAGGCCGAGGCCAACGCCGAGCTGATTGCCCAGAACCTAAAACTGGGCACGGAGGCCTTGGAGATCATGGAAGGCCATCTGAAGGGGAAAGAATTCTTTGTGGGCAACCGCTACACCATCGCCGATCTGGCCCTCTTCACCTATACCCACGTGGCGGAGCAAGGCGGGTTTGACCTCAGGCCCTTCCCCAACATCCGCGCCTGGTGTAAGCGGGTCAAGGCCACCGAGCGCTTTTTCCCTCTCCCTGGAGCCTAGAGGTCCCCCTGCAGCCGATTGACGGAGAGTTGCCGGGCAGCTACCCATCGGAGCTACCGAGAGCCGGCAGTCCCTAGCGCCCCTTGAGCTCGCGCTGGATTTCCCGCCGCGTCTCCCGTTCCTTAATGGCTTGCCGCTTGTCGTGGAGCTTTTTGCCGCGGGCCACGCCCAGGTGGGCTTTGATCCAGCCGCGGTTGAGCACGAGCCGCAGGGGAACTACCGTCAGGCCCTTTTGCTCCACCAAACCCCGCAGGCGATCAATCTCACGGCGGTGCAGCAGCAGCTTGCGGCGGCGGGTGGGATCGTGGTTGAACTCCTTGCTGGTAGTCCCGTGGGGGGCAACATGCAAGTTGTGCAGCCAGGCCTCGCCATCGCGAAAGAGCGCAAAGGCATCTTGGAGATTGGCTTTGCCTGCTCGGATGGACTTGACCTCCGTGCCGGTGAGTTGGAGCCCAGCTTCGTAGGTCTCCAAGATCTCATACTCAAAGCGGGCGCGGCGGTTTTCCACTAGAGTTTTGACGTTGGGATCCACAGCCATAGGCTTTTTTGAGGTTTGGTTAACTCCAATCCTAGGGGGAGGCCAGGGATCCCTCCAGCTTGCGCACTTCCTGGGCCACCCGCCGCTCCGACTTGCCGCGCCAGATAAAGCGGAGGGGAGTGCCGGCAAAGTCTAAGTTTTGCCGGAAGTGTTTTTCCAGGTAGCGGCGGTAGTTTTCTTTGAAGAGATCGGGATCGTTGACAAAAAGGAGGAAAGTGGGGGGCTGCTCTGCTATCTGAGTGCCGTAGTAGATCTTGCCCTGCCTGCCCTGGCGGTTGGCGGGGGGCGATTGCCAAGCAAGGGCATCCTGCAGCACTTCGTTGACCACGGAGGTGGGGATGCGTTTGCGATGGGCAGCTACCACGGTGTTGACCTCAGCGAAGATCTTGTGGGTGCGCTGCCCCGTAAGGGCGCTAACAAGCAACAGGGGCGCCCAGTCGATGAAGTAAAGCCGCTCGCGGAGCTCGCGGGTGTACTCGTTGATGGTGTAGGTATCCTTTTCCACTGCATCCCACTTGTTGACGACGATAATGCAGGCGCGGCCCTCTTCCTCAATGCGGCCAGCCAGCCGCTGATCCTGCTCGGTTACCCCCTCCAAGGCGTCAATGACCAGCAGCACCACGTCTGAGCGCCGAATGGCCTTGAAGGCCCGGTTGATGCTGAAAAACTCCACCCCGTACTCCACCCGGCTTTTCCTACGGATCCCGGCTGTGTCGATGAGGCGGTAGGTCTGCCCCTCCCACTCCACCAGGGTGTCGATGGCATCGCGGGTGGTGCCGGCGATGGGGCTGACAATGGCCCGCTCGGATCCTACTAGGCGGTTGAGCAGGCTGGACTTGCCCACATTGGGCCGGCCAACAATGGCCACGGCAATGGGCTCTGCTTCAGTTGCGGCTTCCTCCCCTCCTGGCAGATGGGGCAGCACTGCCTCCAGCACCTCTGCCACGCCATTGCCGTGGAGGGCAGAGCAGGGGATCGGCTCGCCCAGCCCCAGCTTCCAGAAGACTGCCGCCTGGGCCAGGCCCAGTTGCCCTGACTCGCACTTGTTGACGGCCACCACCACTGGCAGGGGTTGTTTGCGCAGCCAATCGGCCAATTCTTTGTCGGCGGGGGTCAGCCCTTCGCGGCCATCCACCACGAAGATCACCGCGTGCGCTTCGGCCATCGCTGCCATGGCCTGCTGGCGAATATGGGGCAAAAATTCGCTGTCGTCGCCAAAGACCAGTCCGCCCGTATCCACCACCCGCAGGCGGCGCCCATTCCACTCCACCTCTTGGTAGAGGCGATCCCGCGTTATGCCAGGCTCGTCGTGGACAATGGCCGCCCGTACCCCCGCCATGCGATTGACGAGGCTGGACTTGCCCACGTTGGGGCGACCCACAACAGCTACTAGAGGTAAGGGCACGGCTGCTGTTGAGAAAGCCAAAGCTGGATCTCTATCCTAGCCGTTGGCTTTCCTGCCGCCCAAGACTGGCCTTGCTCTAGATTGCCTTGGGAGCCGCTCTGGCGGTAAGCTGTGCAGTTAACCCCAATTCCGTGGCTTTATGAACCTTGCCCCTGCCCAACGCCTGCGCAAGCTGCCTGCCTATGTCTTTGCCCGGCTGGACGAGCTCAAGGCCCGCGCCCGCCAGCAGGGGCTGGATTTGATCGATCTGGGCATGGGCAACCCCGATGGCCCCACCCCCCAGCCCGTGGTGGAAGCAGCCCAGGCGGCCATTGCCGATCCCCTCCACCACGGCTACCCTCCCTTTGAGGGCACAGCTAGCTTCCGCCAGGCCATTGCCGAGTGGTACTGGCGCCGCTATGGAGTGGAGCTAGATCCCAATGACGAGGTGCTGCCTCTTCTGGGCTCCAAAGAGGGCCTGACCCACCTGGCCTTGGCCTATGTGGATCCCGGGGATCTGGTGCTGGTGCCTAGCCCCGCCTACCCGCCCCATTTTCGCGGCCCCTTGATTGCCGGCGGCCAGATCTACCCGCTGCTGCTGCGTCCGGAAAAAGGGTGGCTCATTGACCTGCAGGAGATCCCGCCGGAGGTGGCCAAGCAAGCGCGGCTGCTCTACTTTAACTACCCCAACAACCCGACAACGGCGGTGGCGCCCCGCTCCTTTTTTGAAGAAGTGGTGGAGTTTGCCTGCCGATACGACCTGCTCTTGGTGCACGACCTGTGCTACGCCGAGCTGGCCTTTGACGGCTATCGGCCCACCAGCCTGCTGCAGATCCCCGGTGCCAAGAACCTGGCAGTAGAGTTCCACACCCTCTCCAAAACCTACAACATGGCCGGCTGGCGGGTAGGGTTTGTGGTGGGCAACCGCCAGATCATCCAGAGCCTGCGCACCCTAAAGACCAACCTCGACTACGGCGTTTTTGGAGCTATCCAAAAGGCCGCCGAAACTGCCCTGCGCCTGCCCAATAGCTACTTGGAGGAGGTGAAAGAGCGCTACCGCCGCCGGCGCGACTATCTCATTGCCCGCCTGGCGGAGTTGGGCTGGCAGATCGAGCCGCCGCGGGCGACGATGTACCTCTGGATCCCCACGCCCCGCACCGTCGACGGCACCCCCGAAGGCTCGACGGAGTTTGCCCTGCGGGTTTTGGAGTCCACAGGCGTGGTCGTAACCCCTGGCAACGCTTTTGGAGAAGGGGGAGAGGGCTACGTACGGATTAGCCTCATTGCCGACTGCGAGCGCATAGGGCAGGCCATCGACCGCTGGGCCGAGGCCGGGATCCGCTACTGCTGAGCCTCAGTCTTTCGGAAGGTGATACTGCTCCACAATCCGCCGGGCAAAGGGAGGGACATGCCGCTCCAGCTTGTGGGGATAGTGGCGGCGCACATAGAGATAGTTGCGGACAAAGTGGGAGTCGATGGAAAAGCGGGCATACTCCAGGCCGCGGGGCCCAAAGCGCTGGATGGCTGCCCCCAAGATCCGAGCCAGCCATAGGGGCAAGCTCAAGGCTTGCTCATAGGCTTGGATCCCCTGTTGCACTGCCGCTTGCCGCGATCCCTGCGAGATCACCGGTTGGGTTTCCAGCTCTTCCCAAACCAGATCCAGGAGCTCCCGCCCGCGCGAGTTGCGCACCACCAGCCACTGCCAGCCAAAGGGGGATCCCATGTAGCCCACCACCAGGTCGGCCAGGCTGTTGACGTAGTCAAAACAGGTGAGGCAGGAGGGGGCAAACACGTCTTTGAGTTCTTTGGTCTTGAGAGCAAAGAAAGGCACCTTTTCCACCGAGCCATCTTCGTGTTTGAAGTGGATGTGGAAATCCTGCATGAACTCGTAGTGCACTACCGTCTGCGGGGAGCGACTGGTGGTTTCCAAAAATTTTTGCAGCCCCGCGCGGCTGACGTTGTCCACACAGGGGGTGCCCAACACATAGAGCTTCTCCAGGCCCAGCTTGTTCTCCACCGCCCGCAAAGCCTGAATCTGGCAGCCTACGCCGATGACCAAGAGGCGCTTGAGGCCGCTTTGCTCCACCTCCTCTAAGACCGACAAGTTGGGCGATAGCGTTGGCTTGTTAACCCGCGCCGCCAAAACTGCCTCCGGGGTACGCGCCAAGATAGGCCGCGGCTGAAAGCGGTCCTGGGGATCCGCCTGCACGCACACCACGCCTTCCACTAAGCCGCTGCTGAGAGCTTTCATGCCAATGCTGCTGACAATGCCCGTCCACTGGGCGCCAGGGATCGGATCCCGCTTGCGGGCCGTGTACATTGCCTCGTAGACGCCGAAGTAGTCGGTATCGCTGACAGCAGGCGACTTGGAGCGCAGCGATTCTCGGGATCGCCCGTGGGTTTGCTCTTCCAGGTGGGTAAATTGCTGGTTTAAAAAGGCACAGGCCTCTTTGACATGGGCGACATAGCGGGTATCGCAGAGGCCGCACTGGCTACACAGCTCTTTGGCTGGATAGTGGCCGGAGCGAATGGGCCGAGCCGGACGCGGTGGACGAGATCCCATAAGGTCTAGACCCTAGCCGACACAGGAGCCCTGGGCGGGTACCTCCTTACAGTTTGCCGCCAAAACCGCAGACAGCGGGCAGAGAAGTTGAGGGATCTGCGATCCTGCCAAGCCCTTTAGCCTCTGCCCAAACCACTTTCTATGGCCCAGCGGGCCAGCTCGGTGCGATTGTGCAGGCCGGTTTTGGCTAGCATGTTGCTGACATGGCTTTCGATGGTGCGCTGGCTCACCCTCATCACCTCGGCAATCTCGCGGTTGGACATGCCCCTGGCTACGTACTGGAGCACCTTGGTTTCCGTAGAGGTAAGCTCTACTTCCCAATCCAGCTGGATGACCGGCTGAACGGGGGCACCTTGCATTTGCAACAGGCGCTCCGTGCGTTTGAGGGTAGCTTCCACCTGCGCCACCAGCTCTTCCGGTTCAAAGGGCTTGACCAGGTAGGCGTCTGCCCCCGTATTGAGCCCGCGCACCCGATCTGCCGTTTGCCCCCGCGCCGAGAGAAAAATGACCGGGATCCAATCCGTGGCCCTATCGGAGCGAAGGGTCTGGACAAAAGTGTAGCCATCCATCTCCGGCATCATCACATCGCAGATGATGAGATCCGGAATCAAGCGGCGCATCACCTCCAGGGCTTCCAGACCATTGCTGGCTGCCACCACCTCGTAGCCGCGAAACTCCAGGTAATCCTTCACCAGGAGGACGAGATTGGGATCGTCATCAACAACCAGTAAGCGCTTTGGGGCGTCCACGGCTAACCTCGTCGTTGCTGGCAAGCCCAGATGACCGGGACTTGCTAGGTAAACTTTTGGAGATGGAGAGACCCAGAATCTACGGCCAAGATTCTACCTTGCTCCTGATGGTTTCCACTGGCTTGTGTAGATTTTCTTCAACCAGCTAGGAGGGGCTTCAGCAAGCTCTGTCTTGGGATCCCTGGCAGCTAGCAGCCTCCACCTAGCCTTTTAGGGTAAGTTTGCTTGGCGGGTTTTTCCCATAGTCAAGGAAGGCAGAGCTAGGGGAGAATGTTGAGAGCAGCAAGCGTGAGCCTGGCTGGGTAGAGAGGGTGGAAAAGGGTACGCTGGTAGAGTTTCGCCACAATAACGAGCGGCTATTGGCTGTAGTTCAGGGCACGGAGGGCAAAAAGAACCTGCTGTTGGAGGTGCCCTCAGGGCAGGTTTACAGCGTTCACCCCCGCCAAATTACGTTTGCCCTGAACGGCAATTCCAACTTTACCGTTTCCGACATCCCCAGCTTTTGGCAGGCGGTTCAGGCGAAGCTGGATCCCGAGAGCTTGGCTTTGGCCTGGGAATTGGTTCAGGAGGAGCGGCGGCCCCTGAGCCTGTCGGAGATGGCGCAGTTGTTGTTTTCCGACGATTCGCCGGTCTCCACCTATGCAGCCTACCGCCTTTTGAGCGAGGATTACATTTACTTTAAGGAGAAGGGAGAAGGCTACGAGCCGCGCCCGCCGGCACAGGTAAAGGAAATTCTCCATCAAATTGCTGTCGCCCAGCAGCGGCAGCAGGAGCAGGCCGAGTTTGAGGCCCGCCTAAAAGCAGCGGTGGCCCAGCCTGGGCAAAAGTACACTTGGACCCCGGCGGAACGGGCTCGTCTGGAGCTGTTGGAGCGCTTAGCTTTGCAGGGAGCACCCGATAGCCTTCGCAACTACGAGGATCTTTCCCACAACCTCACCCCCTCGGATCGCGAGCGGGCTTCCCACCTGCTGCGGCTCCTGGGATTCCCCGACACGCCCCAGGGAGCTTTTGAGGCGTTGGTGGCTTTGGGACTGTGGAGCCGCCACGAGAACCTGGCCCTGCGCCTTACGGGGATCCCCACCCAGTTCCCCAAAGAGGTGGAGCGCTACACCCAAACTTTGCTGGGCGGCCCCCCTCCCTTCCTGGAGTCCCATCGGCGTCGGGATCTCACTCATCTTCACACCTACACCATTGACGACGCCAGCACTCGCGACATCGACGATGCCCTCAGCGTCGAGTTTTGGTCGGAGGACGAGGCGAAGCTTTGGATCCACATTGCCGATCCCAGTTGTTGGGTGCAGTGGGGGGATCCTCTAGATCTAGAGGCCCGCCGGCGGGGTACCAGTGTCTACCTGCCAGAGCGGGTGATCCCGATGTTCCCGCCAGAGCTGTCCACTGGTCCTATGAGTTTGGTGCAGGGGGAGGTGCGGCCTGCCCTTAGCTTTGGCATTCGCCTGGGAGGCGACGGGGCGGTGCGCGACTACGAAATTTGCCTTAGCCAAATCCAGGTAAACTACCGCCTCACCTACGACGATGCCGACGAGATGCTGGAGTTGGAGGCAGAGCCGCAGCTGACAGCCATTGCTCGGGCAGCCCGCTGGCGCTACACCTGGCGACTTGGGCAAGGGGCGATCCCTATTGGCCTGCCGGAGCAGGACATCAAGGTCATCGACGAGATCCCCCACCTGCGCGTTATTGAGGATACGCCGGCGCGGCAGATGGTGGCGGAAATGATGGTGCTGGCCGGCGAGGTAGCCGCTCGCTTTGCCCGCCAGCATGGGATCCCGGTGCCCTACCGCCTGCAGCCTGCTCCCGAACTGCCCCCGCCGGAAGTTTTGGAGCTGTACCCCCAGGGGCCGGTCAGGTCCTTTGCCATCATGCGGTGTCTGTCGCGGGCAGAGGTGGCCACGCAACCCGAGCGGCACGCGGGCCTGGGCCTTGATGCCTACTGCCAGGTAACTTCCCCAATTCGCCGCTACCTGGATCTGGTGGCGCACTACCAGATCAAGGCCTTTTTGCGCGGGGATCCCCTGCCCTTGACAGAAGCCGAGGTACAGCAGGTGTTGCTAGGCATTGAGCCAGGCACGGCCGAGGCCGCTCAGGTGGAGCGCAAGTCCAAGCGCTACTGGAGCATTGAGTACCTGCGCCAGCGACCAGGGCAGACTTGGCGGGCCTTGGTTCTGGGCTATCTGCGCGAGGAGGAGAACCTGGTGATGGCCATGCTGGATGAGATTGCCTTTCGCGTGCCGGTGCGCTTGGAGCGGCAGGTGCCGCTGGGGGCTTGGATTGAGTTGGAGGTTCTCCAAGCAGATCCCCGTGCCGATGTGATTGAGTTGCGGGAGGTAAGAGACTTTGCTCCCTAAAGAGGGGGGTAGCTGATACAACAGAGGAGGGTTATCCCCGTTCCCCAGGAGGAGTTCCATGGCCACACGACCTTCTGGCCCGCCGCCGATTGTCTACATTCTCCTGATTGCCATCTTGGGAGGGGGCGGCTGGTATGCCCATCGTTCAGGCTTGCTCAGCTCCTGGCTTAGCCGCACCTCTGGGAGCCCGACTGCTCAGCCGCAAGCCCCAGCGGCACCCAACCTTCCCCAGGCACAGGCCCCCAATCCCCCTGCCAGCTCCGTTAACCTGGACACTTCCCTGCCCAACCCGGCGGTGCTGCAGATGGATGGCAGCGTCACGATGGTCCGCATCGTCTTGGCCTTGAAGTCTGGCTACAGCCAGCGCAACCCCAGCATCCCCATTACCTACGGGATCCCGGATGGCAAGCCCAACGGCTCCAATGCTGGCCTTAAGGCGCTGATGGAGGGCCGCATCCAGCTTGCTGCCAGCTCCCGCCCCCTCAACGCCACGGAGGTGCAGGCGGGTTTGCAGGCCATCCCAGTGGCCAAGGATGCGCTGGCGGTGGCGGTGGGGGTCAACAACCCCTACAAGGGCGGCCTGACGCTGCAGCAATTGGCCGATATCTTCCAGGGTCGGATTACCAACTGGAGCCAGGTGGGCGGTCCGGATCGGCGGATTCGTGTCCTCAACCGCGCTCCCCGGAGTGGCACCTACAGCGTTTTCCAAGAGCTGGTGTTGCTGGGGCTGCCCTTTGCCCCCGACAACCCCCCTTACTTCACCACCGCCACCGAAGATGTCACCACTCCTCTCCTGCGGGCGCTGGGGGAAGACGGCATCACCTACAGCACCGTGGATCAAGTGCAGAACCAGCAAACGGTGAGGATGGTGCCCATCGACGGCCAGATGCCCACCCGCGAGGCCATTCAAAGTGGCCGCTACCCGCTGGCCCGCAACGTGTTCTTGGTGGTGCCGCGAAAGACCAGCCCCGTGGTGGCTGACTTCATTAACTACGCCCTCTCGGATCAAGGCCAACAGATCATTGGCCGCACCGAGTTCATCCCGCTGCGCTAGCCAGCCTAGCGGTTGGCGCGGTAGAGCAAGGCCCCCCCTATGCCTAGGCAGACGAAGTTGGGCAGCCAAGCTGCCACCTCTGGCCCCAGCGTCCCAATCTGCCCCAGCGCCTGGCTGACAAACAGGAGCACGTAGTAGGCAAAGATAATCAGCACGCTGAGGCCCAAGCCCAAAGAAGAACTGGTGCGCTGGGGTCGTAGGCCCAGCGGGGCCCCGATCAGGGTGAAGGCCAGACAGGCAAAGGGGATGGCGTACTTCTGGCTAAGGTTGACCTGGAGGCGGCGTACCCGCTGCAGATCCCCTGAGCTGGCAAGAACCTCAATGTAGCGGCGCAGCTCTGGAATGTTCATCTCCTCGGGGCTGCGAACCTCCTGGGCCAAATCCAGCGGCACCCGCGACAGACGCAGCTCTTGGCGGGCAAAGGTGGCGATGTTGCTGTAGGTGCCGTCGGGCGAAACGATGTAGGTGGTGCCCTCCTCAAACACCCAGAGGTTCTCCCGGGGATCCCAGCGCCCCCGCTGCGCCAGCAGAATTTGACTGAGAGCCTCGTTAGAGACATCCAGGACGATCACGCCGCGCATCTCTTGGCCATCGAAGCTGCGGGCGTAAAACTGACGGGTTAGCCCTTGCCGTCGGGAAAAGCTGCCATCGGGCTCCGGCGTGAGGATCTCGCCAAATTCTTGGTAGAGGATGTTCTCGCGGCGAAAGTCAGGATGCCGGTTCAAAGCGCGGTTTAAAGTCAAGGCTGCCTGGCGATTGCTCACCGGCACCACCAGCTCGTTGAACAGAAACGTTAGCGCCGTTACCAACAAGCTGAGCAGGACAGCCGGCACCACCAGGCGGTAGAGGCTCACGCCGCAGGCGCGTAGAGCCGTGATCTCGCTATCGGCAGACAGGCGCCCATAGGCCAGCAACGTCGCCAACAACATTGCCATGGGAAACGTCAAGACGATGATCCCCGGTGCCCGCAGCAGAAACACCTGCAGGGCCACTGCAATCGATAGCCCCGCCTCCACCACCAGGCGCACCAGCTCAAACAGAGAGCTCACGGCCATCACCAGGGTGGTAAACGCCCCCACCCCAAAGAGAAACGGCAGGAGCATCTCGGAGAGGATGTAGCGATCCATCAGGCCTACTGCACAGACGAGGGAGAGCCTGCGGCAAGACTGCTTGACCGAACAAGGAGTGGGGGGAGAGGAGAGTTTCACGCAACCTAAGGGTAGTTGGGACAGCCAGCCCTTCGCCCAAGAGGTGAAGGCTGTTAACGACTTTAGACCGGAACCTTGGGGAACAAAAGGTTAATTCCCTCCCTTTCTCAATCCAATCCGCCTACGATCGACCTAGGCGGGCAGAGGACTGGGCTGGGTTCCAGCATGGCTTCTTTTCATCTCAAGGGTTTGCTGGAGCGGCTCCTGGAGCTACGACAGCAGGTTGTCGAGGGATCCCAGAACTACCTGGCCGCCTGGGGCTGCCTTGGGAACCCTCCTGCAGCCCTCTGCAACCTGGCGCGCTACCTGGCGCTACGCCAACACGATCTGCGCAACCTGCAATTGGAGCTGGCTGCGGTGGGGCTGTCCTCGCTGGGACGGTGTGAATCGCGGGTCTTAGAGACCCTGGATGCGGTGATCGCCACTTTGGCAGCCACGCAGGGCCTAAGCCACAAGGGGCCCAGCTATGAGGAGTTTTACGCTGGGGACATGGCGCTGGAGCAGCATGCTGAGGCGCTGTTTGGCCCTCCTTCTCCCCACCGCCGCGCCCGCATCATGGTGACTCTGCCCAGCGAAGCTGCCGAGCAGCCCGAGCTGCTGCTGCAACTGCTGCAACGGGGGATGAACGTGGCCCGGATCAACTGCGCCCACGACGATCCCCTGGTGTGGGAGAAAATGGTGGCCCACTTGCGCCAGGCCGAAGCCCAGACTCAACGGCGCTGCAAGATTTTGTTCGACCTGGCCGGCCCCAAGATCCGCACGGGCCCGGTGGCCATGCCCCCCGGCAAAGCCAAGGTGTACCGCGGGGATCGCCTCCTGCTCACGGCAGCCATGCCGCCGGTCACCTCTGACCCCTCTTGCCAGGTGCAGGTGGCTTGCACCCCGCCAGAGATCTTGGCGCACCTGCAGGTGGGGGCAACTGTCTGGATCGACGACGGCAAAATCGGCGCCCGTGTCGTAGGGATCGAGCCGGTAGGGGTGGTGCTGGAGGTGGACAAAGTCGCCCCGCAGGGCAAGAAGTTGCGGGAGGGAAAGGGCCTCAACTTTCCCGACAGCCAGCTCCCGATCCAGCCTCTGACCGAGAAAGATCGCCAAGACTTGGACTTTGTGGTGCAGCATGCCGACCTGGTGGGCTATTCCTTTGTCCAGCAGCCGGCAGATTTGCAGTTGCTGTTTTCTGAGCTGGAGCGGCGCCAGGCCCGTCCTGATCTGGGCTTGCTCCTCAAGATTGAAACGCAGCGGGCGGTGAAAAACCTACCCGCCTTGATCGCGGCCGCCGACGGCTGCCGACCGCTGGGGGTGATGATTGCCCGGGGGGATCTGGCCGTAGAGATAGGTTGGCTGCGCTTGGGGGAGATCCAGGAGGAACTGCTGTGGATCTGCGAGGCGGCCCATGTGCCGGTGGTCTGGGCTACGCAGGTGCTGGATCAGCTCACCAAAGAGGGCCTGCCCTCGCGGCCTGAGCTTTCCGATGCGGTGATGTCTGCCCGCGCCGAGTGCGTCATGCTCAACAAAGGCCCCTATCTCCTGGAGGCAGTTGCCCTTCTGGATGAGCTGCTGGCCCGGATGCAAGCCCACCAACACAAGAAAAGCCAACGCCTGCGAGCTTTGTACTCCTGGCGCTAAGATGAAGCAGCATCAAAGACGAAACTTCTCCCCCAGGTAATACTTGCGCACCAAGGGATCCGCCGCCAGCTCTGCTGCCGTGCCCTTGGCCAGAATGGCTCCCTCGTTGAGAATGTAGGCCCGGTCGGTGATCTCCAGCGTCTCCCGCACGTTGTGGTCGGTAATCAAGACGCCGAGGCCCCGCTGCTTGAGCTTGGCCACCACCTCCTGGATGTCGGCCACCGCAATGGGATCCACCCCCGCAAAGGGCTCGTCCAGCAGCAAAAATTTCGGTCCGTGGATCCCAGCAGCCAGGGCGCGGGCAATCTCGGCGCGGCGCCGTTCTCCCCCCGACACCTGCAAACCCAAACTGTGGGCCACATGGGCAATGCGGAACTCCTCGAGCAGGTGGTTGAGGCGCTGCTGCCAGAGGCGGCGAGGCACCCCCGTCTGCTCCATAACTAGCAGCAGGTTGTCTTGAATGCTAAGGCGGCGAAAGATGCTCGGCTCCTGGGCCAGATAGCCGATCCCCAATTGGGCGCGGCGATGCATGGGCAGATGGGTAATATCTTGGTCATCTAGCCAGACATGGCCGCGGTTGGGCTGGATTAGGCCAGTCATGATGTAGAAGGTGGTGGTTTTCCCCGCTCCGTTGGGCCCCAGCAACCCGACGATTTCCCCTTGCTCAATGCTCAAGCTGACATCCTTGACCACCTCGCGGCGGCCATAGCGCTTACAGATGTTTTCCAGTCGAATCTGCATAGGGCCAGCCCAGGACTAGACGCTTTTTCCTCATCATCAATGCTGGCGGATCCCGAAAGCTAGTTCCACCAAAAGCAGTGGGCCCCACCGTCGCTCCAGGAGGTCCAGATGTCCCTATCCTGGGAGCAACGCAGGACAACCTCGCTCCGCTGGGTTGTTGTCGTTAACTTGGCTACCATGAATTTCCCTCTCCAAGCTTCCGCTATTCTGGCGCTGCTGACCACGGCAACGGTTGCCTCCACTGCCGCTGCCACCCCCAACGCTTGCTTCCTGCGCTACCTGCTGGCTTCCAAAGCCTGCCCCAACTGCCGTCTGGGAAGCAACCTGGATCTGGCAGAAGCCAACTTCCAGGGTGCCGACCTCATCGAGGCCAACTTGGAGCGCGCTATCCTGACCGGCGCCGATCTCAGCGGTGCCTACCTGGTGGGAGCCAATTTGCCACAAGCCAACTTGCGCGGCGCCAATCTTAGCGGTAGCTACCTGGAGGGGGCGGATTTGCGCGGTGCTGACCTGCGGGGGGCTAATCTCTCTACGGCGCGGACTTGCGCGGGGCCGATCTGCGTCATGCCAACCTGGTTGGAGCTGACCTGCGCTTTGCCCGCACCCAAGGTCCACGCCTTCAGGGTGCTGTCCGGGAGTAGCGCAAAGAGCTCCCTCTGGGAGAAGTGTCAAGCGTGAAAGCCCACTGCGGATGGCGAGACTCGAACTCGCATGGCAAAGCCACACGCCCCTCAAACGTGCGCGTATACCAATTCCGCCACATCCGCGCTAGCTGGACTTCTTCTATCCTAGCAGCAAAAAGGCCGGGGTGTTAGGGGGCCGGCAACCCTAGTCCTCGGTCCAAAACCGCTCCGAGAGGTACTTGTCGGCCCCGTCGCAGAAAATGGTGACCACCACCCCCCTGGAAAGTTGGCGAGCCACCTCAAGGGCAGCCACCACATTGGCACCAGAAGAGATGCCCACCAGTAGCCCTTCCTCCAAAGCTAGGCGCTTCACCATCTTCTGGGCAGCTTCGGTGGAAACCTCGAGGTGCCGATCCGGCAAGCTGGGATCGTAGATTGCTGGCTTGAGGGCCGTGGCCATGTGCTTAAGGCCTTCGAGGCCGTGGAAGGGGGAGTCCGGCTGCATGGCAATGATCTGGATATCAGAGCGGTACTCCCGCAGGCGCCGCCCCACCCCCATGCAGGTGCCGCTGGTGCCTAGCCCGGTTACGAAGTGGGTGACCTGTCCCTGGGTTTGCTCCCAGATTTCCACCCCTGTGGTCTCGTAGTGGGCCTGCCAGTTGGCGGGATTGCTGTACTGGTCGGGATAGAAGTAGAGATCGGGGTTTTCGGCGTAGAGAGCGCGGGCTTTCTCGATGGCCCCATCGGAGCCGAGGGCTGGATCCGTGAGCACCAAGTCCACCCCGTAGGCAGCGAGGATCTTCTTACGCTCTGGGCTAGCGTTGGCCGGCAGGGCCAGCTTCACCTTGTACCCCAAAGCTGCCCCTATCCAGGCATAGGCAATGCCCGTGTTGCCGCTGGTGGCATCCAGGATAATCTTGCCAGGCGTAAGCTTGCCCTCGCGCTCGCCAGCGCGAATCATGTTCAGGGCCGGGCGATCCTTGACCGAGCCGCCGGGGTTGTACCACTCTGCTTTGCCGTAAACTCGCACCGCCGGCGGCAAATCAGCAGTAACCCGCCGCAGGCGAATGAGCGGCGTCCGTCCCACCAGATCAATGGGGCTCTCGACCGCAGGGGGCAAGGGGCGAGAAGAAAACGCACTCGGGTACAAGCGGGATCCCTCGCTAGACAAGCACTGGACTGGACAACCATTGCTCATCTTATCCCGGTGTTCGTCAGTTCCAGCCTCTTCTGGGCTTCCCCGGCTCCTTTAGCTAGACTCTAAGATGGGGGTTAGCAAAAAGCACTTTGGGCAACAGCAGGATGCGGAGCGGCAGGGCAGAAATCGGCATTGTAACGGCGCAACAATTTGATCGCCGGCGAGGTCAGATCCACGTCTACGACGGCGAGGGCAAGGGCAAGTCACAGGCGGCTCTGGGGGTTGTGCTGCGTTCAATTGGGCTGGGGATTGAAAACTCGGCCCCTAGCCGGGTGTTGCTGGTGCGGTTTCTCAAGGGACCGGGCCGCACCTATGCAGAGGACGCCGCGATTGCCGCTCTGCAGCGGGGCTTCCCCCACCTTATCGATCAACTGCGCACGGGGCGAGGAGAGTTCTTCGGCCCCGACGAGATTACCAAGTTTGACCGCCAAGAGGCTCGCCGCGGCTGGGATGTAGCCAAGGGGGCGCTGGCATCGGGCTTCTACTCGGTGGTGGTGCTGGACGAGCTAAACCCGGTGCTGGACCTGGGCCTGCTGCCTGTGGATGAGGTCGTCAGCACCCTCAAGCAAAAGCCAGAGGAGATGGAGGTCATCATCACCGGGCGGGGCGCCCCCAAGGAAATTATCGACCTAGCAGATCTGCACTCGGAAATGCGCAGCGTGCGGCGGGCGGCGGATCCCCAGAACGGACAGCCCCCCCTCAGCGGCATCGAGATCTACACCGGCAACGGCAAGGGCAAGTCCACCAGCGCTCTGGGCCGGGCTCTGCAGGCCATTGGGCGCGGCATCAGCAAGGATCTCTCCCACCGCGTCCTGATCATGCAGTGGCTCAAGGGGGGAACGGGCTACACAGAGGATGCAGCCATCCGCGCTTTGCGGGAGAGCTATCCCGATCTGGTGGATCACCAGCGCTGCGGTCGCGACGCCATTGTCTGGCGGGGCAAGCAGCAGGAAATCGACTATGTGGAGGCAGAGCGGGGCTGGGAGCTGGCTAGGGCAGCCATCGCCTCGGGGCTTTACAAGACCATCATTCTGGACGAACTCAACCCGACGGTGGATCTGGAGCTATTGGACGTGGAGCCCATTGTCGAGGCTTTGCTGCGCAAGCCGCGGGACACGGAGATCATCATCACAGGGCGCTGCCATGCGCCTCTGCCCTACTTTGAGCTTGCCTCTGTCCATTCGGAAATGGTGAGCCACAAGCACTACGCCGAGCAGGGAGCCGATCTGCGGCGCGGAGTGGATTACTGAGCAGGGTGGCGAGCGGTGCTGGATCAGCTCCTGCAGCGAAGCGGGTTCCCCGACGCGAGGGCGCTGGCGCAGCTCTTGCTTGGCCTTTTCCAGACGGAGGTGTGGGTGGAGGGCAAGGAGCGGGTTCCCCAGGGCCCCCTGCTGGTGGTAAGCAACCATCGGAGCTTTTTGGATGCGCCGCTGCTGATTGCGGGGCTGGATCGGCCAATTCGCTTTGCTTGCCACTACTACCTCTCTCAAGTGCCCCTTTTGCGGGAGGTTGCCTTGGCTCTGGGTTGTATCCCCCTCCAGCAGGGATCGGGTTCACAGCTTGCCTTTTTTCGCCAGGCGCAGGCCACCCTGGCAGCGGGCGGGGAGGTGGGAATTTTCCCCGAAGGGGCGGAGCAGATGACCCGCAAAACCTTACCGCAGGAGGTGGGGCGGTTCCAGCCGGGCTTTGCCCATCTGGCCTTGGCTGCTGGCGTGGATCCCCTGCCAATCCTACCGGTGGCAGTGTGGGCCCAAGAGGAGTGGCGAGCAATCGACATCCCCATGGCTTTCTTCCGCTGGTTTGACCCCACAGAGCCCAGCTTTCAGCAGCCGGGGGGGCATCCGGTGGTGATCTACCGTCAGGTGGTGGTTCGAGTGGGATCCCCTCTTTGGGTGAGGGGAGCAAGGCGCTATACCTGCCGCCAGGAGCGGCTGCAGCTCATTCGGGAGTTAACGGCAGCCGCCCGCGAACAGGTGCGCTTGGGGTTGACAAGGAGATGGAAAGATTGAAAAGCAAGCCCACCGCCTCTAGTCCAAGCCGCCAGAAGCGGCCCCTGCTGCTCTATTTGCCGGGTATGGATGGCACGGGCAAACTGTTTTACCGGCAGGCGCAGGCTCTGCAAGCCGAGTTTCGCGTCCGCCCTCTGAGCTTAAACCATCCCGAAGCGGGGCATAGCTGGGAGAGCTTGGCCGATTGGGTGGGATCCCAACTGGAGGAGGGAGCCTACCTGTGTGGCGAGTCCTTCGGAGCTTGCCTAGCCCTGGCTGTAGCTGCCCAGCAGCCGGAGCGCTGTCGTGGCCTGATTCTGGTCAATCCGGCCTCCTCGCTGCGGCGCCGGCCCTGGTGGTGGGCAGGTCAGGTTCTCCTGCCCTTTTTGCCGCCGGGACTTTACTACCAACTGGCGGAGCGGGGGTTAGGGTTTTTGGCGGAGCTGGGCCAAATGGAGCCGCCGGATCGGGAGCGGCTGCGCCAGGCCGTGCACAGCGTTTCTCCGGAAGTGGTTGCCCATCGTCTAGCCTTGCTGGGATCCTTTGCTGTGGAAGATTTGCCCCTCGAGTCGATGAGGCTGCCAACCTTGCTGGTGGCGGGGGGGCAGGATCGTCTCCTGCCCTCGGTGCAGGAGGTGCGGCGTCTGGCGGAGCGACTGCCCCAGGCCCAGGTGGAGATCTCGCCTTTAAGCGGCCATGCTTGCCTTCTGGAGCGGCGGATGAACCTGCGGCGCTACTTGCTCAAGCCCGATGGGGTCTTTGCCCCGCTACTGCTCAATTCCGCTCTGGCCCCCTGAGCAGCAAGAGGGAGCCCCACAGGTTTTCGATTCGCTCTTGGCAGAAGCCGTCTTTCCCCTCTCGATCCAGCCAGAGGGCTCTCAGGCCTGCTGCCTTGGCCCCCTCATAGTCTTCGCGGCGGCTGTCGCCAATGTGCCAGGCAGCGGCAGGCGGGATCCCCTGGGCCGCTAGGGCAGCCTGGAAGATGCGGGGATCGGGCTTGGCATAGCCCACCTGGGTAGAGAGAGTAAGGCTAGAAAAATAGCCGTCCAGTTGCAGCGCCTGCAGCACCCGCACTAGACGGCTGTCGAAATTGGAGATTACCCCTAGCTGGATCCCTTCCTGTTGCAGGGCTTGCAAAACTGGCAGCGTCTCGGGATAGAGCTCCCAAGGGTCCCCTGCGGCAAAATGCTCGAACAGGTGGGCAAAAAACGCTGCAAAGCGCTCCTCCCCAAAGGCAGTAAGGGATCCCTCCACCTGGGCAAAGGTCTGGCGCACCACTTGATGCCACCAGGCCCGCTCCCACTCCTCTAAAAGGGATCCCGTCAAGCCCACGCAGGCGGGTGGCGGAGCACTGGCAAAAGCTTGGGCAAAGGCGCGATCCAACGCCCGTGGCTCCACGGCTACCCCGTATTCTGCCGCTAGCTGACTGTAGACTTGGCCCACGCTGCCCCGCACCCGGAACAGGGTGCCGACGGCATCGAAAAAGATCGCCTTCGGCCTCATTGCTGGTTTTCGTAGCGCGCGTAGGCCTCGACAATCCGCTGGACTAGAGGGTGGCGCACCACATCTCGCTGGTCAAAGTAGCAAAAGGCCACCCCCTCCACCCCCGCTAGGATGCGCTCTGCAGCCGCCAGGCCCGACAGTCGATGCTTGCCCAGATCCGTTTGGGTGAGATCCCCGGTAACCACCATGCGGGAGCGGAAGCCCAGCCGAGTGAGGGCCATCTTCATCTGCTCAGGGGTGGTGTTTTGGGCCTCGTCCAAGATAATGAAAGCGTTGCTGAGGGTACGCCCCCGCATGTAGGCCAGCGGCACCACCTCGATGACTCCCTGGGCCATTAGCTGAGGCAGCTTGGCCGGGTCGATAAACTCAAACAGGGCATCGTAGAGAGGCCGCAGGTAGGGATCCACCTTTTCCACCAGATCCCCTGGCAAAAAGCCCAACTTCTCCCCCGCCTCTACTGCTGGTCGCGTCAGGATCAAACGCTCGTACTCGCGGTTTTGCAGGGCTGTGATGGCGACAACGGCTGCTAGATAGGTTTTCCCCGTGCCTGCTGGCCCAATGCCGAAGCAGAGATCGTGGGTGCGAATGGCTTGTACGTACTCCTGCTGGCGAGGCGTTTTGGGCCGAATGAGCTCTCCCTTGCGGGTGCGAGCCAAAACCCCTGCCTGCACTTGCCGATAAACCTCAGCTTCTTGGTTGGAGAGAGCACGGAAGGCTTGTTCAGCATCGACTGCTGTTACAGGGTGCCCGGCTTGCCAAAGGGGTTTGAGCAATTCTAGCCACTGCCGCACCTGCTGCCGCTGTTGAGGTGTTCCCCTCAGATAGAGATCCTGCCCTCGCAGGGTAACCGAGGCGCCGCTGCAGCGGCTAATCCACTTCAAGTTAGACTCCTGCACGCCCGCCAGGGACATGGCCTGCTGGGGACTTGACAAAGAGATGATCTCGAGATCGGTGACAGCGGAGGAAGTCAAGTGGTTGTGCATGCCGTGGGCGCCGTGCACCCTAAGACCTGTTGAGACCTGTGATGGCGATCCTATCAGAAGCTCCGGCTAAAGCGCTCCAGGTTATGGCCAGCCTCGGCAAAAGGCTTCTCGGACAGCAGAGTCCGAGTGTTCTAGGACACCAATTGGGAAAACTCGCCCCCCTCGAGTTCGAGATTCAGTTTTTGCTAGCAACGGAGTTAGAAATATTGAAAGAAATCTTTTTCTTCTGAAATAGTCGTTACTCATCAAGCAGAGCTAGTTTAGCCTTGAGGGTGTATAGCCTCCCAGTACATTCCGCCATTCACGTTGTCGATTTACATTAATGAAAAGGCATCTGAACCTGTTTACATTAATGAAAAGGCATCTGAACCTGGTCTTTCAGCACTTTTGGTAAAAATTTGAAAAAGTCGAACCCGCTCTTTGGGCAATTTGGGTAACCTGGATTTGCTAGAGCTAGCAAGAGAGAGAACTTCCAATAGAGAGCCTTACGAGAATCTGGAGCTGTTTTTTATCAGCTTGCCTTAAAACTTCTTAAGGCTTCACAATCACAATCTTGCCTTGCAAGGAAACTAAGGAGATAGCAATGTCTACCCAATTGGTTACGCCCGCTACGTTAGAGCTTCTGCAAGTGGATTTGACGCAAGTCCCTCCAGAGATTACCTGTGATGGCAGCGACTTGGACTGGAGCCAAGCCGTGGTGATCGAGGGCAGTCAGCCCCAAGAGGAAAATTTGCAGGGCTGGATTGCCTTCTGTGGCCTGCGGGTTAACCACGAGGCCGGCAATGTCCTGTACTGGCAAGGGCAGCCGCTGCGGGCCAGCCGCATTCGCTTTTTCGTAAGAAATGTAGCCTGGCGCTATGGCTTCTCTTTCTCCACCAGCATTCGCTCCCCTCTCGGCAAAGGGATCTCCACGCCTCCCGACTGGCGCTACCCTGGCCTTTGCCGCTACGGCCTGGTGCTGTTCCAGCCCAACGTCCAGTTGGTGGCCCGACAGGTCTGGGAATCCTCGCCCGAGCAGCCGCAAGAGGTGGATCTGGATCCCAACCTGGATATTGCCTTTAATGTCAACGCCGCCAAGGGCAGTTACAGCGACAACAGCGGCAGCTTCGATATCTACGTGCAGGTGGTGAGCTAAGGGCAGCCAGGGATCCCCGCCGAGAACAGTTGCCGGCTGGGATCCCATCTTCTACAATAGGTGAGCTAGAAGTTGGCACCCAGCTTGCCGCTGGCTCTGCCAGCTTGGAGAGGTGGCTGAGTGGTCGAAAGCGGCTTCCTGCTAAGAAGTTACGGGGCCCAAAAGGCTCCGTCGAGGGTTCGAATCCCTCCCTCTCCGTTGCCACAGCCAAAGCTAGCCACCTTTGCCGCTGACGGAGGGCACCGATGGGCCAGGGATGGCTTCTAAGTCAGTGGGGAGTGGCGCTTTGGCTCAATTTACTTCTCGTGGGGCTAGCCCTGCAGAGTCCCCAAAAGGCGCTGACCCGGGCTGGGGTGCTCCACGCAGGGCTGCTGGGTTTGTTGGTGTGGGGGGGCCTGGGGTGGCGGGGCTACCTGGTAGTAGCCGCCTATTTTTTAGTCGGCACAGCCGTCACCCGCTTGGGGATCCACCGGAAGCAGGCGCAGGGAATTGCCGAGAAGCGAGGAGGGGCGCGGGGCCCAGAAAATGTCTGGGGCTCTGCTTTGACCGGGGCGGTATGCGCAGTGGGATACGCTTTCTTTCCGCACTCCCTGTGGTGGTTGGGGTATAGTGCCAGCTTTGCAGCGAAATTGGCCGATACCGTCAGCAGCGAAGTAGGCAAAGCCTATGGACGGCAGACCTTTTTGATCACCACTTTTCAGCCGGTGCCTGCCGGCACCGAGGGAGCTGTCAGCCTAGAGGGATCCCTGGCGGGGGTGACGGCAGCAGGGGGAATGTCCGCCTTGGCCTGGGGGATTGGCGGAGAATGGGTGGGAGGGGATCCCTGGTGGCTGAGCGCCTGCTGGCTGGCCGGCATCCTGGCCACTCTAGCAGAAAGCTGGATGGGGGTAGTGCTGCAGCCCCGCCTGGCCTGGATGACCAATGAGGTGGTGAACGGCATTCAGACAACCCTTGCCGCTCTTTTGGCGGTGGGGCTAGGAGCCCTCCTGGGGATTGGAGCGTAAAGAGAGCCCAAGGAAAAAGGGAGGAGCCCTCCGGAAGCTCTCTCCCCTAGGGGTGTAAAAACAGCAGAACAGCTTCTAGCGCAAGCCGCTTGGCTTGTAAACCAAGAAGCCCAGCACCTGACACTGCTTAATGTTGTCGAAGCCCACCACGCGGATGAAGCAATGGGGGTAAGCGCTGCGGCAGGCCTGCACTTCGGTCAGCACCTCCTGTGGAGAAGTAGCGCTAAACAGCGGCAGCTTCCACAAAGTCCAGTAGTGGTCGGTTGGCTCGGAAGATTCGTTGAATTCGATGGCAGGGATGTAGCCCTGATCCAGGATGTACTGCACCTGCTTGAGGATCTGCAGATCCGTTAGGGGTGGCAGATAGGAAAAGGTTTCGTAGCGGCGCTCTTTCGGTAGGGTTTGCATAACTTACTCCGTTTCAGGTGTAGGGTTTTGGAGAGGGGATCCTGCCTCTGGGTGGGTGACCGGCAGGGATCCGGTTGCTGAAGTCAGCCGTTCCAGGTGGCTGCGGCGGTGTTCCATGTTGGCCTGTTGAATACCGGTTTTGGCCATTTCCGGCAAGTAGTCGACCACCTCCGCTGCCAGGTACTCTCGAACGGTCATGATGCGGTAGGCCAAGTCGGCCCGCTCTGCCAGCAAAGCCCGAAGATAGGCTTCCCCATCCTGGAAGCTTTGCCGAGCAGAAAACTGCTGCAGCCAGAGGGCCCTGGGAGGATCCGTCTCGCTCAGCTGGGCCAGCACCGTGCGCATCGCCTGATAGGTCAGGTAGCTGATTAAAGTTTTGGCCGTGTCCTTGGCGATCTGCTTTAGATCCATGACCGATCCAGGGGTTGGGCCAGGGGGGCAAGAGAGTCCAGAGATCCCTTGCCCCCGGAGAGTTTCAGAGCGTATCGACCGGCTTGAACTCGAACTTAACCTCTTTCCACAGCTCGCAGGCAGCCGCCAGCTCTGGCGACCACTTGGCTGCTTCGCGGATGATGTCGCTGCCCTCTCGGATCAGGTCTCGACCTTCATTGCGGGCTTGGATGCAGGCCTCCAGGGCCACGCGGTTAGCTGTTGCACCGGGAGCATTCCCCCACGGGTGGCCGAGCGTGCCGCCGCCAAACTGCAGCACCGCGTCGTCCCCGAAGATCTCCACCAGCGCCGGCATGTGCCAAACGTGGATCCCTCCAGAAGCCACCGGCATGACCCCAGGCATAGAAGCCCAATCTTGGGTGAAGAAAATGCCGCGGGAGCGATCCGCCTCGACGTAGTTTTCCCGCATGAGATCCACAACGCCCATGGTGATGGCGCGGTCGCCTTCCAACTTGCCCACCACCGTACCGGCGTGCAGGTGGTCGCCGCCAGACATGCGCAGGCACTTGGCCAGCACCCGGAAGTGGATGCCGTGGTTTTTCTGCCGGTCGATCACCGCGTGCATGGCGCGGTGGATGTGCAGCAGGATGCCATTATCGCGGCACCACTTGGCCAGGCTGGTGTTGGCCGTAAAGCCGGCGGTGAGGTAGTCGTGCATGATGATGGGAGCGCCAATCTCCTTGGCAAACTCCGCCCGCTTGAACATTTCCTCACAGGTGGGCGCGGTCACGTTCAGGTAGTGGCCCTTGATCTCGCCGGTTTCGGCTTGAGCTTTGTGGACCGCTTCCATGACAAACAAGTAGCGATCCCGCCAGCGCATGAAAGGCTGCGAGTTGACGTTCTCGTCGTCTTTGGTAAAGTCCAGCCCACCCCGCAGTGCCTCGTACACAGCTCGCCCGTAGTTTTTGGCGGAAAGACCCAGTTTGGGCTTGATAGTGCAGCCCAGCAGCGGACGGCCATACTTGTTCAGCTTATCCCGCTCTACCTGAATGCCGTGGGGAGGGCCCTGGAAGGTCTTCAGGTAAGCTACGGGAATGCGCAAGTCTTCCAGCCGCAGCGCCTTTATGGCCTTAAAGCCGAAGACGTTGCCCACAATTGAGGTGAGCATGTTGGTTACTGAGCCTTCCTCGAAGAGATCCAGCGGGTAGGCGACGAAGCAGAAGTACTGGTTCTCTTCGCCAGGAACCGGCTCGATGTCGTAGCAGCGGCCCTTGTAGCGGTCCAAGTCAGTGAGCAGATCGGTCCAAACGGTTGTCCAGGTGCCCGTCGAGGACTCAGCTGCTACTGCCGCCCCTGCTTCTTCTGGAGGAACGCCTGGCTGAGGCGTAACCCGAAAACAGGCTAGGATGTCGGTATCTTTGGGCGTGTAATCAGGGGTGTAATAGGTCAGTCTGTAGTCTTTCACCCCCGCTTGATAGCCGCTCTTGGTTTTCGTTGCTGAATAGGCCACGTCAATCCTCCTCTACACGAATGACAAACTCTGCAAAGTTGAGAACTAACATCTCCAGCTTCAGGCAACAGGCGAGGAAGCAGAGGTAAGGAGCCTCAACTGCCTGCCCTTTCTGGCCTTGGAGTTGCCTCACAATCGGTAGGCTCGACCTTGCAGCCTACCTCTTCCCCCTCAACCTGTGAGCCCTCTTTCCCTGACTCCTTTCATCGCTAGCTTTAACGCACCAAGTCCAGAAAGCCTCTATGGACT
>NZ_JANSHI010000001.1:0-93432 GCF_047461615.1 Synechococcus sp. W65.1 | reverse complement strand
CAACCTGTGAGCCCTCTTTCCCTGACTCCTTTCATCGCTAGCTTTAACGCACCAAGTCCAGAAAGCCTCTATGGACTATTTTCAGCTCTTGTTGCCCCTGCGATCTCAATAATGCAGCTCCACCTTCTTGGGTCTAATCCTAAGCTACCATCCGCGATGAAAGCCAGATCATTACTTTCTTTATGAGTTTGATTAGCTTACTTAAAGTAAGCCAGGCCTTCCGCTGGCAACGGGATAGATTTCTTTGACTTTCTTCACATCTTCCTGGGAGAATCCCCCACCTAACGACACCAGCCCCCTTGGCAGGCAGCTGGGAAAGAGACTCCCTGGCAGCCAGGAGGACTAGGAAACGGTCGTCAGGGAAGGCTGCGGCTTCTTGGTGATTACCTGGTCGATGATGCCGTATTCTTTGGCCTGTTCTGGGGTCATAAAGTTGTCGCGGTCTGTATCGCGCTCGATACGCTCCAGCGGCTGGCCCGTGTGGTAGGCAAGCAGACTGTTGAGGCTGTTTTTGATAAAGAGGAGCTCCCTGGCCTGGATCTCAATGTCGGTCGCTGGACCCTGGGCTCCCCCCAGAGGTTGGTGAATCATAATGCGGGCGTGGGGAAGGGCAATGCGTTTGCCCTTGGCACCCCCTGCCAGCAAAAAGGCTCCCATGCTGGCGGCCAAGCCAATGCAGATGGTGGAGACGTCTGGCTGGATGTGCTGCATGGTGTCGTAAATGGCCATACCGGCATAGACAGAGCCGCCAGGAGAGTTGATGTAGAGGTAGATATCTTTCTCAGGGTCTTCGGATTCCAGGTAGAGCATCTGAGCCACAATTAGGTTGGCTACGTCGTCATCTATCGGCGTGCCCAAGAAGATAATCCGATCTCGTAGCAAACGCGAGTAAATATCAAAGGCGCGCTCGCCGCGTGCAGATTGCTCGATAACAGTGGGAATCATGCCAGTCCAAGCGATGGGTTGCTACCATAGTGTAGTTTAAGCCACGGGATAACTGCCCCCTGCAGAGGAGTTGCCTGGCTCTGCCTAGGTAGCCTGCCGCTGGGATCCTCATTATCAATCTATCAATCTGCGGAGATGAGGTGTAAATGGATGTGATCCCGGATGAACCCCTTGTGATCGCCGGATTGCTGGGTCTGGCTCTCCTGGGACTCTTGATCTTGGCCGGGGTAGGATGGGGGGCGGGCGACGGTGACTAGCAAGAGATTCAAGTTGACAGAGTTAAACCTGCCTCCTTACAATCAAGATCGCTTCGTTTGGAGATGCCCCCATCGTCTAGAGGCCTAGGACACATCCCTTTCACGGATGCGACAGGGGTTCGAATCCCCTTGGGGGTATAGAGGAGAGGTAGCGACGATGCGTAGTTTCGCCGGCGCATCTTCTGCCTTGACGTGGATTAACTAAGCCAGTAGATGAGCAGCTGCATTTCTTCGGCTAGGCACTTTGCCTAGGCTAAAGTCAGCTCCGTCTTTAGCCGGTGTGCTCGATCAAGAGCAAGGAGCAACTCCCCTCAGCTCGATGGGAAGTGACACCTGCGGAGATCCCTCTGGTGGGGTAGTGGAGGTGAACTCTGCTGCTAGCTATAGGTCGTGGAAGCAGGAAGAAAGGCTCAACCTGGAGCAAAAGTCTGCTTTTGTCCGAGGTTGTATAGGTCTTTCAGACGCGGATCAACGGCTATGGGCCAGAGCTTCTGCTGGTGCAGCGCTAGCAGCTAGATCGTCTTTGATTAGCTCTACCAGATCCTGAAGCTGACGAATGGCCTCCGCTCCTTCTAGTTTCATCAGCTCCCGCTCATCCCGCATCTCCGTCCAACTGATGGAGCACTCGGAGACTAAAAAGCGAATCAGATGCCCTTCCCGCAAGCTGACCATGAAGGAAGCGCTCTCAAAGGAGGTGCCGCAGGTGTAGCAGGAGGCCGGGTAGCCCCGCTTCTCCAAAGCAATGGCCAGCGCCTGCAAACTCATCACCAGATCCTGAACGTAGCTGCGGTATTGTTCCGCCAACCGTTTGAACATCACACTCCTCCTCACTCCTCGGCTCAGCCAGGCCCTCTTCTGGCCACAGACAAGCCGCTTAGTAATAAATACCTATGCTCGGCAGTTAAGTTCATATGTAGCACAGCAATCGGCAATCCTCAAGGAAGGAGCTCAGTCCAGGAACCAAAACTGCCCAGCGCCAAGCAGGATGATAGGCAAGGCCCAGGTGGTTCAGATGTCGTATTTAACACTCCTCTCAAAACAAACACCAAAGTTTACTCTAGTTCAAAACTCTTGCCTCTAGGGGGGGAGCGGATCCTCAGCTCAGGACGGGAAGGGGAATAGTTGCTTTTCGTGGTTGTTTTCCAATTCTCAGAAAGGCTTCTCTTATTTCCGAGGCCTCCTTATCTGCTCTTTCGAGCTGCCGAGAGTAACCCCATTTGTTGTCCGTGCCTTAGCACCACTCGTGAAGATTTCCTCGAGCAACTGCTGTGGCGCCTGATTGATCGGGGGTGCTGCCTCCAACCTACCTTGGCCTAAGCTAGCCGTTTGGCAAGCCCCCTTAGCAACCCCTTAAGAAAATATTAAAAACGGGATTAAAAATACAGAGACAGCGGCCTCCTAAGAGGAGAAGGAACTAGAATTGAAGTGGGCAAGGTGTATTGCAAACGCCTGAAAAAAGAAACATCAGAGTTGCTAAAAGTTCTCCCTTGCACCGGTGGCTAGATCGTCCCTTTGGCAAAGATGCCAGCAGCCCTTAGCAGTAGCTGAGGAGAGGTCTTGCTCTAGGTCTAGCCTGTTGCATAGCTGTCAGGCCGAATGGCCAGGGGGATTGCTATGGTAGTGAGCGCCCAGTCTTCTGTAGCTTTGCCTACAGAATTCACAAGTAAACAACATAGCTTGAGGGATTTCGTGCCTGGGCGGTGGCAGCGCTGCATCGACGTCCGAGATTTTATTCAGCGCAATTACACGCCTTACACGGGAGATGAAAGCTTCTTGGCGCCGGCCACCGAGCGCACGCAGCAGCTGTGGGCCAAAGTTCAAGATCTGATGGCCTTGGAGCGGAAGCGTGGGATCTTGGATGCCGACACCGACCTTCCTTCCAGCATCACTAGCCACCCGCCAGGCTACATCGACCGAGAGCTGGAGCAAATCGTAGGGCTACAAACAGATAAGCCCCTAAAGCGCGCCATCCTGCCCTTTGGCGGCATCCGTATGGTAGAAACGGCCCTCAAGGCCTATGGAGCTGGATCCCCGCGTTAAGGAAATCTTTACCAAGTATCGCAAGACCCACAACGACGGGGTTTTCGACGCCTACACGGAGGAGATGCGCCGCTGCCGCCGCTCTGGGATCATCACCGGCTTGCCGGACCCCATCATCGGTGACTACCGGCGGGTACCTCTCTATGGCGTGGATCGGCTGATTGAGGACAAGGAGGCGCAGAAGGCCAGCCTAGAGGTGGACACGATGGATGAAGAAACCATCCGCCTGCGGGAGGAGCTCTCAGAGCAGATCAAAGCCCTGTACGAGCTCAAGGAGATGGGGGCCAGCTACGGCTTTGATCTAGGCCGCCCCGCAACCAACGCCCGCGAGGCCATCCAGTGGCTGTACCTAGCCTACCTAACGGTGCATGACCTACATCCCCACCACTTCCGGGACGGGATCCAAGGTGACACCCTTTGTGGTGGTGACCAACGACCGGGTGGGGATCAAGTACCCCCTGGCGGACTACGCCCTCACCCCCAGCATGGCCATCGTGGATCCGGATCTCACCCTGAAGATGCCCAAGAAGCTAACCGCCTACAGCGGCATCGACGCCCTCACCCATGCTTTGGAAGCCTATGTCTCGGTGATGGCCAGCGAGTTTACCGACGGCCTGGCGCTGCAGGCGATTAAGCTGCTGATGACCTACCTGCCGCGGGCCTACGAGAGGGGGGCCGAAGATCCAGAAGCGCGGGAAAAGGTCCACTACGCTGCCACCATTGCCGGCATGGCCTTTGCCAACGCCTTTTTGGGGGTGTGCCACTCCCTGGCGCACAAGCTGGGATCCACCTTCCACCTGCCCCACGGCCTGGCCAACGCTTTGATGATTACCCACGTCATCCGCTACAACGCCACCGACGCTCCCTTCAAGCAGGCCATCTTTCCCCAATACCGCTACCCCAACGCCAAGCACCGCTATGCCGAGATTGCCGATTACCTGCAGTTGGGCGGGGCCAATGACGATGAAAAGGTCATGCGCCTCATTGAGGCCATCGAGGAGCTCAAGCGGAAGCTGGGGATCCCGGCCAGCATTCGCGAGGCCCTTAGCGAGAGCGAGCAGGCGTTCTACGACCGTCTGGAAGCGATGGCGGAGCAGGCTTTTGACGACCAATGCACCGGCGCCAACCCCCGCTACCCCCTCATCCAGGATATGAAGGAGCTGTACATCTTGGCCTATCGGGGCTGCCGGGTAGAGGCTGCTCTCTACCACCAGCCGGAGCCGGCTCTGGCCTAAGAGCCGCCTTTTTGCTCCCAGCCAAAACGTGACCCCCACCCTGGCAACGGCTATGGCTACGCTGCACCGCCCCGATCCCAGCCTCGACATCTGGAAGGCCAGATCCCACCCCTTAGCTCCCATTTTTCTGCCCCGCTCGGTGGCCGTGGTGGGGGCAACAGAGCGCGAGGGCAGTGTTGGGCGCACGGTGCTGTGGAACCTCATTAGCCATCCCTTTGGCGGCACTGTCTACCCGGTCAACCCCAAGCGGCACCAGGTGTTGGGCATCCGGGCCTACGAGCGGCTTTCCGCCTTGCCCGAGCCGGTGGATCTGGCCATCATCGCCATCCCGGCAGCCGGGGTGCCGGCGGTTATCCAAGAATGCGCCGAGGCCGGAGTCAAGGGGGCCATTGTCCTCTCGGCAGGCTTTAAGGAAATCGGCCCGGAGGGGTTGGCCCTGGAAAAGACCATCCAACAGGCCGCCCGCGGCAAGTTGCGCCTAATTGGCCCCAACTGCCTGGGGATCCAAAACCCCCACACTGGCTTGAATGCCACCTTTGCCGCCCAGATGGCCCGACCCGGCAACGTGGGGTTTATCAGCCAAAGCGGGGCCCTCTGCACTTCAATCCTGGACTGGAGCCTGCGGGAAAATGTGGGCTTTAGCGCCTTCATCTCCCTGGGATCAATGCTGGATGTGGGCTGGGGGGATCTGATCGACTACCTGGGCGAGGATCCCCATACCCACAGCATTGTCCTCTACATGGAATCCATTGGAGATGCCCGCTCCTTCTTATCGGCAGCCCGCGAGGTGGCGCTGAGCAAGCCCATCATCGTCATCAAGGCGGGACGCACCCAGGCAGCAGCCCAGGCAGCAGCCTCCCACACGGGATCCCTCACCGGCAGCGACGCGGTTTTGGATGCGGCCTTACGCCGTTGTGGTGTGCTGCGGGTGGATCGCATTGAAGATCTCTTCGACATGGCGGAGGTGCTGGCCAAACAGCCTCGTCCCCAAGGGCCCCACCTCACCATCCTCACCAATGCCGGCGGGCCGGGGGTGCTGGCCACCGACGCCCTCATCCGCGCCGGTGGATCCCTGGCCCAGCTTTCTCCCCAAACCCTGGAGCAGCTCAACCAGATCCTGCCGCCCCACTGGAGCCACGGCAACCCCATCGATATCCTGGGCGATGCCGGCCCGGAGCGCTTTGCCCAGGCGCTGGAGATCGTGCTGCGGGATCCCGCTAGCCAGGGCTGTTTGGTGATCCTCGCCCCCCAAGCCATGACGGATCCCACGGCCACGGCTGAGAAAGTGGTGGAGACCTGGCGGCGCAGCGGATCCCGCCAACCCATCCTGGCCAGTTGGATGGGGGGAGCCCTGGTGGATGCCGGCGAGCAGATCCTCAACCAGGCCGGGATCCCCACCTACCGCTACCCCGACCAGGCGGCGCGGGTGTTTAGCTACTTGTGGCGCTTTAGCGACAACCTCAAGGCCCTCTACGAAACTCCCACTTTGCCCCCTGCAAGAGCGGTCGAGCGGGATAGGGTGCACCAAATCCTCAGCCAAGCCCGGCAGCAAGGTCGCACGCTCTTAACCGAGGTCGAGTCCAAGGAGATCCTAGCCGCCTACGGGATCCCGGTGGTGCCCACACGGGTGGCAGCAAGTTCGAAAGCAGCGGTGGAAGCTGCTGAGGCCATAGGCTACCCGGTGGTGCTGAAGCTTTACTCCCACACTCTCACCCATAAGAGCGACGTAGGCGGCGTGCAGCTCAACCTGCCCGATGCCGAGGCAGTGCGGCGGGCCTACCAGCAGATCCAGACTAATGTTGCCGAAAAAGCCGGATCCCAGCACTTTCAAGGGGTGACGGTGCAGCCCATGGTTCCCACCAACGGCTACGAGCTGATCCTAGGCAGCAGCGAGGATCCCCAATTTGGGCCGGTGTTGCTGTTTGGCAGCGGTGGCCAACTGGTGGAGGTGTTCCGGGATCGCGCCATTGGCCTTCCCCCCCTCAACACCACCTTGGCGCGGCGCTTGATGGAGAATACCCTCATCTACAAGGGCCCTCAAAAGGGTGCGGGGACGCCGGGCCGTGGATCTGGAGGCACTGGAGCAGCTTTTGGTGCGCCTCAGCCAACTGGTGGCCGAGCAGCGGGAGATCAAAGAGATCGACATCAACCCGCTGTTGGTCTCTGGCGAGAAACTGCTGGCTTTGGATGCCCGCGTCATTTTGCGCTCGGACCAAGAACCACCTGTGCCGCTGGCTATCCGCCCCTACCGTAGCCAGTACAGTTGGACCTTCCGCGACGGCATCACCATCCGCCCCATCCGTGCCGAAGACGAGCCGCTGGTGCTCGAGTTTCACCGCCACGTCTCCGACTACAGCCTCTACCTGCGCTACTTCCACCCCATCCAATACAGCGCTCGCACCGCCCACGAGCGCTTGGTTCGCCTCTGCTTTAATGACTACGACCGCGAGATTGCCCTGGTGGCCGAGCGGCAAGACCCAGAACCCCAGCTCCTTGGCATCAGCCGCCTCTCCAAAAAACACGGCCTTCCTCAGGAAGCGGAGTTTGCCCTCTTGGTGGCGGATCCCTACCCAAGACAGGGGATCGGCACGGAGCTCTTGACCCGCCTCATTCAGGTGGCCCGCTGCGAAGGGATCCAGCGCCTGGCCGGCGAGGTGCTCAGCGAAAACGAGGGCATGCGCCGCCTGTGTAGGCGCTTGGGGTTCCAGTTGCTCCCCTCCCCAGAGGATCCCGGCCTCCTCAGGGCCACGTTGGATCTTGCTGCCGATGCAGCGCTCCCCACGCCCTGCCTAGGGAGCCCTGGCTCCAAAAACGGTTTACCGACCGGCTTACCGTAGAATAGATCCCTGACGCCCAACCTTCCCTCGTCTTCGGGGAGAGGGTTGAGGATGAGAAGCTTTTGGGGATGGCTGTGAACAGATTACCCATCGCGGTGGGCTGGTCGGCGAGAGTGGGGCGGTGGCTGGGGCTGGGATCCCTGGTTCTAGGACTTCTGCTGGGGCTGGGTGGCTGCGGCGGCGGGGCGGGATCCCAGGGGGAAGTGAGGATTCTGCTAGCTTCTTTTGCAGTGACCCGCGATGCCTACCGGCAGATCATCCCTGCCTTTGAGGCCCACTGGCTGGCCCAGACTGGACAACGGGTGCGTGTAGAAAGCAGCTACGCTGGCTCGGCAACGCAAGCGCGGGCGGTCATCGAGGGGCTGGATGCCGACGTAGTAGCCCTGGCCCTGGGCCTGGATGTGGAGCGCATTGTGGCTGCCGGCCTGATTCGGCCGGGTTGGGAAAGTCGCACACCCAACCAAGGGATCGTCACCCGTTCGGTGGTGGTGATGGTAACGCGGGAGGGCAACCCCCACGATATCCGCTCCTGGACGGATCTGGCTCGGCCTGGCTTGCAGGTGGTTACTGCCAACCCCAAAACCTCAGGGGGTGCCCGCTGGAACTTTTTGGCCCTCTGGAGCGCTGTCCCTGAGCCGCAGGCCCTAGCCTTCACTACTCAGGTCTACAAAAACGTCCGCGTCCTGCCGCGGGACTCGCGGGAGGCTACGGATGTCTTTTTCCAAAAAGGGCAGGGGGATGCCCTGCTCACCTACGAACATGAGGTGATCCTGGCGGGCTTGCGCGGCCAGCCCTTGCCCTACGTGGTGCCGGATCCCAACATTTCCATCGACAACCCGGTAGCGGTGGTGGATGCCAACGTAGACCGCAAGGGCACCCGCGCCGTGGCCGAAGCCTTTGTGGACTACCTCTTTACTCCCGAGGCGCAGCGGGCCTTTGCCGAGGTGGGTTTTCGGCCGGTGGAGCCCACGGTGGCGCAAGAGTTTGCCTGGCGTTACCCTCCTGTTGAGAAACTGGTAACCGTTGCCGACCTAGGCGGCTGGGAGACAATCCAAAACCGCTTCTTTGCCGATGGGGCTTTGTTTGACCGCATTCAAGCCGAGTTGTAGGGGGGCTCCCTTGTTTTGGATTCCCATTCAAGTTATTCTGGGAGCTGTATCAACGGTTTGTTGACAGGTTTACCGTAGATTAGGTGGGCGTTTAACTTCCCTCAACCTTTTGAGAAGACTCAGCCGGCAACCAATCCAGCAACTTCTCAGGCAAACCACTAGCTAGGCAGAGCCTATGGGCATCACCATTGCAGGGGTATCGAAGCGTTTCGGCGAGTTTCAGGCGCTCTACCCTACCGATCTCACCATCCCCACGGGATCCCTAGTGGCTTTGTTGGGGCCGTCGGGTTCTGGCAAATCTACCCTGCTGCGCCTGATTGCCGGCCTGGAGAAGCCAGACACGGGGCGGATTTTCCTCACCGGGCGGGATGCCACCCACGCCAGCGTCCAGGAGCGCAACGTCGGCTTTGTCTTCCAGCACTACGCCCTGTTTAAGCACATGACGGTGCGGCAGAACATTGCCTTTGGCCTGGAGATCCGCAGGCTGCCAAGAGCTGAAATTCGGGCACGGGTGGACGAGCTGCTGGAGCTGGTGCAACTGTCGGGGTTTGGGGATCACTACCCCTCCCAGCTTTCGGGGGGGCAGCGGCAGCGGGTGGCCCTGGCCCGTGCTCTGGCGGTGGAGCCGCAGGTGTTGCTTTTGGATGAGCCCTTTGGAGCCCTGGATGCCAGGGTGCGCAAGGAGCTGCGCCAGTGGCTGCGGCGCCTACACGACGAGGTGCATGTCACCACCGTCCTGGTTACCCACGACCAAGAAGAGGCTATGGAGGTGGCCGACCAAATTGTGGTCATGAACCAGGGGCGGATCGAACAGGTGGGATCCCCTGCCGAGATCTACGACCATCCGGCCACCCCCTTTGTCATGAGCTTTATTGGCCCGGTCAACGAGCTCTCGCCCCGCTCCGTATTATCCTGCCAGCTCCCTGAAGCGCAGGCCGGCCCGCATCGGCTTTTCTTGCGCCCCCATGATGTCCAAATCGAGCTCAGCCCCACCAGCAGCGGTGTCTCGGCTTGGGTCAAAGAGATCATCCACCTAGGGCGGGAGATCCAGGCGGAGCTGGTCTTGAGCGATGGCGGATCCCTTTGGGCCCACCTTAGCCGCGAGCAATACGCCAGCCAGCCCCTGCACATAGGGCAGCAGGTTTACGTGCGCCCCAGGGTAATCAAAGCCTTCCCCATCAAGAAAACGGAAATGACAGCCATGGCGGTGGGAGCTTAGGGAACCTTGCTGCAGGCGGTGTTTCCAGTGTCTTGGCCATGGTGGCTGACCCTGGGCTATCTCTTCCTGATGTTGGTCTTGCCACTAGCTGCCTTGGTTGCCAAGGCCAGCACCTTGGGTTGGGCAGAGTTTTGGCGAATTGCCACCGATCCCCTGGCCCTCTCTGCCTATGAGGTTACTTTTGTAACCGCCTTGCTGGCGGCCTTAGTGAACGGTGTGATGGGCACTCTGACCGCCTGGGTGTTGGTGCGCTACGCCTTCCCTGGGAAAAAGCTCCTCGAGGGGTTGATTGATCTGCCCTTTGCCCTGCCCACGGCTGTGGCCGGCCTCACCCTGGCGACCGTCTACAGCAGCAACGGCTGGATAGGATCCCTGCTGGCTCCCTTGGGAATCCGCATTGCCTTTACCCGCTGGGGGGTGGGGGTAGCAATGCTGTTTATCTCTTTTCCCTTTGTGGTGCGAACCGTGCAGCCGGTGCTGCAGGAACTGGAACCGGATGTGGAAGAAGCCGCCTGGAGCTTGGGCGCCTCCCGCTGGCAGACCTTTCGCCGAGTGGTGCTGCCGCAAATTCTGCCGTCTATCCTAACGGGGGTGGCGCTGGGGTTTTCTCGCGCTGTCGGTGAGTATGGCTCCATCGTCATTATTGCCGCCAGCATTCCCTTCCAGGATTTGATTGCAGCGGTGCTGGTCATCCAAAGACTGGAACAGTACGACTACGCCGGCGCCACGGTGATTGGGACGGTGATGCTGGTGATCTCCTTCCTGTCGCTGGCGGTGATTAACCTTCTGCAAGGCTGGGCAAGTCGCCATGAGACCTAAGGGAGTTGCCGAGGTTCAAGGGAAGCCACCCGCCAACCCTTGGCTGGCTGGCCTGCTGATTGGGATCGTCTTGCTCTATGTGGGGCTGCTCATCGGGATCCCCCTGGTGAATGTCTTCTACCAGGCGTTGCGGGAAGGGATCCCCAGTTTTTTTCAGCACCTGGGGGAGCGAGAGTTTCTCAGCGCAGCCCGCTTGACTTTGCTAACTGCCCTGGTTGTCGTGCCTCTCAATACTCTTTTTGGCCTCTGCGCTGCCATAGCGCTAGCACGCCGCCGCTTTCCAGGGCGGGCCTTGCTGCTTAGCCTCATTGACCTGCCCTTTTCCATTTCGCCGGTAGTAGCCGGCCTGATGCTGGTGCTGATCTTTGGCCGTCAAGGTTGGCTGGGATCCTGGAACCTGCGGGTCATTTTTGCGTTTCCAGGCATTGTGCTGGCCACGGCTTTCATCACCTTGCCCTTTGTGGTGCGGGAAGTATTGCCGGTGTTGGAAGAGGCCGGCACCGAGGAAGAAGAAGCCGCCAAAACTCTGGGGGCCAATTCCTGGCAGGTCTTCTGGCGGATTACCCTGCCCAACATCCGCTGGGGCCTCTTGTATGGAGTCATCCTCACCAATGCCCGCGCCATGGGGGAGTTTGGCGCTGTGGCGGTGGTCTCGGGCAACATCGTTGGGCGCACCCAAACCCTGCCTCTGTTTGTGGAAGATGCCTATCGCAGCTATGCCACAGGATCAGCCTATGCAGCCGCGGTGGTGCTTTCTTTGCTGGCGGTGGTGACCCTAGTGGCCAGGGAGCTGCTGGAGCGGGGATCCCCTTCCCGCCGCATCTTTTAGGTTCCCTCTCTCTCTAGGGAGCAAGGTCGGGGGTGAGGAGCTCCGGCAGCGGTACCCCAGTTCCCCCCAGGCCGCAGTAGCCGCGCGGGTTTTTGGCGAGGTACTGCTGGTGGTAGTCTTCGGCGTAGTAGAACTCTGGAGCCTCCAGGATCTCAGTAGTGATGGGGCCGTAGCCATGGGCGCTCAGGACTTGCTGGTAGAGGTCGCGGGTTTTTTCCGCCAGCTCCCGCTGGGTCTGGGAATAGACGTAGATGCCGGAGCGATACTGAGTGCCCACATCATTGCCCTGGCGCATCCCCTGGGTGGGATTGTGGTTTTCCCAAAACACTTTCAAGAGCTGGAGGTAGCTAATCTGGCTGGGATCGTAAACCACCCGCACCACCTCGTTGTGGCCAGTTAAGCCGGTGCAGACCTCTTCATAGGTGGGGTTGGGAGTATACCCGCCCGCATAGCCCACTGCAGTGGTATACACCCCAGGCAACTGCCAAAACCTGCGCTCCGCTCCCCAGAAGCAGCCCATGCCAAACATGGCTAGCTCCATCCCCTCGGGAAAAGGGGGCTTCAGGGGCGTGCCCTTGACGTAGTGCCGGTTAACGATTGCCATTGGCTCGGAGCGGCCCGGCAAAGCCTCCTCCGGGGTGGGCAGGGTCAGTTTCTTGCTCAGTTTGCCGAAACCAAAGAGCGCCATGGCGGCAGCCCGATACATTCGTTAACGTCTACCAGCCTAGCGTAGATAGCCGCTGTTGTCTCAAGGGAGCAGCTTAGGGTTTTAGACTGCCAGCTCCACAACCACAGGGGCATGGTCGCTGGGCTTTTCTGCCCGCCGCGGCTCGACGTCGATCCAGCAAGCCGTAGCTTTGTCCTGAAGCAGGGGGGAAAGGTAGAGGTGGTCAATGCGCCAGCCCCGATTCTTCTGGAACCCCCCGGCCCGGTAGTCCCACCAGCTAAAATGCCCAGGGTCCGGGTTAAACTTGCGAAAGGCATCCTCAAAGCCCAAAGCCAGGATCTCCCGTAGGGCCTGCCGCTCCGGCTCAGAGGCCATGATTTCTCCGGCTTTGCCGGGATCGCAGATATCCCGATCTTCCGGGGCGATGTTGAAGTCGCCACAGAGCAGAATAGGCTGCCCCTGGTCGAGGGCCACCTGGAGGTAGTCTTTCAGGCAGGCCAGCCAGCGCAACTTGTAGGCGTACTTGTCAGATCCCACCGCCTCGCCATTGGGCACGTAGAGGTTGAGGATGCGGATGCCGTGGTAGAGGCCGCCAATAAGCCGCTTTTGCTCATCCAGCTCTGCGGCTGCCGGCAGCAGGGCAGCAAAGCCCCGCTCCACCTTTTCCGGCACCTCCCGGCTGATGAGGGCAACGCCGTTGTAGGCTTTCTGCCCGTACACCTCCACATGAAAGCCCCGCTCCTCGAAGGGGGCACGGGGAAACTCCGCATCCACCACCTTGGTCTCCTGCAGGCAGAGCACATCCAGGGATCCCTGCTTGTCCAGCCAGGCCAAAACCTGGGGCAGGCGGCTGCGGATGGAGTTGACATTCCAGGTGGCTACTCGCATCCCAGAAGGTTCTCTCAAGCCACAAGCTTAGCTAGGCCCAGGGGGCGGATCCCTTGCGGCGAAACCTCGACCCGGTAGGGCAGCACCTCAACCCCCGCCTGCAGGGCCTGGTGAAACAGACGGGCATAGCGGGGATCCCGTTCTGCTCCGGGGGCAAACTCGGTGCAATCGGCGCGGTTAATCCAATACAGCAGCAGAGCCCGCTGACCCTGTCGGCGGATCTCCATCAAGTCTTCCAGGTGTTTTTGACCGCGAGTCGTCACGGTATCGGGAAAAAGGGCACAGGAGCCAACAGCCCAGGTTGTATTTTTAACCTCCAGGTAGGCACAGCCGCCCGGCCCCTCCAAAAGAAAGTCCACCCTGCTTTTGCCCCAGACCACTTCCCGCCGCCAGCGGGAAAACTGAGCCAGTTGGGGGAACCAGCCCTGCTGCAGCCCCCATTCCACTAGGCGATTGGGTAGGCCAGTGTTGATCCCTACCCACACCTCCCCCACTTGGATCATCTCCCAGGTGTAGGCCAGCTTGCGCCTGGGATCGGGGTGATAGGAGAGGCAAACGGGTGCCCCCACCTGGCAAACTCCCGTCATCGGGCCGGTGTTGGGGCAGTGGGCAGTTACCTGTTGCCCATTTTCCAGCTCCACCTCGGCAAAGAAGCGCTTGCAGCGGCCGCGCAACACGCCTTTGAGTAGGGGAATGGGGAAACGATAGGGTAGCGGGCCCTCCTGCCCAGGCATCTGCAAGTGCCCTCCAGCTAAGTATTTTTCTTTAGGATTTTGGAAGTCTTCCAGGGGGGAGCGATCTTCTACGCTAGGGTAATGGCGTAAGCTAGGGCTCTCATGGGCCGATGCCTTGCTCCCCTGATTTTAATATCCTACCTTTTCTATCCCTTGGCCAAAACTTGGAGAAGAAAACTCGAATGTTGCGTCTTGACCCTGACCCTGGCTTTCAGCTTCCGGAGCCTTTTCAGGACAACCGCGGGCGCGTAGCCATCTTCATTGACGGGGCCAACCTCTTCTACGCTGCCCTGCAGATGGGCATTGAGATTGACTACACCCGCCTCCTGAAGACGCTCACCGGCCGTTCTCCCCTTCTGCGCTCCTTTTTCTACACCGGCGTCGACCGCAACAACGAAAAGCAGCAGGGGTTTTTGCTCTGGATGCGCCGCAATGGCTTCCGTGTGGTTACCAAAGAGCTGACCCAACTCCCCGATGGATCCAAGCGGGCCAACCTAGATGTGGAGATTGCCGTGGACATGTTGTCGCTGGTGCGCTGGTATGAGACAGCGGTGCTGGTAAGCGGAGACGGGGACTTGGCCTATGCCGTCAATGCTGTCAGCTACCAGGGAGCACGGGTAGAGGTGGTTAGCCTGCGCTCCATGACCAGCGATCAGCTCATCAACTTGGCGGATCGCTACATCGACCTGGAGTCCATCAAGGACTACATCAAGAAAACCAATCGTTCTTCTTACCTCTACCGAGGGGGGGTTAGCAACGACGAGGAGGACGAGGGCTAGAGCCCTAGGAGGCCCACCACTTCCCAGCCCTCCTGCCATTCTAGGCAAATGCCCGCCTGGCTTCCTAGCCCCTCTGCTGGGAAGCTAGGTTACCTCCTAGACCCCCTGTCCATTTAGAAAGAAAGTTACAGTGGTACTTTTGGCTCATTAGTGCTCCAGAACCTCCCTTTCCATGAGCTACTTGGTTATTGACACCGAGGGCAACCCTAACCTCGAAGAGATTGCCATTGTCGACAGCAGCGGTAAGCTTGTTTACCACGCCCATACCCAGGAATACTCGCCTGGCCACCCCCAGCCCAAGCCTTTAGCCCAGATTGTTGCAGACCTGCGGCGTTTGGCCCAAGGTAAAACCCTCGTTTTCCACCGCGCAGAGCACGACCTAAAAATCCTTAAACAAGCCTTTGAGCAAGCTAACCAAGAGTGGCTTCCTAACCCCGTTTTTTGCACTTGGCTAGCTGCCAAGGAATGTTTCCCCAACCTCCCCAGCTACAGTCTAGAGTATCTTAGCAAACATCTTGGTATCCAACTGGAGAGCGGCTATTTCAACTCCAAACTGGCCCACGACGCCAGCTACGATGCTCTTTTTACCTATCACCTCTATCGCCACCTCACCCACGCTCAGCTCAAAGCTCAGAATATTCCCAACCCCTTTGCCAGCAGTAGAGTTGACAATCCCTTTCAGAGTTACCCCGACGAGGCTACCATCTATCAGTCTCAGTACCAGCAACTCACAGCCGTTCTCCAGGACATTCAACGGGATCCCAACCACCAGAGCCGGGGCGTTGTCCTACTGGGGGAACCTGGATCCGGCAAGACTCACCTAATCATGCGGGTGGCCCAAAACCTGCTGCGCCACAACCGTCTCCTGTTTATCCCTCAGCCCACCCATCCCGACAACATCTATCACCACATCTACAGCCACACCCTGGAATCCCTGCGAGAACAAGTTGATGCTCGTCACCATACTCAGCTTGATTATCTCGTTGCCAAAAGCTTTGTGGAAATCTTGAAAACTTCCCCCAAACTTCAAAAAAATGAGGAGCTTCTCTCTATTCTCACTGCGGATCCCCTTAATCTCTTTCATCGCCTAGGAGCAGAAGGCAGCGAGCGTCGTCGTCAGCAATGGCAAGCCATTGAAAAACTGGTTCTGCGCTGGTGGGCAGAGCAAAACTTCCTTACCGGTTCCACCGAAAACATTCTCAAGGGCATCATCAAATACTGCAGCTACAGGGATCCCAACCGCCGTCACCAGATCATCCGCTGGCTCAGCGGTACCGACCTGGATCCTGAAGAAACCAACTTGATTGGGTTGCCCCCTTGGAGTGCAGATCTGGATCGCAACACCTTTGCCCTAGAAGGGATGAAAGTCATCGGCAGGCTTTCGCTGCTCGACCAGCCCCTGATCATTGTCTTCGACCAATTGGAGGCTCTGGGCCGAGAGGAAAATCGAGATATCCTTCTCAACTTTGGCGATGCCCTGAAAGAGCTTTTTACCCGTATCCCCAACAGTCTGTTTATCCTCAATCTGTTCCCCGACCGTTGGCAACATTTCCAAACCCAATTTGACCGGGCCACCGTCGATCGCCTCTCCCAAACCGTCCTCTCCCTAGATCTCCCCTCTCTTCCCCAGCTTCAAGCCCTTCTCCAGAGCCGCCTGCCTTCAGGGATCCACCTCCAAGCTCTCTTTACCGCCGATGACCTCAGCGATATCCTCAGCCAACCCTCCATCCGCGCCATTCTCAACCGAGCCTCAGCCTACTACCGCCACTACATCAACGGGATCCCTCTCCCTCCCCAGGTGCAAGTTGTACCCACTGCCAGCAATCTAGCCGCCCGCGTCCAGCGCCTCGAGACTGAGCTGCAAACCCTCAAACAACTGCTCATCCCCCTTCTGCCTGCCCACGGCCCCTCCATCGTTCTATCTCCACCCCTTCGGGATCCCAGCCGATCTGCCGATCTTGTTGAGACGCTGGATCCCTATCTCCGCACCACTGAGGCTCAGCTCCGCGCCGCCTATCCTCAAGAGGCGATCATCGACAGCACAGCTGATATCGGCAAATTGCGCACCATCGTCAATGCCCTGCAAGGGATCCATCCTGTCCCCATGAGTGCCCTGAAGCTGGGCAAACGCAAGCTTCCAGATCACCTCTATTTCCCCAGCCAAAAGCGGGTGATTGCCTTTATCCAAGTGGCTGCTGGCAGCATGTATTGGCAGGTCAATAACTTCAACCAATTGGTGATTGCTCACCCTGGGCTTCAGTTTCTCTTGCTGCGGGACGCCCGCCTCAAGCCTCCTTCTCCAACAGCTACTGCCACCCAAGCGGCCTTGGCTGCCCTCAACAACAGCCCTAATGGCAAGTATAAGCTGCTCACCAAAGAGGATCGCATTCACCTGGAGCTGATGTACAGAATGATCACCGACATCCAAAACCGCGACTTGGAGCTGGACCTGACCTCAGCCGTTCGGTACTATCTTGAGCATAGGGATCCCCCCCTTATCGCCTGGATCCTAGGCCGTGCCTAAGCCTTCCCTGAACTCTCTCCCATTCAGTTGAGGGCTTAGTGGAACTTCGAGGTGGAAGGGATTGCTTGCAGCAGGTAAACGGGGTTAAGGGGGGAAAAGCGAGTGCCCTCAGCCAAGGCCGTGGAGCGGGAGATCTGGACATGTTCCACTCGCACCTGCCAGCCCTGTGAGCGCAGCCACTGCAGGGTTTCGCTGCAGGTTTCTAGGGTGGCGAAGTTGGCCACCAGGATCCCTCCAGGCCGTAGGCGGGGCGCCACTGTGGGCAGGAGCTGGGGGATCCCCTTTCCACCCCCTCCCAGCAACACCCGATCCGGATCCGGCAGGTCAGCCAGCACCTGAGGCGCTGCCCCTGGGATTACCTGCAGGTTTTCCAGACCAAAGCGTTGGCGGTTGCGCTGGATGAGACAAATGCCCATGGCGTTGCGCTCGATGGCATAGACCTGGAGCTGGGAAGAGAGGCGGGCGATCTCCACGGCCACTGAGCCCGTGCCAGCCCCGATATCCCACACCACCCCCTGTCGCGGCAATTGCAAGGCTCCCAGGGTGAGGAGGCGGATGGGCTGCTTGGTGATTAGGCCGGGCTGGTCGGGAAAGGTGTGGAACTGGTCGTCCGGGATCCCAACCAAAGGCCAGCGGCTGGGATCCGGTTCCGGCTCAACGCGCCGCAGCACCACCAGGTTAGGGCTGGGGAAGGCAGAGTTCTCCCCTTCCTGCAGGGGCACGATCTGCTCCTGGGGGGATCCCAGTTGGCTGCATACCCAGGCCTGGTAGCGCACTGGCAGCCGCAGGTCGGCAATGAACTGGGCCAAGCTGGCTGGTGTGTGCTCTGGATCGGTGAGCACTACAATCACAGGGGATCCCTGTTTGAGAACGGGTTCCAACTGCTCCATTCCCCGCCCATGTAGGCTGAGGATAGTGGCCTCCTGCCAGGGGATCTGTAGGCGGTTGAGGGCCAACTGTACCGAGCTCACCTGGGGATAAAAAGCCAACTGCTCCCTCGGGAAATACTGGGTCAGCAGGCGCCCAATCCCGAAAAACAGGGGATCCCCGCTGGCCAACAAGACCAGAGATCCCTGCGCTAGCTCCTGCTGCAGAAGCGGGATCCAACTTTCCACTGACCCGGTCAGCGGGATCTTGCGGGCTGGATGGTCAGCAAAGTGCTGGAGTAGGCTAGGAGGCCCGGCCAGGACTTTGGCCTGCGAAAGGGGTGGGATCCCCCAGGAAGCCACCGAGCCATCTCCGGCTACCCCTACAACTGCAAGCTGAGGCAACTGGCTCGCCATCTAGCGTTCGACAGGCGGGTGTACTGGCGTATGGGGTTTCCTGCATTTCTATCGCGGCGAGATTCCTGGATGGCCTTCCCAGCTCGTCCCCAATTCTAGTCCCGGCGGGCAGCCAGCAGCAGGGCATTGACAATGGCGGCAGCCACCGGGGATCCCCCTTTACGGCCCTCCACCCGAATCTGGGGAACCTCTGTCTGGGCCAAGGCTTGCTTTGCCTCTTCTACTGCCACAAAGCCCACCGGCACCCCAATCACCAGGCTGGGCCGGACCCGCTGCGCCCGAATCTCTTCCACCAGCGCCAGCAGGGCTGTGGGCGCGTTGCCGACAACAAAGATTGCCTCCGGGTGACGGCGGGCCACCTTGATCATCCCTTGAGCGGTGCGGGTTTGCCCCACCTCGAGGGGCTCTTCCACCCAGTCCAAGGCGCAGTGGAGCGGAATCCCCTGGGCCTGCAGACCAGCTTGGATCCCGGCGGCTACCATCCTCACATCCACCACCACTGGCCGTTTTTGCCGCAGAGCTGCCAGCCCCGCCTCAACCGCCGTGGGGCTGAACACAAAGCGATCCCGGAGCTCGAAGTCGGCCGTGGCGTGGATAGCGCGGCGCACGATCTCATAGGGGATCCCCTGCCAGGGGTGGGGGCCGATCTCTTGGTCAATCTGGCGAAAGCTGGCTGCTGTAATCGGGTCTATCCAGGCCGTCTCGTCGGTTTTCTCGCTCATCGAATCTGCAAGTAGAGCTCAAGCGAAGACTGCTGGCGGGCGGAAGCTGGGCGGAACCTCTAGTCCCCAAAACGCCCCGTTAGTCCACTCTAGACGCTCCGAAGAAGCCGCTGCGATTGGTCTATTCTGATGGAGGTGGGCTTGTTTACTCCTTCCTTGCACACACCCAGCTCCCTTTCTACTCCCTCTGTGCCCGGATCCCTGTCTCCCCCGTTCCATCTAGTCGACAGCAGGGATCCCCTCTCGGGCCTGCCTCGCTACGGCCACTCTCAAACCTGGCTTTGGCGCGGCTGGCCGGTTCACTTCACCTACACTCCTAGTCGCGCCCAAACTCCTGCAGGCCAGGTAAACTTGGTGGCAGCGCCGGCTCTTTTAATCCACGGCTTTGGCGCCTCCGTCGGCCACTGGCGCCACAACATCGTCCCTCTAGGATCCCAGCGCCCTGTCTACGCCCTTGACTTGCTGGGATTTGGCAAGAGCGCCAAGCCGGAGATCGCCTACAGCGTCGATCTCTGGGTGGAGCAGGTGTACGAGTTTTGGCGCGTCCACATCCGCCAGCCTGTGATCCTGGTTGGCCACTCCCTTGGCGGGTTGGTGGGGGTGATTGCGGCTGCCCGCTATCCCCAGATGGTGAGGGGCCTATGCTTGATTAGCTGCGCCGACGGACCCCATCCAGAAGAACTGCCCCCTCCCTGGGACGCCCTAGTGCGAGCTTTCTGCGAAGGGATCCTGGCGCTGCTGGGCCCTCACCTCTTTAATTGGCTGCGACAGACTAAGGTGCTGCGGGCTTGGATCAAGAACGTCTACAAGCGCGATGAGCAAGTGGACGATGAGCTGGTGCAGATCTTCCAAACGCCAGCTTTTGAGCCAGGAGCAGCCCACGTGTTCTTGGACAGCCTCAGGGCCATCCTCTGCCGCCCCTTCGATAGCCCCAAGCGCCTCCTGCCCACCCTCAAAATGCCCATTCTCCTCCTCTGGGGTCAAGAAGATCCGGCGGTACCTAGCTTTTTGGCGGATCAGTTCAAGCGCTGGCAGCCAGCTCTTACGTTGGTGAAGCTACCGGGGGTGGGTCACTGCGCCCACGACGAGCTGCCTCACTGGGTCAACACCCTCCTCGGCGAGTGGGCCGCCAGCCTGGAGACATGTACCAGACTGCCGCGCCGTCCGGCCAGGGATCCCTTCCTGGCCTAGCTAGATCACTGGGGGAGGATGTCAATCTTGCTGCTCGATGGGCAGCTGCAGAACTATCCTCCTGAAAGTGGGATGGCAAGAAGTATGTCAGGATGGAAGAGTGCAGCTTTGTAGCCTAGAGGAGGCCGCTTCCTTTTCCTGGAGCAGCAAGATGGCAGTTTACGAGGGGAATTTTACGCAGACAGGCGATCTGCGTCTAGCTATCGTCATCAGTCGGTTTAACGATTTGATTGTGGGCAAGTTGTTGGAGGGGTGCCAGGATGCTCTGAGGCGGCATGGCCTGGATGTCAGCCCCGAGAGTCGCCAGGTGGACTACTACTGGGTGCCTGGCAGCTTTGAGGTGCCGCTGGTGGCCCACCAACTGGCCCAGTCCCGCCGCTACGATGCCATCATCTGCCTGGGGGCGGTGATCCGAGGGCAGACCCCCCACTTTGACTATGTGTCGGCAGAGGTGGCCAAGGGGATCGCGGCAGCAGGCTTTCGCACTGGCGTGCCGGTCATTTTCGGGATCCTCACGGCGGACACCCTGCAGCAGGCGCTGGAGCGAGCCGGGATCAAAAACAACAAAGGCTGGGAGTACGCCATGAGCGCCCTGGAGATGGCTACGCTCATGCGTCAAGTGGCTCCCCTTCTCCAAGAAAGTAGAAACGGCGCTGGCCCTCGTCCCCCCTTGCCTGGGGCAGCAGAAGCCCTGCAAGCAGGGGCAAGCTGGGAGAGTGCTGCCTACTGACGGCGGGTAAGCCGCGTCAGCACCTCGTTAGAGCGCTGCACGAAAGCCCGCGCCGCTGCTGGGTCGAAGCTTTTCTGGGTAATCAGCGCTAGGTCATAGATGTGGTTGCAGATAAGATTGACCAGCTCCGGATCCCGGCCCTCCTCGGCTAAAGCTTGCAGGTTCTGAATGAGGGGATGGGCAGTGTTGACCACTAAGGTGTGTTCTTCCAAAAACTCCATCGGCTTCTGTTGCAGGATGGCATTGAGCTCCTGCAAGCGCCGCAGGGTTTCCGGCAGCAGGATCATCGCCGGCACAGACTCGGACTTAAGGGCCTCAGCCTTGATCTGCAGCTTTTCTTTCCCCAGCGCCTGACGGAAAAGATCTACTAGCTTTTCACTACGGGTTTTCTGAGTTAGGGGGTCGACAAGCTCAGCAGCTTTGTCTTTGTTGATCAGGGCTTCATCCAACTCCGAGTCCACCCGCTTAAATTGGATCCCCTCTTCGCGATACTCTCGCTCCAGGAAGCTGCTGAAATGGCTGTCGATCCAGCTATCTAGCATGATGACTTCTAGGCCCTGGGAGCGGTGCAGGTCAATGTAGGCGCTCTGGGCTGCCTCGTCCGTGGCGTAGTAAACCCGCTTGTTCTGTTTCTCTCGCGTGCGCTCTAGGTATTCCTTGAGGGTCACGTACTCGGGTTTGTCGGCAGGGGATCCGGCCACTCGGAAGATGAGAATGTCCTTAATCTGGGCAAAGAATTTGTCGCTATTCATTGCCCCAAACTTCATAAATAGGCTGATATCGGGCCAGACCCTGACGTACTTTTCGTAGTCTTCTCGGTAGAGCTCGTTGAGGCGATCCGCCACCTTTTTGGCTATGTGATCCCCAATGCGCCTGACAGTGCGGTCGTTCTGTAGGAAACTGCGGGAGACGTTGAGAGGAATATCAGGGCTGTCGATGGCACCGCGAAGGGGCAGGAGGAACTTAGGGATAACTTCCTCGCAGTTATCCTGGACAAAAACTTGGTTGCAAAACAGTTTAACTTGGCCCTTGGTGGGATCGATGTCCGGGCGCAGTTTGGGGAAGTAAAGGATCCCTTGCACAATGAAAGGATAGTCCGTGTTGATGTGAACCCAGAAGTGGGGATCTTCCTGGAAGGGATACAGGTAGCGGTAAAACTCCAGGTAGTCCTCGTCTTTGAGCTCTGAGGGAGAAATCTTCCAGAGGGGCTTTTGCCGGTTGATGACTTCTCCATTGAGCTTGATGGGAACGGGAATAAAATCGCAGTACTTGCGCACCAATTCGCGGATGCGACTTGGATCCAGGTACTCCTCGCTATCGGGGGTTAGGTACAGCGTGACGGTGGTGCCGATAGCAGAGCGCTGGGAATCCGAGAGGGTAAAATTGGGGCTGCCGTCACAGGACCATTTCACAGGGTTGCTGCCGGGCTGGTAGGAAAGGGTGTCGATCTCCACCCGCTGCGCCACCATAAAGGAAGAATAAAAACCTAGGCCAAAGTGGCCGATGATCACCTGGTCAGCACCCTTGTCTTTGTACTTTTGAATAAACTCTTCAGCGCTGGAAAAGGCCACTTGGTTGATATATTTTTTCACCTCTTCGGCAGTCATGCCGATGCCAGTGTCGCTTACGGAGAGAGTCTTTGCCTCTTTGTTGAGCGCAATAACAATCTCTGGTTCTGGAGGCTCCGTCACTTCGCCGGCCAGCTTGGCCATTTTCAGCTTGGCAATAGCGTCAGCAGCGTTAGAGATCAGCTCCCGCAAAAAGATCTCGCGATCCGAGTAGAGAAACTGCTTGATGATGGGAAAAATGTTCTCCGTGTGGACAGTGATGGCTCCTTGCTCCAAGACGGCCATAGGTAGCTTGTCACTCGAACCAGCTTAGTTCCAATTTACCAAGAAGACTGAGCCTCAAGCCTTGCCCACTACTATGCATGACCTTCGTAGGCCCCAGTAGAGCGGCCTTGTGCTCTGCCGTTTAGGGCAGCAGGGCAATAAATCTGCACTCAAACCAGCTGGCCCTAGAGGCTCTGAGCTTGGTTCCTACCGAGGGTAAGCTGCTCCGCCCAATCTCGACCTAGGCGAATGGTGACGTCGGAGTTGAGAACTCCCGTGGACTCCACCCGCACCTCTCCTAGCCCAATGGCAGCGCGAACCTGCCTAGCCCCCTCCCGGTCCCCACTTTGGGCAAGGATCTCGGTGCGCGGCAACACCTGGGGGCTATCCTCGACGGCAAAAGCTTGGGCATAGCCCTGTCTAACCAGTTCTTGCACCATGCGGCGGGCCATCCCCGGCTTGCCGGTAGCGTTTTGCACGGCTATGCGCAGGTGTTGCGGCGGGATGGGGGTCACTTCCGCCTCTAGGCCAAAATGGGTGGCGGCCACACGGCGGATCCCGGCCAGATCCGGCAGCCAGTAGCTGGTGGCAAATTCTCCCGCCTGGCTGAAGCGGCCCGGCAACAGCACCAGATCCATGCGATCCCCGCCGTAGGTGAGAAGGAATTTGGCCAAGCTCAAGACTTCTGCCCAGGTGAGGTTGGTATCCAAGTGGGTGCGGACAACCTGCAAAACCTTTGGGATGCGCGGCCAGACGGCGGGGGAGAGCAGTTCCCGGCTGAGGGCCCGCAGCAGCTCCTGTTGCCGTTGCACCCGGCCAATATCTCCTAACCCCAGCTGGTCGTGGCGAAAGCGGGCAAAGTGGTGGGCCTGTTTGCCGTTGAGGCGGTGCCAGCCGGGTTGTAGGGTAATGAACAACTGCTGCGTACGATCCACGTAGTGCATGGGCTCCGGCACGTAGACCTCTACGCCACCCACCGCGTCAATCAGCGCTTCCAGGGCTTCGGTATTGAGGCGGACGTAGCGGTCAATCGGGATCCCGCCCAGCAACTGGCTTACCACCTGAGCTGTTAGGGCGGGGCCTCCCACCACGTTGGCGGCGTTGATCTTGGCCACGCCGAAGCCGGGCAGGCGCACGCGGGTGTCGCGGGGGATCGACAACACGGTAATCCGCCGCGCCTGGGGGTCAAAGCGGGCCAGAAGAATGGTATCAGAGCGGGTGTTGAAGCGGTCCTGATCCCCTGTTCCCGAGAGGGCGGGATCTGGCCTGTCGAGGCCCAGAATGAGGATGTGCAAGGATCGATCTAGAGCAGCAGCGCGCAGGGCATCCGGTCGAAAGGCTGCCTGTTCCTCAGCACTTAGAGAAGGAGGAAGGATCGGGCGGGGCAGTATGGCCGCCAGGAAGGCCCCAGCGGAGCCGGACAAAATAGCCGTAAAGCCCAGCAACAGCCAGAGGATCCCTTGGCAAATGGCCTGTTGTCGAGCAGCGCGAACAGGGCCGGGGCGGGGTGGGTAGTGAAAGGAAGACATTAGCTCGAGCCGGGCCTTGGGAACACGTCTAAAGGAAGTACTGTCTAGGTGGTGTTGCCAACCACGCCAGCTCAAGGCCATGTTACCCCATTCGCAACCTCTCGAGCTGTCTAGGTCTCAAGAGGGTGGAAGGGTAAGATTGCGGCAGCCGCTGGTGGAGCTGGAAAAGCCGGAGATCCACCTGTGGCTACAGGCAGTGCCCCCTCTGGAGGTGTTGCTTCCTCGGCTTGAGCTGCTCTCCCTCGAGGAACGGCAGCGGGCGGGGCAATTGCAACTGGTGGGGGATCGGCGCCGTTTTCTGGCTGGCCGCTTGTTGCTGCGAACTTTGCTTAGCCACTATAGCGGCATTCCGCCTCAAGCCATCTCCCTCGACCGCACGGCTAACGGTAAGCCCTACTGGCGGGATCCACCTCTACCGCTGCAGTTTAACCTCAGCCACTCCCACCAGTGGATCCTGGTTGGCTTGGCGCTGCACCGTCGAATTGGCGTGGACTTGGAGCAGATCCGACCCGTGCCCCGCTGGCAGCGCATTGCCCGCCGCTACTTTTCTGCTGCCGAGCAAGCTTACCTCCTAGCCTGCCCACCGCCAGAGCGAGATGCGGTTTTTTTGCAGATGTGGACCCAAAGAGAGGCCCTCCTAAAAGCCATGGGTGTGGGCCTGGCTGGTGCCAAAAGGTTGGCCAGGGATCCCGGCTGGCTAACCTTGCCTCTGGGGGTTGCCGATGGCTACGTTGCAGCGGTAGCGGTGGAATGGGAGAGGGGAACAGCCGAAGAGGCGCCCCCAACTGTGCGGCTTGGTCAAGTACCCCCTGGCTAAAGTTGGGGGTTGCCTGCCCCGTTTTTCGTGAATTGCTATCTTAGGTTTCCAGGCGGAGTTTCCCTGTTGGGTATGCTGCGTGGGCTGCGCTATCTCCTGCTAGTGAGCTTTTGTCTGTGGATGTTGAGCAGCGGGATCTCCTGGCCGGCGTGGGGACGGGATCTGTCGCGGCAAACGCCCCAGGACAGGGCAGTCGAGCTGGGCACGGTTGACAACCAGTTGGTATTTGCGCCTAAGGAGCTCTTTTTTCGCAATGGCAACCTCTACCGATTGCGCTTGAGCAACCCCAGCCAATTGAAGCACTACTTCAGCGCCAAGGACTTTGCCGATGCTGTTTGGACACGCAAACTGGAAGTGGCTGGCGTGGAAATTAAAGGGCAGGTCCGAGAAATTGAGCTCAAGCCGGGCGCGTCGGTGGAGTGGCAGTTTATCCCCCTCAAATCTGGGGTCTACTCTCTGGCTTGCACCATCCCTGGTCACGCAGAAGCCGGCATGATTGGCCAGATCACCATTGGCGACTAGGCGGCTCCCTGGGCTGGCCGGTTAAAGGAGAGAAAGACGTTGCCGAGCAAATGATGAACAATCCTCTCCTGCCTAGAGTGCGACGCTGGATGCAACAACCGCAGGCGGCGTCTGCTCGCAAAGCCCAGCCCTCTCTTTCTGAGCAGCTCCCCTTCACAGCTGTCCACGGGATCTGCTGCTACAACGAGCCACAGTTGACGGTTGGCAGCCGCTCGCCGCAAACGTTTATCGCCCCTGCAGTGGAGGCGGTTGGCAAGAGGCCGGCCCCCTGCCCTACGTTTCGGTTCAGTTGCTCTCTCTGCCCACCCAGCTCTACCTGCGCCAACTACCGCCCGCAGATAGCAACGGGGCAGAGGGCCCTCTGCAACCCCTTGGCGGCTTAGCCATGGCGCAGCTCCTCCTCGACTGGCAGGCCAAACAAACGCTCATCGAGGCTTGCGAGAGCCCAACTCTGCCGCGGCCTAGATCCCGCTCCCTTCGACGGGATCTTCCTAGGCAAGCTGGGCATGTGGGGAACTGTCTAGCTCTGGGGGTTATCCCCCGATAGGATAGGGGATTAGCGCTTTGGTGGCGCGGAGCGGTGTTTCCGCGCTCCTGCTTAGGATTCTCCTCGATGTTTTTTGGATGGCCTGCTGAATGCCTCAGGGAACTCTTACTTCGTCCAACCATCCGCAAGCTTCGACAGTCCCTATTCAAATCCCGCCGCTCTCTCAGCCCACCTCTGTCCAGCTATCGCTGGTTGTTCCCACCTACAACGAGGCCTCCAGCATCTGCAGCCTGATCCGGCAGTTGTGTGCCCATCTGGACAAAATCCTACCTGGGGCCTACGAGCTGATCGTGGTGGATGACAATAGCCCCGATTACACCGCCAAAGTGGCCCAGGAACTGCAAGAGGAATTTCCCCAACTGCAGGTTATCTGCCGAGACCACGAACGGGGGCTGGCCACGGCGGTGTTGCGGGGATGGCAAGCAGCCCGCGGCGAGGTCCTGGGGGTGATGGATGGGGACTTGCAGCACCCGCCGGAGATTGTTCTCAAGCTGTGGCCTGCCATTCAAGAGGGAGTAGACCTGGTGGTGGGCAGCCGCTACGCGGAGTCGGGGGGAGTGAGCCACTGGAACCTGGGCCGGCGCCTCGTCTCCCGGGGGGCCCAGTGGATTGGGCTGATGCTACTTCCTGGGGTTTTTAGGCGGGTGTCGGATCCTCTCAGCGGGTTGTTTCTAGTTAGACGCCAGGCTATTGCCGGGATCCCGCTCAGCCCCAAAGGCTACAAGCTGCTAGTTGAGGTGCTGGCGCGGGGCCGGGTGAGGACCATTGCTGAAGTCGGCTACATCTTTCAGGAGCGCCAAAACGGTGAGAGCAAAATCCAACTGCAAACCTGCCTCCAGTATCTCCACCACCTCATTGCGCTGCGCTTTTCGCTAGGTCAAGTGGGATCCTTTTTGCGCTTCAGCATGGTTGGACTGTCCGGTACGTTTGTGGATATGACGTTGCTGTATCTGTTCCACGATCCCAACAACTTAGGGTGGGATCTGGCTATCAGCAAACTTATCGCCTCTGAGGTGGCCATCCTCAATAACTTCCTCTGGAACGACCTCTGGACCTTTCGCCATGTCACTCGGCTACAGCCAGGCCTCTGGAATCGTCTGCAGCGACTGGTCAAGTTTAATGTCATTTGTTTGATTGGCCTGCTGCTCAACTCTTTGTTGTTGATCTTGCTAAGCGAGCGCCTGGGCATTCACTATTTGCTCGCTAACTTGATCGCAATTGGTATTGTTGTATTTTGGAACTTTTATCTCAACGCTAAACTGAGCTGGCGGGTGGCAGCACCAAGGTCAGATGCCCATGGCAGCCAGTCCTGATCCCAGCCTTTTCCTATGGGGAATTGGGGCGGATCCCTTCTAGGGCAATGATCTCCTGGATCACCGAGCGAACCACGGGAGCTGCTGTCGTCGATCCAAAGGCATCTTCCCCCTTTGGCTCGTCGATCACAGCCAAAATCACATACTGAGGACGAAGGGCTGGGAAATAGGCCACAAAACTGGTGATGCGCTTGCCGGGCAAGTAGCCCCCTTGCGGCCCAACTTTCTGGGCTGTGCCCGTTTTACCGCCAATCTCATACCCCTCGATCTTGGCCGACTGCCCAGTGCCAAAGTCCACCACATCCCGCATCTGGATGCGCACTGCCAGCGTGGCCTCTTCCGAGAGCACCCGCACTGGCGCTGGCCGGGAGGGGCCCCAAACCAGGGTGTCGGTATCCCTCTCCACTAGGCCGCGCACCACATGGGGCCGCACCTTTAACCCGCCGTTGGCGATGATGCAGTGCAAGGTGGCTAGCTGCAGAGGAGTGAGGGCCAATCCCTGGCCAAAGGCGACGGTGGCCCGCTCCACTGGCACGGTTACAAATTGCCGCAGGGGCTTCAGGCGGCTGGGCGGCTCGAAGGGCAGATCGACACCGCTGCGCTCGTTCAATCCCAGCCGTAGGAGGGCATGGTGGTACTGGCGGGGATCCAGCTTTTGCATCAGGTGCACCATACCCACGTTGCTGGACAGGCGCAGAATCTCGGTAACGCTTAGCCAGCCATGGGCACCCCGCTGGCGGTAGTCGTGGTTTTGGATGGGCCAGCGGCCAATCCAGATCCGCCCTGCGTCGTAAACCCGCTCGTTGGCGGTGAAGGCCCCGGCATCGAGCCCAATGGCGATGTTGATAGGCTTGAAGGTGGATCCCGGCTCGTACAAGTCTGTAACGGCCCAGTTGCGAAAAAGGGCAGGGTCGTACTCGAAGTAGCGGTTGGGATCGTAGGTGGGCTCGCTCACCAAGGCGAGGATCTCGCCAGTGTGGGGCTGCAAAACAATCACCGTGCCCCGCAGCGCCTGAAACCGTTCCATCTGGGCTTTCAAAGCAGCGCGGGCAGCCCGCTGCAGGCGCATGTCTAAGGTCAGTTGCAGCACCGTCTCGCCGGATTGCAGCAGCCTTTCCGGCACCTCGGCAGCCAACAACTGGCCGTAGCCATCTCGGGGAATGGTAACTGGCTGAACTGTCCGCTCCAGCAGTGCCTGTTGAGAATATTCCACTCCTGCCTGGCCGCGGTGGTCTAAATCCACATAGCCCACCACCTCGGCAGCCATCTCCTTTTGGGGATAAACCCGCTGCCGCTCGCTCACCAGCTCCAGGCCGTCCAGGTACAGAGCCTGAATTTGCTCCGCCACTTCTGGCGCCAGCCAGCGCTCCAGCCGCACCGCATGGTTAGCCGACAACTGCTGGGTCAATTGCTCAACTGGCCGCCGCAGCAGAGGGGCTAGAGCCGTGGCAATCTCCTGCGGAGTGCGCCTGCCAAAAAGGCGGGGATGGGCCCAAAGGGTATAGGCAGGGCGATCTACGGCCAACAGCTCCGCCTGCTGCCGAGCTACGGAGTGGCGATCCACGATCGAACGGCGAGGGAGGAAGGGTCGGAGGTGGGCCCGCTGCTGAGCCTCGGCCCGCTGCTGTAGGGTTGGCCCTTGGTAGTGTTGCAAGTAAACCAAACGCGCCCCCGCTCCCAAGAAAGCGGCGGCCAAAGCCAAGCCCACCGTCGCAAGGCGAAAGTCCAGTTGTCGGGCCGTCGGGATCCGATCCTCCCAAAGCCACGCCAGCTGCCGTTCCTTAGCTCGGTGGCGGCGCCAGCGGGCAAGTTGCCGGCTGCTCTGGCTATTCTGTAAAGGCTGCCGGCCCAAGCCAGTCCTCGACTTGTCTTCCACTGCTGCCTTTGGGTAGATACCACCGTCAGTTTGACGCCCATCTCCTCCTCTGGCCAGCGTTTTACCGGGCGGGTGTCGGGATTAGGCCAGGGGGCTCTCGTTTGCAACACGGGTGCGGAGCACTTTGCTACTTTTGTGGCACACTGGACAGCGTTGCCAACAAATCTTCTGACTTAACGTGGAGTAGCTGAGCTAGTGGGCCGGCAGCTACCTCTCTTCGGTAGGTATTTTGCCTAAGCTAAGGTTGGCATCAAGAGCAAGGGGCAACTCCCGTCAGCTCGACAGGAAGTGACGTCTGTGGAGACCCCCCTAGCCGGCTGGTAGGTGTAGAGTTACTACCAGCTACAGGTCGTGGAAGCAGGAAGAAGGCAGAAACGCGGCAAGCAATGCCCTGCCATAAATTTTGTTATCGTTTCGCATTGTTATCGTTTCGCAGGTCTTTCAGGGCGGCGGAATACCATGCTCAAAGCCTACACCTCTGCTGGCCTGCGCCTTGGGGTTGCCGCTGCCTTGCTGCTGGGGAGCCTGGCCAGTTGGCACCAGGATCGCCTCTTGGCGGTGATGGGCCTGGCCAGCGCAGCGGCGATTTCTGCCTTTACTCGCCCGGCCATCTTGGCCTACAACCGCGCTCGCGAACGGTGGCTCAACCGGGATCTGCTAGGGGCCCTGCAGCAGCTTACCCTGGCGCTGCAACGGGATCCCCGTCTAGCCAACGCCTACCTCCTGCGGGGACAGATCCGCCTCGAACTGGGTCAGCTTGCCCAGGCCCTGGAAGACTTCGACCAGGCTGCCCAGTTGATCCCCCGTCGCTCGGAACCCTGTTTCTACCGCAGCCTCATTTACCAAGCGCGAGGGGATCTGCAGGGGACAACCGCCGAGTTGACCAAGCTAGTACAGCTGCATCCCAGCCCTACTTACCATCTCCGCCTAGCTGAGCTGTACCTGCAGCAGGGATCCCTACCTTCAGCGCTGGCTCACTTGGATGAGGCAGTTGCGCGGGATCCCACCTGGGCGCCCGCCTATACCTGCCGTGCTCAGGTGTACGGCTACCTGGGGGAGTGGGAGGCGGCTGTAGCCGACTGGTCCCAGGCCATCCGCTGGGATCCCTGCCCAGCCCATTACTACCGGCGGGGGATCGCCTACGCCTGGGCCGATCGCTACCTCGAAGCGATTGCCGACCTCAGCTGTAGCCTAGAGGCAGAGCCCGGCCAGCCCTGCGCTCTCTACCTCAGGGGCAATCTGCTCTACGAGCTGGGGGAGCTTAGGGCAGCCCTCGACGACTATGACCAGGCCTTTCGCCTGGAGGCCAGCGGCATTCCCCTTGACCTTGCCGACGAGTACGGCCTCTACGCGAGGGGACTGGCCTACCGGAATATGGGAGACCTCAAGACCGCCATTGCCAGCTGGCAAGCCGCCTTGCACCTTGGCCGCCAGCGCCACAACCGGGTTCTGCAAGAGCAGGTGCAGCGCGCTTTGCGCCAACTCCAGGATGAAGAGGGAGATCCTTAGCACGGCTGAGTTCAATTCGGCAAGGCTCGAGGATCCCTCCTGGCAGCTGCGGAATTGGCGTAAGATTTGTACAAGGCCATCGCCTACTTCCAGCCACTCTCCTCTGCGGTTGCCGTGAGACATACCCTTAGCGCTCTTGTGCAGGATCAGCCCGGCGTCTTAACCCGCATTGCCGGCATGTTTGCCCGCCGGGGCTTCAATATCGACAGCCTCACCGTTGGCCCTACTGAACGGCCTGGGATCTCCCGCATCACCATGGTGGTGCAGGGAGACGAGCACGATGTGGAGCAGCTAACCAAGCAGCTCTACAAGCTCATCGAGGTTCTGAAAGTAACGGATATTACCCACGTCCCCTGTGTAGAACGGGAGCTGATGCTGGTCAAGGTCAATGCCAGCATCGAAACTCGCTCTGCCATCATGGACGTGGCGCAGATGTTCCGGGCCCGCATCGTCGATGTGGCGGAAGAGTCTTTAACTTTGGAAGTCACCGGGGATCCGGGCAAAATGGCGGCCATCATCAAAATGTTGACTAGCTTTGGCATTCGCGAGATTGCCCGCACGGGTCTAGTGGCGCTCACCCGCGAGTCGGGAGTTAATACCGAATACCTAAAGCAGCATCCCAACGCTGCTATGGTCTAACAGACTTGGCCAAGCTGCCGGGAAGAGGAGATGCCTAGGGAGAGGGCCACGGCAAAAGCAGCAGGCAACTGTGGCAGGCGTTGTCTACTCAGCCTCCTGGCCCTTGCCCTGGTGGGGCTCCTAGCAGGCTGCGCTCCCCGGCCACCCCAGTCTGTTGTCCAACAGGCCCTGACCTACCAGATTGCTCACCTGTCGGGGCCGGTTGCCTCGCTGGTGGGCAGCGACCGCTTGGCAGCCCATCTGGAAGTGCAGGATGTCCGCATTCGCCGGGATCGCCGGGAGACGGGGCTGCGGGTAGCAACCGGGGAAAAACTAGAGATCCACCACCTCAGCGGCACCTATACTCTAAGGGTGAAGCCACCGGGATCCCGCCGCCCCTACCGCCGCAAAGGCGATCCCTTTCAGCTCACCTTGGCCCGCCAACAAGTCCAATCGGCGGGGTCTCAAGGCCTAACTGAGCGATGGCTGTTGGCCTCTAGCTCCCCCGATGGCAAGGGGTGGGAAGTCGTCGACTTCTTGCCCCCTGGGCAAGCAGAGGCACCCTCCCCTGCGTCAGCTGCGTCTCCAGCCGGTCAAACGGCGTCGCCTGCTGCCACTCCTGCCGTGCCTCAGAGGGAGCCAAACTAGGTGCCAGGGCGGGCAAAGCGTTGCCGCCAATTCAGCATGGGCCAGAGCGGCTCCCAACGCAGCCAGCCCCGGTTCCGCCAACCAGCTCGGGGTAACCCTGGCATGGGCAAGAGACCTTCCCACCTCTGGATTCCGACGTCCATTGCCAGAGCCCTGCCGAAAATGGCAGGGTGGAATGGGTGCGCTGCTCGGAGAAGGCCCCATGGAGTTGCTGCTGGCCGGAGATGTTGGGGGCACCAAGACCAGCCTCAGTCTGGTCAAGGCCGAGGATCCCGAGCACAGCCTCTACAGCCGCCGCTACGCCAGCCAAAATTACTCCAGCCTCACCCCCCTGGTGCAGGAGTTTCTGGCCCAAGCTCGGCAGGAGCTGGGGTGGGATCCGCAGCCGGCTGCTGCTTGTTTTGCCGTGGCCGGCCCAGTGGTGGAGGAGAAAAGCGGCGGACAAAGGGCCAAAATCACCAACCTGTCCTGGAGCTTGCACTCAAGCCAGTTGACGGCAGAACTGGGGATCCCGCGCCTGGCCTTGATCAACGACTTCAGCGCCGTAGGCTATGGCGTGCTAGCCCTGCACGATGCGGAGCTGGAGACTCTGCAAGCGGGGGAGCGGCAGCCGCGGGCACCCATTGGCGTCATAGGGGCGGGCACGGGGCTGGGGCAGGCTTACCTCACCTGGGGAGAAGGCGGCTACCAGGTCTATCCCAGCGAGGGAGGCCATGTGGATTTTCCCCCGCGCACTCCTCTGGAATGGGAGCTGCTGCAGTATTTGCAACAGCGATACGGGCGTGTCTCCACCGAGCGGGTGGTCTCCGGCCAGGGGATCGTAGCTATCTACCAGTTTTTGCGGGATAGTCGCCGGGCTCAGGGAGAGGAGCAAGGGTTAGCCCAGGTTGCCGCCTGGGAAAGAGGAGCCAGTGGGATTGATCCAGCCGCCCAAATTGCTCATGCCGCCCTCGAGGGAGGGGATCCTCTAGCTATGGAGTGTTTGCGGCTGTTCGTTAGCCTCTACGGAGCGGCTGTTGGCAATTTTGCCCTGCACCTATTGCCCCGGGGTGGGCTGTTCCTTGCCGGTGGGATTGCCCCCAAGCTCTTGCCCCTGTTGCGCCAGGGGGAGTTTCTAGCGGCGTTTTTGGACAAAGGGCGAATGCGGCCGCTGTTGGAACAGCTGTCGGTGCAGGTGGTGCTTAACGAGCAGGTGGGTTTGAGGGGGGCCGCCCGCCATGCTGCCACCTTGCTGTAGTCCTCCTCTTTCGCTGCGGGGGATTAGCTCCCAGCGGCACTGACCCCCTTTTCCGAGGCCAAAAACAGCTGAGCCCGCCAAAAGCAGGCAATGGATTTGCTGTCCAAATCGAGGCCAAAACGAGCTTTCTCTGTAAGTTCAGCCGGGGAAAACTCGACAACAGTAATGTCTTCGTCTTCATCCCTTGCCGGAGGAGAGTCCAGCACTTCCAGATCCCGCGCCAGATAGGCGTACATAATCTCGCTGGAATAGCCGGGGCAGAGATAAAACTGGCCAAGTGAATCCCAGCGGTGGGCCCGCAGACCGGTTTCTTCCTCCAGCTCGCGGCGAATGGTTTCGTCCGGATGTTCTCCCGGCTCGACCGTACCCGCTGGAAATTCATAAAGGTAGGAGGCGACGGCAAAGCGATACTGGCGAATGCAGACAAACTTGCCCTCGGCAGTCACTGGCACAGCCACCACGCCCCCGGGGTGGATGAGGTACTCCCGCTCCCCCTCTGTGCCGTTGGGAAAGCGCAGACGCTGGCTGACGAAGGTGTACTTGTGGCCCTGAAAGCGCAGGCGCTCGCGGAGGACTTGCGATGGGATTTGCATGGCCAAGATTTCCCAAGAGTAGAGCCGCTCCTAGCTTAGTGGTTTCCGGCCCTGTTGCCAGGGATCCACTGTGGGATACAGTCGGGGAAAGCAGGGATCCCACCTGGCAAGCCATGATTTACCCTCCCCTGAAAGAGTTTCTTGCCCTCACGGGTCAGGGCAACTTCATCCCGGTGTACCAGGAATGGGTGGCGGATTTGGAAACGCCTGTCTCTGCCTGGTACCGCGTCTGCGCCGGGCAGCCCTACAACTTTCTGCTGGAATCCGTGGAGGGAGGGGAACAGGTGGCCCGCTACAGCTTCCTCGGCTGCGATCCCCAGTGGGTGCTGGAGGTGCGCGGGGATCAGGCTTGGCAAATCCACCGCGATGGGCATCGGGAGCAGCATCGGGGGGATCCCTTTGCCATCTTGGCCCGCTGCCTAGAGCCCTATGAGCCGGTGCACCTGCCGGAGTTGCCCAGCAGCATTGGCGGGCTCTTTGGCTACTGGGGCTATGAGCTCATCCGCTGGATTGAGCCCAAGGTGCCCATCTATCCCCTGCAGCCGGGGGATCCTCCCGACGCCATCCTGATGCAGGTGGACAGCATCCTCATCTTCGACCAGGTCAAGCGCAAGATCTGGGTGGTGGCCTTTGCCGACACGCGCCAGCAGCCAGCGGAGCAGGCCTACGCCCAAGCCTGCCAGCGGGTGGAAAAGTTGGTGCAGCAGCTCAGCGCCCCCCTGGCGCTATCCCACCTCAGCCTCAACTGGAAGCCCCACTTGCCGGATCAGATCCCTCCCAGCACGCTCAGCCGCGACGCCTACTGCCAGGCCGTGGAGCGGGCCAAAGAATACATCCGCGCCGGCGAGATCTTTCAGGTTGTGCTCTCGCAGCGCTTCACCACTCCCTTTGCCGGCGATCCCTTCCGGCTTTATCGCTCCCTGCGGCTCATTAACCCCTCTCCCTACATGGCATTTCTGCAGTTTGGCGATCTTTGCCTTGTCGGCTCCAGCCCAGAGGTGATGGTCAAGCTCAGCCGCGTTGGGGAAGAGCGCCTTGCCACCGTTCGTCCCATTGCCGGCACCCGCCCTCGCGGCGCTACCCCTGCCGAAGACCGCCAGTTGGAGCAGGAGCTGTTGGCGGATCCCAAGGAGCGGGCGGAACATGTGATGCTGGTGGACTTGGCCCGCAACGACCTAGGCCGGGTCTGCCGCCTGGGATCCGTGCAGGTGGACGACCTAATGCAGATTGAGCGCTACAGCCACGTGATGCACATTGTCAGCAACGTGGTGGGGCAGTTGGATCCCCACTACAGCGCCTGGGATCTGCTGCGGGCCACCTTTCCTGCGGGCACGGTTACCGGCGCTCCTAAGATCCGCGCCATGCAGATTATCCACGAACTGGAAGGGTGCCGCCGCGGCCCCTACGCTGGCGCCTACGGCTACTACGACTTTGCCGGCCAACTGAACACCGCCATCACCATCCGCACCCTCCTGGTTCACCGCGGCCAGGTGAGTGTGCAGGCGGGGGCGGGCATCGTGGCCGACTCGGAGCCGGAGCGGGAGTACCAAGAATGTTTGAACAAAGCGCGGGGCATGCTCATGGCTGTAGCCAGTTTGCAGGAAAGCCAGGGTGGCGCAGGGCCGCTTTAGCGCTGCTGTTAAGCGCAAGGGCGAGAAACCCAAGCCAAGTACTCCTCCTTCACCTCCAGCCAGCCACCGCCGGGGTAGTCGGGGCTGCGGCTGCGGCGACCTGCTTTGAGGAGCCGAACCCCGGCTTCCACCTGCTCAAAGGTGGGGTGATGGGGGAGCAGCAAGGACAAGAACTGAAACAGGACTTGCCGCTGCAGCGCAAGGGGAGCAGCTCGCAAGGGATCCCGCCGCAACCCCGGCAGGGCCGGCTCATACACCTGCGGCCATAGCTGGGCGGCTTGGGCTACCACCAGTTCATGTTCTGCTTGTAACAAGATGGCGGCCCGGTTCAGGGCTTTTTCCACCTGGGGATTGAGGTGCCGCTTGAGATAGGGTATCACCTCCAGGCGGAGCCGGTTGCGTCCGTGCGCCAAATCTTGATTGCTGCGATCCGGCCAGACCGGCAGCTGGTACTGCCGGCAAAACTCCTCTGTTTCCCACCGGAAAAGGCCTAGGAGAGGCCGCACCAGCCAGGCGGAGAAGGGATCCCGCTCGTCCAAACGCCGCCGCCAATCCAGACTAGCTAGCCCAGCTGCCCCTGTGCCCCGCAGCAGGTTCCACAAGAACGTCTCCGCGCGGTCACTGGCGGTGTGTCCCGTAACCACTGCCTCGCAATTCCAGGTGCGCGCCCATTTGTCCAGCTGTTGGTAGCGCCAAACTCGGGCCCCCGCCTCATCCCAGCGGATGGGATCGGCAGTTTCAATGGCATGAGGCAGGCCCTGCTGCTGCAGCCACTCTTGCAAGAAGCAAGCACACGCCGTTTCATCCTCCGACCAGCGGTGGTTACAGTGCAGGACAAAGATCTGCCAGTTCCAGCGCCGCTGCAGATCGCGCAGGATCTGGAGCAGACAGAAAGAATCTTGCCCGCCGGAAAAGGCCACTAGCAGCCGCTGGCCGGGGCGCAGCAGTTGCCGCTCGCGGATGGCACACTGAACGCGTAGGTGAAGAGGGGAGAGTCTGGCCACGGTGGGCGATTGCTCTTGGGAACTTGCACCTAGACTTCCTAGGCCAGAGCCCGCGTGAGATGGGAGGCCACCGTCTGCACTGCCGCAATGCTCCGCTCGTAGGCCATCCGCGTTGGCCCCAGCACGGTAACCGTCCCCAGCGGCGCCGAGCGACGGCGGTAGACTGAGGCGATAACCGTGCAGTGGCGCAGAGACTCTAGCGGATTCTCGCTGCCAATGTAGATGACCACGGGGATGGTGTGGAAGGGATCGCCAGAGGAGGGCGGGGCAGAAGGAGTAGCCTCGCTAGAGATCTGGCCATCTGGGGGGCTGGTAGTATAGAGCCCAATCATCCCTTGCAGTTGCTCGGATCCCGCCTCAATCAACTGGGCCACCGCTTGCACCCGTTGGGTCTGAGAAAACTCTGGCTGCCGCATCAGCTCTGTCATGCCTGCGCTAAACACAGGCCCCAAAGAGGGCCGCAGGTAGCGCTGGACCACTGAGCGCAGCAGTTGCTGCAGCCACTGGCTGTAGGCGCGAAACTCTTCGTCCAGCTTTAGCCAGCTCAGATCCTGCAGCTCGGCAAAAGTCTTGCCCCGCAGCTTGAGGGTGAGAAAGTTGCTCAGTAGCTGCAGCTCGTCTTCCAAATCCTCATAGCGGCTGTCGGGCCATGCCGGTGGGCTGACCAGGGCTGAATGGGCTTGGTAGGAATCGGTAACCACCACCACCATCACCCGTCCCGGCCCTACCGACAGCAGCTGCACGTGGTGAATGGCTACAAGGGGCCCCTGAGGTGGGGTGATGAGGGCAATGCAGCCGCTCACGTGGGCCAGAAGCTGCGCCACCCTCTGGAGGAAACTGTCGAGGTCGTCTCCCAGCTCGCGACTAACCTGATCCAACAGCCGCTGCAGCGCAGGGTGGGGCTCTGGCTGGGGAGCGTCGTCGGGGATCCCCTCCATGCCGACGGAGGTCAACAAATCGTTGACATAAACCCGATAGCCAAAGTCGGAAGGGATCCGACCGGCAGAGGTGTGGGGCTGGAACAGCAACCCCGCCTGCTCAAGAGTGGCTAAGTCGTTGCGAATGGTGGCTGTGCTTACCCCAAAGTTATACGACTGAGCCAAAGTCTTGGAACCGACAGGTTCAGCCGTTGCAATGTAGCTGCGCACTGTCGCCCAGAGAATCTTCCGCTGGCGGGGAGTCAGTTCAAGTTTCATGGCCGCTCAAAAGAATCTAGTTAACCCGTATCTCAAAGCAGACTGCCAAGCAACCGGTAGATTCCTGTTGAGGACTGAGATACCAATCTAAATGAACCTTTAGTCTACCTAACGCTTCGTATTGATGAATTGATAATTTTTGACTTTTTGACAATTTAATTAACCTCGCTGGGGTGGACTGCCTGGCAAGGAAAGCTGCAAAATACCGACAGAGGCGTTGGGTTCGCCCTAAGCTTTCCCCAGAGCTGCTACTTCTGGGGCAACAGGGCTTACCTTTATCCCCTTTGTAACCTTTTGTTCTGAGGTTGCTCCAGGAGCTGAGAGTTCGCCTAGCTGCTCTGAGGGTAGCCGTTTTGGGGGGCAGGGGAAGATTCCGTTGATAAGCAAAGGCCTGGGAGTATCGAGCTCCGCTAGAGGCTTGGGGGATCCCCCTGCTCCTTGCTAGCGCAACTGGGCCACGGTTACGCCGCTTCCTCCCTCCTGGGGAGCCGCCGCGGCAAAACTCTGAACGCGCGGGTGATTTTGGAGATAGGCCCGGATACCCGCCCTGAGGCGACCTGTGCCGTGGCCGTGGACGATCCAAAGGGGACCAGGAGGTGCCTGGGCCAAGTGCGCTTCGAGAATAGCCTCGGCCTCAGCCACGGTTTTCCCCCTTAGATCAAGGGTGTTGTGGCTGGTGCGCAGGTTAAGGGGGGCGGTGGCTGGTGGCGGGGGAGGTGGAGCCTTGGGGCGTTGGCGCTGCTTAGCCTGGTGTTCATCGAGGGGATCCAACTGGGCCCTTGGCACGGTGAACTTGAGGAGGCCGCTGCGCACCACATACACCTCTCCTTCGACGGCAATGACCTCTCCCGTTTGTCCCAGCCCCCGCAGCCGCACCCGGTCCCCCACCTCCGGCACAAACTCCGTGTCCACAGGTTGAGGCGCCGGCAAGTAGCGCTTGCGGATTTGCTCGAGATGGGCGGCTACCTGTTGAGGAGCGTCCCCCTGTTGCAGCTTGCGAATGGCGGCAGCCACTTCTTGGCGGGCAGTAGCTAGCAGAGTTTCCAGCCCCTGGCGCTGCTGGTATTCCAGTTGGGCCTCCCGCTCGGCCAGCCGCCGGCTGCGCTCTTGCATTTGGCGGTAGAGGGTCTCTAGCTCTTGGTGCAGGGATCCCACCTGGGCTGCCCGCTCTTCCAATTGAGCCCGCTGCGCTTCCAACCCAGCGATGACCTTATCCACTTGGCTTTCTCCCTGCAGACGCCGCTGGGCCCGCCGCAGGATCTCCGGATCCAACTGCAGCCGCTGGGCAATGGTCAAGGCGTTGGAGCGGCCCGGGATCCCCCACAACAGGCGATAGGTAGGAGCCAGGGTGGCCTCGTCAAACTCCACCGAGGCATTTTCAAAGCCGGGGTGCTGGTACTTGAGGGCCTTCAGCTCGCCGTAGTGGGTGGTGGCCAGGGTCAGCAGGGCCTTTTCCGAGAGATACTCCAATAGCCCAGCCGCTAGGGCAGCGCCTTCGGTGGGATCCGTGCCCGCCCCCACCTCGTCCAGCAGAACAAGGGCCGGCGCTGGCCTGGATTGCAGAGCTTGCACAATGCGGCTAATCCGATGGATGTGGCCCGAGAAAGTGGAGAGGTTTTGCTCCAGCGATTGCTCGTCACCGATGTCGGCATAGACCCCGTCAAACCAAGGCAGTTGGGGCGGATCTTGAGCTGGCAAGAAGATCCCTGCTTTGGCCATCAGCACCAACAGGCCCAGCGTCTTCAAGGCAACGGTTTTGCCACCGGTGTTAGGGCCAGTGATGACCACAGCACGAATAGACTCGGGGAGGGTGAAATCGATGGGCACCACTTCTAGGCCCTTGCCCTCTTGACGGGCCTGCCACCACAGCAAAGGGTGTCTAACCCGGCGCAGGCGCAATCCACCGGCAACAAACTGCGGACGGTTGCCCTCCAACCAAAGGCTATAGCGGGCGCGGGCCAGGGCTACCTCCAGCCTCACCATCACCGCTTGCAGGTGCTCCAAGTCGGCAGCCACGGCTCCCACCTGGGCCGAGAGCGCCGCCAAGATTCGCTCCTCCTCCGCCCGGAGGCGAGCCTCGGTTTCTCGCAAGCGGTTGCCCAGCTCCACCACCGCATAAGGCTCTACATAGAGGGTAGCCCCACTGGCAGAGCTGTCGTGGACAAGGCCGCGGATGAGATCCCGGTGGGTGGCCTTCACCATCAGCACAAAACGTCCCTGCCGCTGGCCAATCAGGGTATCCTGCAGCGCCTGTGGGCACTGGCTCATCACCTCTTGCAGGCGTTCCTGGATCTGGCTGCGAAAAAGGCGGTGCTGACGGCGCAGGTCGGCAAGGGCTGGGCTGGCGCTATCTCTCACCTCGCCGTGCTCGTCCAGACAGCGGAAGATCTCCTGCTCCAGCTCAGGGTAGGTGCGCAGGCTGCTCACCCACTCCTGCAGGCGGGGTAGGTGCTCCTGCTCATCGATGAGGCGACGAAGGCGGCGAGCAGTTCCCAGGGTTGTGGCAATCTGGATCAGCTCTTCCCCGCTCAGGACACCCCCTCGTTCGACCCGTTCCAGGGCCGGCAGCAAGTTGTGGATCCCCTCCAGGGAAACCCCTCCCGGCTGGCTGCGATCCAGCCGTATAGCTTCCTCGGTCTGGTCAAGGTAGGCCTCGCTCTCCTCGCGGCTACGCCAGGGATCCAGCTCCAGACAGGCGCGACGGCCCAGAGGTGTAGCCGCAAAAGTGGCTAGCTGCTGACAGAGGCGGGGCCACTCCAACAGTTCCAAGGTTTCCTGGCGGAGGGAAGAGTCGGGGCAAGAAGAGACCGAAGGGATAGCCGTAGGCATTACCTAGCGATTTGAAGAATACCGAAGACGCAGTCGCTCCATCTCGCGTAAAAATTGCCGCTGGTAGTTGAGAAAAGCGGTGTGCCACTCGCGGAAGCGCCGTTCGCCATCGCGCACCAACATCTGTCGGTAGTGCTCGGAGTTGAGGCGGGGCCGGGCTGAGTCCATGGGGTTCAAAGAACGCTCTGCTCCTATTGTGGCAGGCTCCGGGGTACCTCTTGGAGCTTCCAACCGGAGAGGTTCTACCCCTGCAGGAAGAGGCCTTGCCATACTGAAAAGCGAGGCTTCCTGGCCAATGCTCAACCCACAGTCTGAGATTCCGTGCGCAAACGAGTAACGTTGATCTTCCCGCGGCACTTGGTGAATGTGCCTGTTACCTACCGCCTGGCCAAAGACTTCGACGTGGCGGCCAACATCCTGCGCGCTAGGGTCAGTCCCAATGAAGTGGGCACCCTCGTGGTGGAGCTCTCCGGGGATATCGACCAAGTGGAAGCAGGGCTGGAGTGGGTGCAGTCGCTGGGGATCGAGGTGGCTGACCAGACCAAGGAAATTCAGATTGACCCGGATTTGTGTGTAGACTGCGGCTTGTGCACGGGAGTCTGCCCTACCGAAGCCCTGAAGATTTCAGCTCCTGACTGGAAGCTAGAGTTCCGGCGCAACCGCTGCGTCATGTGCGAACAGTGCATTCCCACCTGCCCGGTTGGGGCCATTAGCGCCAGCCTGTAGGCAGCCTTGAGCTGGCGACCTCTCCCAAGAGTAGAATGGGCAGTACTAGGTTCTGGGGCAAGCTCACCGTGGCTTCTACCACCTGGCTAGTTTGGGCAACTTATGGTGCTCTAGCAGCTCTTTACCTGCTGGTGCTGCCGTTTTTGTCTTTGGTGTACGTGGACAAGCGCTGGAACTGCAGCGGCGCCTGGGAAAAGGTGTTGATGTTTTTCCTGGTCTTGTTTTTCTTCCCCGGCATGGTGTTGGTAGCCCCCTTCATGACGTTTCGGCCTAAGCCGCGTTCCCTCTAGAGCCCTCGAGCTATGCGCAGACGAGATATCCTCAGCATTGGCCTGGCCCTGCTGCTGGGGGGAGGCGTTCTTTACGGTCTGTTGCTTTGGGCCGGCCTAGACACGGGAACGGCACAGCAGGTGTCGAGTGCGGCGTTTATGCTGGGGTGCCTGGGCTGGACGGTGAGTTACCTGAGGCGGGTTCTAAGCGGCGAGATGACTCTGAAGGCCCAGTGGGCCAGTTTCGAGAGGCAGCAAATTGAAGAGAAACTCCGCTCTTTCTCGCCGGAGGAGTGGCAGGCCCTGCAGGCCGAACTGGAATCCGAAACCGAAGGGGAAGTTAGCTGGCCTGGGCCGGACAGGCGCTAGAGCTGCTTTCGCAAGGTAGAAGAGGGGCACGGCGCCTGTATACCCAGCTACTACTTTCTCCCTTTGGCAAGGCTATTCTGCACTGCAAGCAGGGCTAGGAAAGCAAGCTAAGTGGTACAGGTTTTGACTTCCCATTTTGCTTACGTATTCCCCCTTGCCGTGACTAAGACCGTCCTGGTAGCTCAGGGCCAGCCCTTCCAAGCGCAGCTCTGGAAGTTGGCGCTGGAGTCTCAGCAGCATAGGGTGGTGCTCATTTCGCCGCGGCCAGATCTGGCGGAAGTGGCAGCAACGCAATGCCAGCCCCTAGACTTGATGGTAGTGGATATAACAACGGGACTCTTTAACCCCTACGCCTTCTGCCGAGAGTGCCGGAGCAGGCTCCCGGCTGTCCCTGTGATCCTCACCCACCATCCTCGGCGCCCCATCGAACCTGCTGAGCGACGTTGGGCCATCTCCCAGGGAGCAGCAGAGATGATCCCAGGCTTGGCAGAGGCGGACGACATCCTCCCTTCCCTTGAGCAAGTGTACAAAGCCGCCGGCTGGCCTCTTCCCATCGATGTGCAAGCCCTCTATACCGCTCTCGAGCAGGCAGGTCTGGGGAGTGGCAAGCCCGTTTCTTCTCTGCCTGAGGCAGCAGAAGAACGCCAAGAGCAAAAGGCTGAGACCCAGCCGGCAAAGTACCGGTTGACGTATCGGGGCCGCCCCGTCGAGTAGTTGCAAGCGCTCCGCCCTGCTAATGCGAAGCGGGGGACTACCTCGGGCAGGGTTGGAGATCAGGGCAGCACCAGGGCCAGAGTCGTGCCTTGGGATCCCGTCTCCACCAGCCGCAGGTCTCCTCCGTGAGCCTCCAGGATGCGCTTGGCAATGTAGAGTCCCAGGCCTCCCAAGCCAGTTGGATAGTGCTGACCGGCAATGGAAATGGTCTGGGCAATGTAGGGCTGGGCCAGATCTTCTAGGGGAGCTGGCAGGCCGGGTCCGTCATCCCGCACCTGGATCTGGCGGGGGCCGACGGTCAGCACCACCGCGCGGCGGGCATAGCGCAGGGCATTGTCCACCAGATTCACCAGCGCCCGCTCCAGCTCGGCCTCATCGGCGTTGCCCCAGCCTTCTCCCTCCACGCCCAGGTCGATCCCCCGCTCTCGCGCCAGGGATCCCATGCGGTTGGCCACCCGCCGAGCCAGGGATCCGAGATCGCAGGGCCGGAGATGCAGGGCAATCTCCCCCCGCTCCAGGCGGTAGACCTCCACCATTTTTTGCACCAGCGCCAGGTTGCGTTGGTTTTCCTCCAGCATGCGATCCAGCAGGGCTTGCCGCTCCTGACAACTCAAGGGCAGCTCCTGCTTGAGGGCGCCTAGCAGATGCCCAAAGGCGATGAGGGGAGTCTTTAGATCGTGCACCAGAGTGGCGGTGAAGGCCTCCCGCTGTCTTTGATTGCTTTGAATCTGGCGCAGCAGGTGGGCAAGGGCTTGCCGCAGGATCAAAACCTCTTGAGGATCCCCTGGGCGGAGCAGCAAAGTCCAGCGGTCTGGCTGGTTAATCAAGGTTTCTAGGTGAGCTAGCTCACGAGCCAGCAAGGTCAGGGGCCGCAAGAGCATGGAAGACAAGGCATAGCCCGCCAGCGCCGATAGCACCGCCAGCAAAGGGATCCACAGCAGCAGCAGGGCGGATCCCTCACTGCTGAGCTGCCTATCGGCCAGGATCCACGGCACCGACAGGATGAAAACCAGGTTGGGGACAAAGGAAAGGCTGGCAATGACCAGCGCCACCTGAGTGCGCAGGTTGTGGGGAAAGCGACGTCGCCAGAAGTATCTCAAGGGAGAAGGGGAGAGAGGTTTGCCTTGAATTAGGCCAGAGACGAGCAAACCGGTCAAGAGGGCTGGCAAAAGACATCCCCAAACTCCGGGAAAGCTTTCCAGGTCTCCTCAAGTTGCGCCAAGAGCTGTCTGGCTAGGCAGGCTTTTTGACCAAGCAGGGCAAGAGAACCAAAAACACCCCTGGGGTTTAAAGGCTAGAGCTTCGCGGGTCGAGGTGTGGGTTCAGAGGTCATGAAAAAACCCCTGGGTGTCTGTCCGTGTTTCGACCCCAGAGGCTTCTTCTCTTCACTCCTCACCGCCTTTGAGCGTACCCGCCCTCTGAAGGATTGTCAAGCATTTTCCCGCTGGGGTTGGCGAGTGGGAAAACGCACCAGGGTGGCGCTGCCGGAGAGGATCATCTGCTGAGGCTGGAGGCACACCCGATCTACCTGCAGCTTGCTCCCTTGCAAGGCCAGTCGGTCCAAATCCAGGAGCGCATTCAGGTGGTCGACCAAAGCGCGGCTTAGGAGGCGCTCCTCTTCTGTATCGCCCTCAAAGAACGGATCGGCTAAGCAGATGCGGCGGCGCTCCATCACCTCAACGCGGGCGGAGAAGCCCACCCGAAAAACCCTGCTTTCTCCTTGCTGCACCTTGGCCCGCACTTGCAACCGCTGCTCGGGGGTGATGCGCACTTCTACCTGGTGAAACGACAGGGGCTGGCCTTCCTGCCCCGCCTGGGCCAGCTTGTTCAGCACAAACGGGGTGTTGAGGGATTGCGCCAGATCCGCCTCGCTCAGCACCACCCGCATCCTAGCCTGCACCGGCTGGCGCAGTCTAATCCGCCCTTGCCAGATTTGGCTGAAATCGATGGCCACGGCATTGCAAAATAGCTCCAGAAGCGAAAGCCGCAGGCCGTTGTACATCTGCAAGTTCTGGCCCACCAGCTCGAAGCTGTCGATGCGCCCTTGCAGCAATTTGGCCATCGGCTCTGCTCGCACCCGTGCCTCCAGCCGCCCGGCTTGCTTAAAAAGGGCACGAATGGCAGCGCTCACCCCTCGGCTGACCCAGTCAGTGAGCATGGAATGGGGCAGAGAGAGCTCTGGCAGGAGTCCTGTGACCATAGGGCAAGGTGAGGAGGGCCTACAGGGATCATAGCCAAGGCCATTAAGAAAAGTTACAAGCACGGCTCCCCTAGGGAGAGCTACGTTCCTCTCGAAGGGCCGAGCGGGCTACGGCTGCAATCCTCTGGTCAGTGGCCCGGGGGAGGTGGAAGTAGCGTCCGCCCGCCAGGCCCGCCAGCTCAGCGCCAAAGCCAGTTGCAGCGAAGCGGCTTTGCGAGTCGATTAAGAGCAACTTTAGCCCCAAGGCGCGGATGCGCAGGGCAATCTCCCGCAACTCTTGTTTGATGTCAACAGGCTCGCCCTCCCTCCGTCCCAGCGAGCGGCTGAGGGGAATGTTGGCCCGGCCATCGGTAAGGGCCACCAGCAGCACCTCTCCCACGTCGCCGCTGGAGCGGGCGTTCACCCCCAAGCGCACCGCTTGGGTGAGGGCATGGGCCAGGGGGGATCCCCCGCCACAGGGCAGGGATTCCAGGCGACGGCGGGCCAGCTCAATGGAGCGGGTGGGGGGCAGCAGCACTTCGGCGGTTTCCCCACGAAAGGCGATGAGGGCGACCTTGTCCCGGTTTTGGTAGGCCTCGGTCAGCAGGCGCAGGGCAGCGCCTTTGGCCGCTTGCATGCGGTTGAGGGCCATGGAGCCAGAGGCGTCCACCACGAAGATTACAAGGGCCCCGGCCTTGCGCACCAGTTTCTTGGCGCGGATGTCGCCAGGTTCCACAATAACGGTTCGCCCTGGCTGCCGCTGGCGGCGGCTTTTTTGGTGGGGAGCAGCAGCCCGCAGGGTGGCGTCGACGGCAATGCGGGGGTTGGCCCCCCGGGGCAGGATGGGCTTGACGTAGCGGCCCCGGTCGGTGCTGAACACCAGGCTGCGGGAGCCCGTTTTCCCCTGTTGGGTGAGGGACTGGGCAAAGGCCAAGAGGCGTGGGTCGAGGGCCACCTGCTCGGGGTCGAAGAAAAACTCCTGCGGCAGGCTGGGGCTTTGCGGCTGGGGATCCGTCTCCTCTGGGTCGCTGTTATCGGAGGAGCTGGGTGGGGGATCCGGCTGTTGGGATTGGGGTGGAGGGGGAGGTGGCGGATCGGGGTTATAGCGGGCCCGGGGCAGCAGCACCAGTTGCACGGCCTGTTGCAAATCCTCAGCCACCAGGCGATCCCGCCCCTCCAGAGCCGCCAGGGCGCAGGCAGCCCGCAGGGCAAACTGCTCCCCTCGATGCCCTTGGACGTTGCCGCGGAGGGCCTCTTGCACCAGGTAGTGGATCTGTTCCCGCTGCGGCTTGACCTGGGGCAGCCACTCCCGCGCCAGGAGGATGCGGGTGCGGATCTCTTCCAGTTCTGGCTGGTGCTTGGCTAAGAAAGGCTCGGGAGCATCGACAAATTGCGTTGCCCGCTGGACAATTTCCCCGCGTTCTTCCAGGCTCAGCTCCTGCCCCACCGGCACCACCAGCGCCAGGCGATCTAGCAGGTGGGGGCGCAGGGATCCCTCTTCGGGGTTGTAGGTGGCCACCAAAAGAGGCCGGCAGGGGTGCTGCAGGCTCAGCCCTTCCCGCTCCAGGCGGTTTACCCCGTCCCCCACCACCGCCAGCAGCAGGTTGACGATGGCCTCATCCAAGAGGTGGATGTCGTCTACGTAGAGCACGCCCCGGTGGGCGGCAGCCAAGAGCCCCGGCTGAAAAACCGTTTCCCCCTGCCTTACCGAGGCCTCCACATCTACCGATCCCAGCAGCCGATCCTCCGTCACCCCCAAAGGCACCTGGACAAAGGGAGGAGCTATCACCTGGGTAGGGGGCGTCGTTCCCTGGGGGTAGCGGGTCTTGGCCCAGTCCGACCACGTCTCGGGCCGTGCCGGATCGTCGTTGCAGTAGGAGCCGGCAATGACCTCAATGGGGGGTAGGAGGGCGTGAATGCCTCGGGCCAAGACGGACTTAGCTGTGCCGCGCGGCCCCACCAGCACCACTCCTCCCAAGCTGGGATCCACCGCCGCCAACAACAGAGCTAGCTTGGCGGTTTGCTGGCCGACTACGGCAGTGAGAGGGAAAGTGCGGGGAGGGGCTAGGGTTGCGGATCCTGGGGTTGAGAAGTAGGACGTGGCCATTGGCAACGGAGAACAGGGGGTGCAATACACCCAAGTCTATCGCTTGGAGGAGTTCCCCAAGGCATGGCCAACCGGCTGCCGCTAGCCTCTTCCTCGAACGAGATTTCAGCCAGTAGCAATCATCACATGCTTGGTCGCTTGATACTCTCGCACGGCCTCTGCCGAGAGATCCTTGCCAAAGCCCGACTGCTTGAAGCCGCCGTGGGGAGCCTCTGAGGCTATGGGCAGGTGGTCGTTAATCCAGACGGTGCCCACCTCCAGCTCGGCGGCTAGTTTCAGGGCTCGTCCGATGTCCTGAGTCCACACAGAAGCCGCCAGCCCGTATAGGACGTCATTGCCCAGGCGTAGCGCTTCCTCGTCCTCGCGGAACGAGCTGAGGGTGAGGACTGGCCCAAAAACCTCGCTCTGCACAATCTCCGCTTTTTGATCGACATGGGTAATCACCGTGGGTTGGTAGAAGTATCCCCGATCCAGGAGGGAAGGGATCCGCCCGCCGGTCAGCACCTTAGCTCCCTCGGCTTTGGCCCGCTCCACGAATCCCATCACCCGCTCCCGCTGGGCTGCCGAGATCAAGGGTCCCATCTCCACTCCCGGCTCAAAGGGGGATCCCAGCTTGACGTTGCGCATGGCCTCGACAATGGCCTCTTGAAGCTGCGCCAGCTTGCTCTCGTGCACATAGACGCGGGTGGCTGCTGTGCAGTCCTGGCCGCTGTTGAAGGTGGCGGCAAAAGCAGCCTTGGCGGCCACCGTTTCCACGTCGGCATCCTCGAAAACCAAAAACGGGGCCTTGCCCCCCAGTTCCAGATGCACCCGCTTGAGGGTGTGGGCAGCCGTGCGCATTACCTGCTTGCCGGTGGCGGTGGAGCCAGTAAAGCTGACCATGCGCACCAAGGGATGCTCCACCAAGGCCTGACCCGTGGCATTGCCCCCGGTAACGATGTTAACCACGCCTGGCGGGATCCCGGCCTCGGCAATCAGTTCCGCCAGCTTCAGGGTGGTCAAGGGAGTAGCAGGGGCGGGCTTGAGCACCACCGTACAGCCAGCTGCCAGCGCAGGGCCAAGTTTCCAGATGGCCATCAGCAGGGGGTAGTTCCAGGGGGTAATTTGCGCGCACACGCCCACCGGCTCTTTGCGAAAGAGCGAGGTGTAGCCCTTGGCATAGTCCCCGGCGCTGAGGCCATGGGCGTCGCGGGCGGCAGTGGCAAAGAAACGCAAGTTATCTACCGCAAAGGGCAGATCCGCCCCCAAACTGACAGCCTCGTAGGGCTTGCCAGTGTTTTCCGACTCCAGACGCGCCAGTTCGGCGGCGTGAGCTTCGAGGAGATCGGCCAGTTTCCAGAGGGCCAGGGATCGCTCGCTAGGGGTGAGTTTGGACCAACGGCCATCGGAGAAAGCGGCGTGGGCAGCCTGCACGGCCCGATCCACATCAGCAGGGCTGGCGTCCACCACCTCCGCCAATTTCTCGCCAGTGGCCGGGTTTTCGATGACCATTAGGTCTCCCCCTTGGCTGTCGACCCATTGGCCATTGATCCAGAGTTTATGGGCCATGGCCGCTTCTCAACTGCTTGCTAGAAACACTTTTTCCCATTGTGCCCAATCTTGCCCAGCTTGGGAGGCGTTGCCTCCCTCTCTGCTATCTCCTCTGATAAGGCCAGAAGGGGGTAGACAACAGCAGGCAGAAAGACTCACAATACTCAAGCAAGCTACCCAACACTCCTAGTCCCATGCTGCTGGGCTTTAAAACCCAGTTGGCCCTCAACAACAAGCAGCGAACCCTGGCAGCCCGGCATGCTGGGGTGGCTCGCCACGCCTACAACTGGGGCTTGGCTATCTGCAAGCAAGCTGTTGAGGCCAAGCAAAAACTGCCTACAGCTAAAGTGCTCCGCACCGCTGCCGCGAACGACCTACATAAGCGCTTAGTGGCAGAGGTCAAGAAAGCCAACCCTTGGCACTGCGAGGTTTCTAAGTGTGCCCCACAGCAGGCTCTCCGCAACTTGGAGCAAGCTCTCAAACGCTGGCGGAGCGGGCAGGGTAGGTTTCCCCGCTTTAAGCGTAAGGGGGTGCGAGACAGCTTCTACTTGGAGGGCAGCATCCGCATTTCCGGCAACCGCATCAAGGTACCTATCCTCGGTTGGTTGCGCTGTGCGGAAATTCTCCCCACTGCCACCCCCAAGAACGTTGTAATCAGCCTGCGGGCTGGGCGGTGGTACATTTCCTTCAAGTACGAGGCCCCACTTCTGCAGGTGGAGAAGACTGGAGACGTGGTGGGAGTGGACTTGGGCGTGAACCGGTTGGCCACCTGCTCCAGCGGGGAAATGTTTGCGCTCCGCGCCGCTAGCGCGAACGACAACCCCAAGCCTTACCGCAAAGCCCAGAAGCGCTTGGTGAGGCTGCAACGGCGGGTGAGCCGTAAACAGAAGGGCTCTGCCAACCGCAAGAAGGCGGTAATGCAGCTTGCTAGGGCCCACAAGCGGGTAGCGGATATCCGCCTGGACAACTTGCACAAGTTGACCAGCTATCTCGCCAAGAAGTACCGGGTGGTGGTGATTGAGGACTTGCAGGTGCAAAACCTCCTCAAGAACTACCGCCTGGCCGGATCTTTGGCTGTTCGCGTAAGCGGGACGGAGTCCTTTTGTGGGTTTTATGAGTTCAGGCGACAGCTAGAGTACAAGGCCCAACTCTACGGCTGTCAGTTGGTTGCAGCGGATAGGTTTTACCCGTCCAGCCAACTGTGCTCTCGATGTGGGCACCGACAGAAGATGCTCCTTCACCAGCGGGTGTTTCGGTGTGAAAGGTGTGGTCTGGAGCTAGACCGCGACCTGAACGCTGCCCTCGACCTGGTCCAGTGGTATCTGGCTACCTGCAGCTCGCGGGGAAGTGACGCCTGTGGAGATCCCTCTGGCGGGGTGGTAGGGGTGAACTCTGCCACTAGTCATGGGTCGCAGAAGCAGGAAGAAAGCAGAGACGCGACAAACACTGCCCTATCGCAAATAGGAGTGTTTGTGAGCGTTTCGTAGGTCTTTCAGAGCGGCTTTCTGCACAGGCAAGGTTGGCCCATGTCTCCTGTGCTGTGGCAAGCCATTGGGTACGCCTGCGGGATCTCGGTGGGGATCCTGGGACTGGTTGCCCTTGTCAACTTTCTCTGGCAGCGCCTAGAGCAGCAGGCCAAAGAAGCCACAGCCCAGCCAGCCGAACCGCCAGCAGCTCCAGAACCCCGCAGCACCTCGGAGGAGGGATCCCTGTCGACATGAGTAACACCGTTCGCGTTCACGTCTGGATCAGTGGGCAAGTGCAGGGAGTGGGGTTTCGGGCTTACACGGAGGCCATGGCTCGCAAGGCCGGTGTTGGCGGCTGGGTGCGCAATTTGCGGGATGGCCGGGTGGAGGCGGTTTTCGAGGGATCCCCGGCGGCGGTGGAGGCAATGCTGCGCTGGTGCCAGCAGGGCAGCCCCGGCTCGGTTGTAGAGGCCATCGAGCAACAGCCCGAGCTGCCGGAAGGCTTATCTACCTTCGAGATCCGCCCCACCGTCTAATCCCAGCAGCAAGCGATCTCCCACTAGAATGGGGAAACCCACTTTTCTCGTTTGGCCATGACGGTTGCCGCTCCTGCCAAAGTGCAATACGAGGCGGTGATTGGGCTGGAGGTGCACTGCCAGCTCAGCACTCGCTCCAAGATCTTCTCCAGCAGCGCAACGGCCTTCGGCGCTCCCCCGAACACCCAAATCGACCCTGTCTGCATGGGCCTGCCCGGCACCCTGCCAGTGCTCAACGAAAAGGTACTCGAGTACGCCGTCAAAGCCGCTTTGGCTTTGAATTGCACCATTGCCCCCTACAGCAAGTTTGACCGCAAGCAGTACTTCTACCCCGACTTGCCCAAGAACTACCAAATCTCTCAGTACGACCTACCCCTTGCTACCCACGGCTGGGTCGAGATCCAGCTCAGCGACGGCCGCACCAAGCGCATTGGCATCACCCGCTTGCACATCGAAGAAGATGCGGGCAAATTGGTGCATGCCGGCAGCGATCGCCTGGCGGGATCCAGCTATTCCCTAGTGGATTTCAACCGGGCGGGGGTTCCCCTCATCGAGATCGTCAGCGAGCCAGACATCCGCAGTGGCGAGGAAGCAGCGGAATACGTACAGGAGCTGCGCCGCATCCTGCGCTATGCCGGCCTGTGCGATGGCAACCTGCAGGAGGGATCCCTGCGCTGCGACGTCAACATCTCGGTGCGCCCCCTGGGAAGTCAAACCTTTGGCACGAAGGTGGAAATTAAAAACATGAACTCCTTCAACGCCATCCAGCGGGCCATTGAGTACGAGTTCAACCGCCAAGTTAAGGCTTTGGAAGCGGGCGAGCTTATCGTCCAGGAGACCCGCCTCTGGGAGGAAAACAGCCAGCGCACCATCAGCATGCGCAGGAAGGAGGGATCCAGCGACTACCGCTACTTCCCCGAGCCGGATCTGCCGCCCATTCGCATTACTGAAGCGCAAAAAGCCCGCTGGCAAGCTGAGCTGCCGGAACTCCCCGCCCTGAAGCGGCGCCGCTACCAAGAAGTCTACGGCCTCTCGGTATACGACTCCCGCTACCTCACCGATGAGCGCACCACTGCCGAGTACTTTGAGGCCGTGGTTGCGGCTGGCGCTAGCCCGAAGGCGGCCGCCAACTGGATGATGAGCGATATCGCCAGCTACCTCAACACCCACAAGCTGGACTACCCCGACATTGCCCTCAAGCCGGAAACCCTAGCTGAGCTCATTGGCCTCATTGAGCAGGGGGTCATTTCCAGCAAAATTGCTAAGGAAATCCTGCCAGAGCTACTGGAAAAAGGCGGCTCAGCCCGGGCCCTAGTGGAGGCTAAGGGCCTAACCCAAATCTCCGACAGCCGCCTACTGGAGCAGCTCGTTGCCGAGGTGCTGGCGGAAAACCCCGAGCAACTGCAGCAGTATCGGGGAGGCAAAACCAAGCTCTTTGGCTACTTTGTTGGACAGTTGATGAAAAAAACCCAAGGACGGGCCGATCCTAAGCTGGCCAACGAGCTGCTCAAGCGGCATCTAGACGGCTAATTCCAGGCTGCAGTGAGGGAATAGCCCAACTCCTGCAGCATGCGTCGCAACAGGGGAAGGCTTAGCCCAATTACGTTGCCTGGGCATCCTTCGATCCGCTCCACGAACAGGCTACCACGGCCATCGATGGCGAAACAGCCGGCACAGTTCAGGGGCTCGCCGGTGGCTACGTAGGTGCGGATCTCCTCGTCGCTGGGCTTGGCAAAAAACACCCGCGTTACGGCGTAGTGGACGAGGCGGCGGTTTTGCTTCAGGTCAATCAAGGCATGGCCGGTGTAAAGTTCTCCCACCTCGCCCCGCATTTGGCGTAGACGCCGCTCTGCCTCCAGGGCATTGGCCGGCTTACCCAGGATCTCCCCATTGAGGTAGAGGACGGAGTCCGCTCCGATAACCAAGACAGGCTCCCGTTGCTGGGCTGCCACCACTTCTGCTTTTGCCAAGGCCAGCTTCTGGACGAGCTCCACCGGATCTGAGCTCTTGATTTGGCTTTCGTCAAAGTAGCTGGGTTGAACGCGAAAAGGAATCCGGGCAGCTTCCAGCAGTTGGCGGCGGGCAGGAGATTGCGAAGCCAGGACGATGGGCGGCAACATCGATTCAAAACTCAAGCCTAGAGTTTGCAGGATCAAAGTTCGCTCTACTACTAGTTTCCCTTAGCCTAGGCAAGGTAGGCCCGCTAGGCGTTGACAGGAAGCAACTGGATCCAGCTCTCCCCGCCCCTCCTCAAGCCGAGCTTGTCCCTGCTTCCTCCGCAGGTGCGCCTTGGCCTAAAGCTGCTGATGGTGCTGAGGATCTCGAGGGTCGTGGCCCTCCTCCCTTGGCAGGTGGGAGAGCTAAAACCGGCACTGCAGGAGGCCTGCCCAGGCTGTGGCCTCTCCCAGCACGATGGGGATGCCCAGTTTTGTAAGCGCTGGGGCACGCTGCTCTACTCTCAGGCCGCTGGCCCATCTCCCCGTTGGGGGCAAAGCCAGGATAGGCTAGGACGGGATCCAGAGAACCTGCAATGTTAGCCATCCCTGGCAAGCTCAATGTAAAGGCAGGAGTGGTGATGCTGCTGGCAGCCATCGTCCTGGGCCTCATCCTCAGCCAAGTGCAGCCGTTGCCGCTGGCTCCGCCGGAGGCGTCAGGGATCCCTGCCCGGCCCCTCTCCTGGCAGGAGGTGCCCAAACAAAAGTACGCCTGGCACATTTGCTACGCCTTTTTGGGCAACATGGGGCTAGTCAACATTGGCGGCGGACTGGCCCTGGTGGCGCTGGGATCCCGCTTTACGGCTGGGCGACTGCTTTCCCAAATTCTCCTCTTGGGGGGAATGCTGCACCCTGCTTCTTGGGCCTTGGTGGCTCTGACGGGATTGGAGGGGTGGAATTGGCTGGGCAATATTGGGGCAGCCGCCGTGGCGCTGGTCGTGGTAACCCTGTTTGTTCACCTGCTCTGGGCCACCTACTGCTCAGGGCAAGCCCTTCAACGGCAAACCCGATCCCGCCTCTCCCGCTAACTTTCCGGGCAGTTGGGAAAAGCTGAGAAGCTGTTTAAGATTGTTAGAGTCGTCCCTGTTAACACTCAACTAGGCTAGGCATGGCTATCAAAGAGGAGGTTTTCTTCGAAGGCGGGCCTCATATAGGCGATCTAGTGCTGAACTCCTTTATCGGCCTTACCGTTGTTGGCTTGCCTCTATTTGTGGGGGCGCTAGTGCGCAGGCTGTGGGTTCACTACCGGATTACCAATCGCCGCATTACCGTCATTGGCGGCTGGGGGGGCAAGGAGCGCTCTGATGTCATTTACAAAGAAATTGCCAAGGTGGTAACGGTGCCACGGGGCCTGGGCACATGGGGCGATATGGTGCTCACCCTTAAAGATGGCAGCCGCCTAGAGATGCGGGCAGTGCCGCGCTTCCGGGAGATCTACGCCTACATTAGCGAGCGGCTGGACGAAAAAGCCAGACAGGTCAGCGGGCCCATTGGCAAAAGGCCTCCCGCCGCCTCCTAACCATGCCTGCTGGGGATCCCGCTTGGCCACAGCGCCTAGCGTTGGTGCATGAGTACCTCATCTGGCCAGGGGGCTCGGAAAAGGTTTTGCAGGAGCTATTGGCCTTTGCCCCGCAAGCCCCTCTCTACGTCAGCCTCTTCTCGGCGCACACGCTGCCGCCGAGCTGGCGGGAGCGGCCAATCTACACCTCGTTTTTGCAAAGCTGGGCCAAGGGGCTAGGGGTGTTGCGCCGCAACTACCATGGGCGCCTTAAGTACCTCCTGCCCTGGATGCCCCTGGCCTATGAGAGCTTCGATTTCTCCGCCTATGACTGCGTCATCTCCAGCAGCCATGCTTTCGCCAAAGGGATCCTGACAGGGCCTTCCACCCTGCACCTAAGCTACATCCACAGCCCGCCCCGCTACCTCTGGGAAAACCGGGAGCTCTATCTTGAGCGAGAAGGGTTGACAGGGATCCGCCCCCTTGCCGCCCTCAGCCGGTGGCTGATGCACCGCCTGCGCCAGTGGGACTTTGTGGCAGCCCAGCGGCCAGATCTCTTGATTGCCAACTCGCAGCACATCCGCAGGCGCATTGCCAAGCTCTACCGCCGCGAGGCCGTGGTTATCTATCCGCCGGTGCCGCTCCAGGGATTTGAGCCGGTGGCCGCTCCCACAGCCGATTACGACCTGGTGGTGGGCCGGCTGGTGCCCTACAAGCGGGTGGATTTGGCCATTGCTGCCTGCAAGCAACTGGGCCGCCGTCTGGTGGTGGTGGGGGAAGGGCCGGAGCTGCCACGGCTAAAGCAACTGGCGGGGCCACAGGTGGAGTTTTTGCCCCACCAGCCTCTAGAGCGTCTCCAGGAACTGCTGGCCCATTGCCGGCTGCTGCTAGTTCCCTGGGAGGAAGATTTTGGCCTGGTGGTAGTAGAGGCCCAAGCGTGTGGTCGACCTGTCGTTGCCCTCAACCGAGGGGGCACTCGCGAGACCGTCCGCCACGGCCAGACTGGGATCCTCATCCCTGAAGCCAGTGTGGAAGCCCTGGTGGAAGGGCTGCGCCAAGCGGATCGCCGGGAATGGGATCCGCAGCAGATTCGCGCCCATGCTCTGCAGTTTGCGCCGGAGCGGTTTCATGCCCAACTGGGATCCCTGCTGCGCTGGGCCTGGCCTCGTTTTCAAGCTGGGGAGCCGCTGGATCCGCGAGGCTGGAGCGCTCAGTAGAGCCGTCGCTGCACAAAAGTTGGCAACTCGATGCGGCTGCGCTCACCACCTTCTCCGCTGCCGCGGCCAGTGGCCAAGAGAGAGCGCTTCAGCAGTCTCTCTGTCCGATCCTCCCCTTCCTTGAGGGTAAGGGGTGGGATCCCGCCGACGGGCGTTCTCTCCCTGGGGGACTCACCGCTGGTGGAGACGGCGGCCACTTTTGGAGAGAGAGCGGGCTGGGCAGGGAGGGCTTGCAGCCGTTCCTGATGGCGCCAGCAATGCGCAGCCCCAGTTGGATGGCTCGACCTGAGCTCGACCCCTGCCCGGCTTGGAGCCGACTGGCGCAGGGCAGCCAGTTGCTCCTCCAGCTCCCGGTTGCGCTGCTGCAACAGAGCCACCTCCTTTTCTTGCGCCTGCGCGTAGGCTTGAATTTGCGCACACTGAGCTTGTAGGGCCGCCACCTGCTGCTGCAGCTTCTCAATCTCCTTTTGGCCGAGTAGATAGCGGGCCTCCGCCACCTCCCGCGCCCGCTGGGCTTCTTCCAGCTCTTCTTTCGCCGGTCGCTGGGCCAGCTCTTGGAGGAGGTGATCCCGCTCAGCCCGCAGGGTGTCCACCTCACGGGAGAGAGCCTGCACCTGCTCCTCCAGGGCAAGATCTCTACCGCTGCCGGGTTCAGCTGGCGGCTGTTCAGAGCGCAGAGCCTGTAGCTGGGCCTCCAGTTGGGCAATTTGCTGAGCCTGCTCTGCCTGTTGCTGCCGGCTCTGCTGCAGTTCTTCCAGCAAGCTAGCCCGCTCCGCCTTGGCAAAGGAGGCCTGTTGGCGCAGATGCTCCAACTGGCGAAGCTGTTGCCAGGCCTTGTTCAGCTCAGCCTCGAGGTGGGCTTTTTCGCTCTCTAGCTGCGTCTTCAGGCTTTGCCATTCTGCCTCGGCCTGGCGGTGGGCAGCTTCCAGCTCCGCCCGCCGGGTTTCCAACTCCTGCACCTGCGCCTGTAACTGCCCCTTTTCTTTCTCCAGCTCCTGGATGCGGAGCTGGAATTGGGCTTGCAAAAGCTGCACCTGAGGCAACTTGGCGGCGTATTCTCCCAGCTGGTTGGCTTGCTGTTTTAGCTCCCAGAGCTCCTGCTGCAGTTGATAGAACCGAGCTGGCTCGATGCGCCGCTGCAATTCTGCCTTGAGGGTTTCGATTTCCGCTTGGCTGGTTTGCAACTGCTGCTGCAGGAGCTGGTAGTGCTCTAGGGTGGGGCGACGCTCCATCTCCCAGAGGAGATTTTGGAGCTCCTCAATGTGCTGCTGCTGTTGCTGAAAAGCTTCCAGGGTAGGACGTTGTTCCAGCCGAGCCTTCTCTTCCTGACACACTTGCAACGCTCGCTCTTGCTCCTGCAGCTGCCGTTCCAGGCGCTGGATGCACCCAATCTGCTGCAGCGACAGCGCCTCTGACTCGGCCACGGCCCGCTCCAAGTCACGCACGCGCGCCCGCAAGGTTTCTAGCTCCCCTTCCATAGCCGGGCTGCTCGAGAGGTTATGGGCCCTACTGTAGCAGATGCTGTGGGGGAAGATCCAGTGTAACCACCACATATAGCGTAAAAACTTTTGAGTTCTCGAGAACTGGCGCTAGAGATGTCCAGCTTGCCGCCTATACTGGGAGAGGGATTTTCAGGGGAAAGTCCAGTGGGATCCAAACTTTGGCAACTGACGTTGGCCCTGCTGGGAGTAGCCGTAGGGGGTTGCAGCAGCGCAGCTCTGGCTCCTAGCACCCCCCTGCCACCGCTAATCCTTAGCAGCGACATTCCTTCTGTAATCAGTCGAAGCGGATTTTTGGAGGTGGGGGTTGCGGTGTCAGTGCCAGGGCGGCTCCCGGCAGAGCTGGCGTTTCAGCTCTCGTGGTCCGGGATCGAGGTGCAAACCCTCTCGGCAGCCCAGGTAAACTGTGTTGCTGGCGAGGTATCCTGCACCACTCGCTTCCGGCTCCGCCCGCCTTCGAATCTAGCGCCCGGCTCGTACCTGCTCAGTTTGCGGGTCTTCGACCGGCTGGGACAAAGTACTGCTGTGAGCAAACCGGTGCTGCTGCGCGATTCCTAGGAGGGTCGGGACTGGCCTTTACTGCACTGCCTGGGCAAGGGCCTGGATCCCCGCCTGCAGGCGTTCGGCAATCTCATCTTCCAGCCGCAGGGTGCCGTCTGCCTCAAACTGAATCTGCGAGCTGAGGATGTAGATCCCTTTCAAAATGTGGGTTGCGCCCATCACAGCCAGCACTGGCTTCATGGCAAAGTCGATGGCCAGTAGGTGGGCCAGCGTTCCGCCAGTGGCGATGGGGAGAATCACTTTGCCAACAAAGGCATCCTGATCCAGTAAGTCCAGCAGCGCCTTGAACACGCCGGGATAGGAAGCCTTGTACACAGGAGCCGAGAGGACGATCCCAGCGGCTTGGGCCACCTTCTCTTGGATCTGCTTTAGGTGAGGGCTCTCAAAGTTAACCCGCACCAGGTCCTCCGCCGGCAAATCCCGCACCGAAGCAAACTCGCTGCTTAGCCCCAACTGGGATAGGATCCCGGCAACGTAGTGCAAAATTGCTTCCGACCGCGGCGGTGGGCCAGCAGACTCTCGAGGAACAGGGCTACCGGAGAGCAGAAGGATAGAGGGCATCGGCCAAAGGCAGAACGCTGCTTCTGTTGTACCAGGGATCCCGTCCAGAAAGTGCTAGTATAGTGTCTAGTGTTAACTGCGGGCGTAGTTCAGCGGTAGAACGCCAGCTTCCCAAGCTGGATGTCGTGAGTTCGAGTCTCATCGCCCGCTTCTTGAGAGCAACGAGCAGACTCCTTTGCTTCTCCCCTGGGTCCGAGGCGGTGTTTGCTCAGGTAAAGACTCTGTCCCGCTGGCGCAAGCAGGATGAAAAGTCCGCCTTTTAGGGCGGATAAGTTTGCCCTGAGGCGCAGCCTTTTTTGCGGCAAGGGAGGAGAGCCTTTTCGGCGGGACAAGCTAAGGTGCTAGCATCCCACTGCTATGGGGAGAACGTTGAGGATGCTGGCCAAGCTCTTCCCTGCGGTAGCAGCTCTGTTCTGCCTAGGTCTAGCTCCAACCGCCCTGGCCCAGACCTTCTCTGCCCAGCAGACGGTGCTCCTCGACAGCAAACAGAACAGCGCCACCGCTCTCCAAAGCAATGTCCTGCAAAACCTCGTCTTCGTCGTGCCCAATCCCCCAACGCAGCACTTCGCTAGCAGGTGGGGTTGGCACAGCAGCCCCTTAACGCCCCCTGCTGCCATCACAATTCTAATTCTCAACTCCCAAGCCAACCTGTCCGCCGAGCAGGTCGAGTCCCAGAGCTGTGGCCAGCGCTGCCAGGGATCCCTGCGCCTGCCCTGAGGAAAAAGCTGACCAAGGTCTGCAATCCGGCCTGCGGCAAGGCTCGGATCCGCTAGGGAGGGAGTTGATATAATTCAGGCCAATTGTTCACGGCGGAGCGGAATCTTTTTCTCCTTGGGGTGTGAGGGATGAGGAACCGTTCCAGGCAACTCGGGCTCCAGCTTACTGCCGCGCTCACTTGGGGGATGAGCCTGCTGGCGGGAACTGCAGCTTGGGCGCAACCCCAGCCGGGCACCCTGGATCTGCACACCGGTGGCACCACGCCCGCCCCACCCTCCCCCACCCCTACCCCCGCTGCCAGCGAGCCAGAAGTTTTAGTGGCAGAGGTGGTGGTTGAAGGAACCGATGACCCAGAGTTGATCGAGCAGGTTTACAAAGTCATTCGCACCCGCGCCGGCGAGGTCTCCACTCGATCCCAGTTGCGGGAAGACATCAACGCCGTGTTTGCCACCGGTTTCTTTGCCGATGTGCGGGCTGTGCCCTCCGATACCCCCTTGGGAGTGCGGGTTACCTTTGAGGTCAAGCCCAACCCCGTCCTCAAAGCCGTGCGCACAGAAGGGACAAAAGTGTTGGATCTGGAGGTGCTCCGGAAGGCTTTTGCTGAGCAAGAAGGACGGGTGCTCAACTTTGGCAAACTGCAGGCGGCAGTGGAGGAGATCGAGCAATGGTACGCCGACAAAGGCTACGTGCTAGCCAAAGTTATTGATGTACGCACTTCCGAAGACGGCACCCTCACCCTGGAAATTGCTGAAGGGGAGATCGAGGACATTCGCGTGCAGGGCAACACCAAAACCCGCGACTTCATCATCACCCGCGAGCTCAAGACCAAGCCGGGGGATGTGTTTAACCGCAACCAGATCCAGGAAGATCTGCAGGCGGTTTTCAACCTTAACCTCTTTCAGGACGTGAATGTGGGCCTCAACCCTGGGCGGGATCCCAACAAAGTCGTGGTGGTGGTGAATGTTGAAGAGCGGCGCACCGGCACTTTGAGCGGGACCCTTGGCGTCAGCTCGGCCACAGGGGTCTTTGCCGGTCTTAGTGTCTCGGAAGAAAACTTGGGCGGCAACAACCAAAAGGCCAGCTTCAATGTGCAGGTGGGCACCAACGAAACTCTGTTCGACCTCAACTTCACCGACCCGCGCATTGCCACCCTGGAGATCCCCACCTCCTACAGTGTCAACATCTCCAACCAGCAGAGCTCCAGCTTTGTTTTCAACGAGGGATTGACTCTGCCCAACGGGGATCCTGTGCGCATCAACCGGCTGGGCGGCAGCATCACCTTCTCGCGCCCCCTTGGAGGGAATTGGCGGGCCAGCTTGGGTGCCCGCGTCCAATTTGTGGAAGCCCGAAACAGCAAAGGCGAGCAGGAGCGCTTTGATGTGCTGGGCAACCCGATTACCTTCAGCGCAAGCGGCCAAGACAGCTATACCAGCCTGCGGTTGGGCCTCATCCACGACACTCGCGACAACCTCAACACCCCCAGCCAGGGATCCGTCTTTCGCCTCTTCACCGAGCAGTCGGTACGTCTGTTCCAGAACGGCCTGAACGCCAACCGCCTCGAGGCCAGCTACAGTCAGTTCATTCCCGTCAAGCTCTTTGAAACGCGCAGCGAGCGGCCCCAAGTGCTGGCTTTTGACGTGCGGGCGGGTACTACCCTTGGCGACTTGGCTCCCTACGACGCTTTCCCTATTGGCGGAGGCAACTCGGTGCGGGGATTTTTTGAGGGCGGCATCGGCTCCGGCCGCAGCTTTGCCACTGCGACGGCGGAATTGCGCTTTCCCCTTTTCGACCCGGTGGGGGTAGTGGTTTTTGCCGACTACGGCACCGATCTGGGCAGCGGCGCGGCGGTCATCGGCAATCCGGCGGCGGTGCGCAACAAGCCCGGCAGTGGCCTAGGGCTGGGGGCTGGTATCCGCATCCAATCTCCCCTGGGGCCGCTGCGGATCGACTACGCTGTTGGGCAAGGAGAGGCCGGCCGGGCTCAACTGCACTTTGGCATCGGGGAGAAGTTCTAGCTAAAGGCTTGCTATGGTGGGAGCAGCACTTGTGGGGAAAAATCCATGCGCGGCTCCTTAGTTCTCTTGCTCTGCCTCAGCCTAGCCCTAGGTGGGTGTAGCCAGTTGGCACGGCTTGGCCTTGGCATAACCCCCATTGCCCAGATTGAGCAGGATCCCTCCCGCTACGCCAATGTCTACGTCCGTGGCCGGGTGGTCAACCAGATAGGGGTGTTCGGCCAGGGTGTGTACGAGATCCAAGACCACAGCGGCTCCCTCTGGGTCCTCACGGACAAGGGGCTGCCAGCTATGAACAGCACGGTAACCGTGCGCGGCAAGGCCCAGGAAGGGATCCTGTTGGCAGGGCGCCGCTTTGGGGTGTCGCTGGTGGAAGTCGAGCGCTTCTAGCCGGCCCCGAGAGCTACCATGGAAACTCGGCCCGCCAAGGCTTTGGCAATCTGCTGGAGCGCCTGGGCTGAGGCAGACTCGGGCTGGCCAACAACAATAGGCTTGCCCGCATCTCCCCCCTGGCGCAGAGCAATCTCCAACGGGATCCGTCCCAGCAGCGGAACCCCCAGCTCGCGGGCGGTGGTCTCTCCCCCTGCCGAGCCAAAGATATCGTACCGGCGATCCGGCAGGTCGGGGGGAATGAAGTAGCTCATGTTCTCCACAATGCCGAGGATGGGCACCCCCAGCTGCCGGAACATGTTCAAGCCCTTGCGGCTGTCGAGGAGGGCAACCGACTGGGGGGTGGTGACGATGACAGCGCCCGCTAGCGGCACCGCTTGGGCCAAAGTCAACTGGGCATCGCCAGTGCCGGGGGGCATGTCCACGAGGAGATAGTCCAACTCGCCCCACTGCACCTGGTAGAGAAACTGCCGGATGATGCCGTTGAGCATTGGCCCCCGCCAGATTACTGGCTGATCCCGTCCCACCAGGAGGCCCATCGACACCATCTTGACGCCGTAATTTTCTAGGGGAAGGATCTCTTCGCTGCCGTCTTCCCGTTTGCGCACCACCAGAGACCGATCCTGCAGCCCCAGCATCAGCGGCACATTGGGGCCGTAGATATCCGCATCCAGCAGCCCCACCTGCGCTCCGCTCTGGGCAAGGGCGACAGCTACATTGACCGCTACCGAGGTTTTGCCCACCCCTCCCTTGCCGCTGGAGATGGCGATGATGTTGCGCACGCCTGGGATGGGCTGCCGATTGGGCAGAGAGGGCGAGCGGGGGGTTTCTGCCGTAACGGTAACCTCGATGGTTTCAACGGGAGCCAGGCGGCGGATAGCAGCCTTGCACTCCTCGACGAGGAACTCCCGCAAGGGGCAGGCTGGCGTTGTCAGCACCAGAGTAAAGGCCACCCGCTCCGGCTCGACGCGGATATCCCGGATCATGTTCAGTTCCACCAGGCTGCGGCGTAGCTCCGGATCTTGAACCGGGCGCAAGGCTTCAAGGATAGCAGCAGCATCAAGGGTGGAGGTCGTCATGGGAGCTGAGGAGGTTGCTTCATCTTCTTCACTCTAATCGGTTTTTCCAGCTCTTCTCGGCTAGCCCTCGGCCAACTGGCTGACCCAGGTCAGTTCTAGCTGTAGTCTGTTCTCGTGCCGGTATCTCAAGTTGTGAGGCTAGAAGGTATGGAAATCCGCCCTGCCAGGCCTGAAGATGCGCCCGCTTTGTTTAACCTCATCTGCGCCCTAGCCGAGTACGAGAAGCTGAGCCACTTGGTAACGGGATCCGCTGATCTATTGCGGCACCATTTGTTTGGCCCCGAAGCCTTTGCCTCGGCGTTGTTGGCAGAAGTGGAGGGGCAAGCGGTGGGGTTTGCTCTTTACTTTCGTCATTTTTCCACCTTCCTCACCCGGCCCGGACTCTACCTGGAAGATCTGTTTGTGCTGCCCGAATTCCGCGGCAGGGGCATTGGCAAGGCGCTCTTGGCACGGGTGGCTCAGGAGGCGGTGGCCAAAGGATACGGGCGGCTGGAGTGGATGGGATGGTTTTGGACTGGAACCAGCCGGCAATGGAGTTCTATCGGCGCTTGGGCGCCAAACAGCACCCTGAGTGGATTCTCCACCGTCTCAGCGGCTCTGACCTGGAAGCGCTCGCCCAGGCAGCTGCGCCCCCTCTCCCTTCTGCTGGGGGATCAATTTACCGGATCCCTGAGTCCAAGGGAGGCCAAGACTTCTATACTTGCGGCTGAGCTGTTTGCGTCAGCGGGCTGAAGCCCTTGGTTAAACAGAACATGAGTTCACCCCAAACCCTCACCCCCCAAGGGGCCGAAATCCTCTGTGTTGGCACCGAGTTGCTTTTGGGAGAGATTGCCAACACCAACGCCCAATATCTGGCAGCCGAGCTGGCCAAGCTCGGGATCCCGCACTACTACCAAACGGTGGTGGGGGATAACGAAACCCGCATCCACCAGGCCCTGGAGGTGGCCTGCCAGCGCTCCAGCCTGCTGTTAATCACAGGAGGCCTGGGGCCAACCCCGGATGATCTGACCCATGCGGCGCTGGCTTCCTTTTTTGGAGTGGAGATGGTGGAGCACCCCCAGCTCTGGGAGGAGATTCTGCGAAAATACGGCCAGCGCGGCCTTGTGCCCTCGCCTAGCAACCGCAAGCAGGCCTTTCTGCCCCGGGGAGCCGCCATCCTGCCCAACCCCCTCGGCAGCGCCTGTGGCCTCATTTGGCAGCCCCGCCCCAACCTGCATGTTCTCACCTTTCCCGGCGTGCCGCAGGAGATGCAGCGCATGTGGCAGGAGACGGCTGTACCCTATTTGCGCTCCCTCGGCTGGGGCAAGGAGGTCTTCTACAGCCGCGTGCTGCGCTACTGGGGCATCCCCGAATCGACCTTGGCCGAGCGGGTGGCCCCCTGGCTGGCCGGGGAAAATCCCACGGTCGCTCCCTACGCCAGCCAAGGGGAGGTGCGCCTGCGAGTTACTGGACGCGCTCCCACGCGCGAGGCGGCGGAGGCCCTGATTGCTCCAGTGGTGGAGCAGATTTTGCAGATTTCTGGAGAAGACTACTTTGGCAGCGATGAGGCCACCTTGGCCAGCGTGGTGGGGGAGCTGCTCCTGCAGCGGCGGCAGACCCTGGCGGTAGCCGAATCCTGCACCGGCGGGCTACTGGGGCAGTTGGTAACCGGGATCCCGGGCAGCTCGCGCTATTTCCTGGGCGGCATCGTTGCCTACGACAACCGCTTCAAGGAGCAGCTTTTGCGGGTAGATCCCAAGACGCTGCAGCAGCATGGAGCAGTTAGTGAGCCGGTAGCTGCCCAGATGGCCCTGGGGGCCAAGCAGGTTTTTGGCTCCGACTGGGCCCTGAGCATTACTGGCATTGCCGGCCCGGAGGGGGGCACTGCTGCCAAGCCGGTTGGCTTGGTCTATCTGGGCTTAGCCGACCCGGAGGGGGAAGTGGAAGTGCTGGAGTACCGCTTGGGTAGCCTGCGCGGCCGAGAGGGCGTGCGCTGGTGGAGCGCCCAAGCGGCGCTGGACTGTCTGCGGCGGCGCTTGCTCCGCTACCCCCTTTCGGGGGGATCCCCAGAGCCTAAGCTAGAGGAGCAGGCAGATCTCGGAGCAGGCTGATGACTCCCGCGGAGGCGGGCAAGGAGGCCCTACGGCAGGGCCGCTTTCAAGAAGCTATCCAACTTCTTGAGGACTATTTGGCCCAGGTTCATCACGGGGGCCAGGGAGGGGGGATCCCAGCAAGTAGGCAAGTCCTGGAAGCCCAGATGAATTTGGTGCGGGCCTACCATCAGCTAGGCCAAGCAGAGAAGGCGCGGGCGCTTTGTCTAAAACTGCTGCAGCATCCGGATCCTCAGGCGCGAGACTGGGCCCAAAAAATCCTGTCCCGTCTGCCCCAAACGGCGGAAAAACCCGCTGCTTCCCCCTCCTCCAGCCGCCAACGGGCCAGTCAAGTAGGCTTAAGGATCCCCTTGCCGGCGGAGGCCGGTTCTCTAGGATGGGCCAAGTGGGGATCCCTGGCTGTGGGCCTCCTCTTCCTCTGGTGGCTGAGTTTTGGGCTGGTGGGCAGCCACCTGGATTTTGGGCGGCTGAGTTTTCCACGGCAGCTTTGGTTTTTGCAGGGGTTGCTGCCCTGGCTGCGCAACGGCTTACGCTGGCTGGTGGCTGGCAGCCTGGCGGTTAACTTTGGCGTAGGCCTGCTCTTTTTTGCCCCCTGGCTCCTGGATCACCTGCACCAGCGGCTGCACAAGTTGCGCTGGGCCAGCCTGGGAGAACTCGAGCGCCATAGCCCCGAGGCAGCTCGCCTGCTGCAGCGCCTCTGCGCCCAGAAGCACCTCAAACTGCCGCGCCTGGGGGTGATTCCAGAAGGGGGACCGCTGGCCTTTGTCTACGGCACTTTTCCCGATGGCGGCCGCATCGTGGTCACCCAGGCCCTCTTGCAGCGGCTTGCTCCTGATGAGATTGCCGCCGTCTACGCCCAGGCCCTGGGGCGGATCGTTAACGGCGACATCCTGCTCATGACCCTGCTAGGATCCCCCCTGCAGTTGGTTTACCTAGCCCTGGAGCAAGTAAGCCACCTGGGGAGCCAACGGCGGGATCTCATTGGACACGCGGCTCCCCTGCTCTACCTGATCTACACGGTGCTTTCCTACCCCCTGTTTTTCCTCTCCCGCCTGGGCACCTACCACGCCGATCACTTCGCGGTCGAGGCCACGGGCAACCCCAACGGGCTAATGGCCGCCCTGCTCAAGTCGGCTGCCGGCCTGCAGGAGGTTCACAAAAACGACCGCCGCCCCTCCTCGCTGTTGCACTGCACCCGCCTCTTCAGCTTCCTGGACTTCAAAACTACCGCTGCCGCCACTGCCGCTGTCCGCTTGCGGGATCCCGCCCAAGCCGGCCAGGTCTTCCGCTGGGAGCAGCTCAACCCCTGGGCCCGCTGGATGCAGCTGAATTCCAGCCATCCCCTGCTGGGACAGCGCTTTCAGGTTTTGGGGAAATACGCGCAGCGGCTGCGCCTTTTGCCGGAGCTGAGCCTAGTCAGGACAAAGGAGGGAGGGGCTCCTCAAAAGGCTCGCTTCTGGGTGGACCTGGCCATCTACGCTGCCGAGGTGGTCGGCATGGTTATAGGCTGGCTGGTGGGGCTAATCCTCTACTTAGGGCTGCAAGATCGCCTTGATCCCAAGATCATTGCCGCGGCTGCGGTGGTGGGCTATGGGATGGGCCTGTGGGCCAAGGCAGGGCTCATGTACCGAGGACCTCTGTTGCCCCAGCCCACTGCGGTGCTCGGCTTGCTGGCCGATCCGGACGCGGATCCCTGCCGCAGTCAGCCGGTGGAGCTGGAAGGCGAGCTGCTGGGATTGGGACCAACTGGCTATCAACTGGGAGCAGAGCTCAAGCTCCAGGATGCCACCGGCCTGATCCCCCTGCGCTTCACCTCTCCCCTGGGACCGCTGGGCAATGTCTTTTCCGGCCTAAAGCCCCTCCGCGCCCTCATGGGCCGGCAGGTCAAGGTGGTGGGCTGGTTCCGCCGCGGCAACACTGCCTGGGTGGATTTGGCCTATGTCCAAACAGAAGCAGCTCGTCTCCACAGCCGTCCCCGCCTGTGGCTGCTGCTCCTTGGCCTGGGGTTTGTCCTCCTCGGCCTTTGGGGCGCTTTCTATTTCCCCAACTTACGCTTTTACCTCTAGCGGCGAGAGGGCGCCAACTGGGCCTTGCGCAGTCGCACCGACTGAGGGGTGACCTCCACCAGCTCGTCCTCACCAATGTATTCCAGGGCTCGCTCCAGAGTCATCTCCACCGGCGCCTGTAGCTGCACTAGCTCTTCTCCCGTTGAGGCGCGATGGTTGGTTAGGTGTTTGGTCTTGCAGACGTTTAGCTCCAGATCCTGGGGTCGGTTGTGCTCACCCACAATCATGCCCTTGTAAACGCGGGTGCCCGGCTTAATGAAGAACACGCCGCGGTCCTCCGCATTCTTCAGGGCATAGGTGGTGGCCACTCCCTCTTCAAAGGCAATGAGCACGCCGTTGCGGCGAGTCTCTAGCCCTGAGGTGAGAGGACGGTACTCCAAAAAGCTATGGCTCATGATCCCTTCGCCGCGGGTGATGCGGACAAACTCGCTGCGAAAGCCAATGAGCCCCCTCGCCGGGATGACGAACTCCAACTGGGCCCGACCGTCCGCGCCCACTCTCATGTTCTGCATCTCTCCTCGCCGCTCTCCCAGCCGTTCGATGCAGGCGCCCACTGCCGCTTCCGGCACATCCAACACCAAAAGCTCATAGGGCTCGTAGGGCTGGCCGTTGACTTCGCGGAAGATCACCTTCGGCTGGCCAACCTGGAACTCGTAGCCCTCCCGCCGCATGGTTTCCAGCAAAATGCCCAGGTGCAGTTCGCCTCGCCCCGACACCAAAAAGCAATCTGGGGACTCGGTCTCCTCCACCCGTAGCGCCACGTTGGTTTCCAGCTCCCGCATCAGGCGCTCCCGCAATTGCCGCGAAGTAACAAAGGTGCCCTCCTGGCCGGCAAAGGGAGAGTCGTTGACGCAGATCCTCACCTGCAGCGTTGGCTCGTCCACCTTGATCAGCGGCAGGGCCTGGGGGTTTTCGGGAGAGGTGAGGGTGTGGCCAATGTGGGCCTCGGCAAACCCCGCCACCGCCACAATATTGCCGGCAGTGGCTTCTGTTAGCTCAATGCGCTCCAACCCCCGGAAGCCAAACAGCTTGGTTACCTTGCCCTTGGCAATCGACCCGTCTTCTTTGACCACCGCCAACTGATCCCCAACCCGAATGGTGCCGTTGTGGATCTTGCCAATCACAATCCGGCCCAGGTATTCCGAGTGCTCTAGCGTCGTGACTTGCAGTTGCAGGGGCTTGGCGGGATCCCCCACTGGCGGCGGCACGTATTTGAGGATGGCCTCAAAGAGAGGCCTCATGTCGAGAGGGCCGCTGTAGTTGCCTGCAAGGAAAGCTTTGAGGTCAGCTTCTTCCAGGGCAAAACCCCGTAGTCCCGAGGCAAATAGGTAGGGGAAGTCGCACTGGTCTTCGTCAGCGCCTAGCTCCAGAAACAGATCCAACACTTTGTCGATGACCTTGTAGGGCTCGGCCTGAGGCCGATCAATTTTGTTGACCACCACGATTGGGCGCAAGCCCTTCTCCAAGGCCTTACGCAACACAAAGCGGGTCTGAGGCATCGGGCCCTCGTTGGCATCCACAATCAGCAGACAGCCTTCCACCATGCCCAGCACCCGCTCCACCTCCCCGCCAAAGTCGGCGTGGCCGGGAGTATCGACGATGTTGATCAGGGTTTCGCCATAGCGAACGGCGGTGTTCTTTGCCAGGATGGTGATGCCCCGCTCCCGCTCTAGGGCGTTGCAATCCAGCACGCAGGCGGGAATGTCTCCTTCCGCCCGCAAGGCTCCTGCCTGGCGCAACAGGGCATCCACGAGGGTGGTTTTGCCGTGGTCAACGTGGGCAATGATGGCAATGTTGCGGATAGGGATCGGCATAGCCCTCAATCCGTAGAAAAACTTACCCCCAGCCTTTCCTGGGGGTGCCTCTACAACTCTAGCGCAAAGAAGTGTTACATCGCAGAGAGAGTTGCCCTGCCAGCGCTACCGGGCAACCCTTGCCTCACATATCAGCCCCGCGCAGGTAAAGCACCAAAATGACCGCCGGCCCTGCCAAGACAATCAAGGCAAGCAGCGCCAACTGCACGAACACTTCGTATTGCCCGAACATAGCCCCAAATCCCGTAGCCTACTTGTGTATCCTAAGGTCCGCTGTGGCCTGAAGATGAGGGGACTGTTGCAATTCTTTAAAACCTAGCGCTCCTGCTGGGCCTGAAAGGGCATGGGATCGAGGTTAAAGAGTTCCTGCAGAATTTGCATCGCCTTCCGTCGGGCCTCGATGTCCCGTTTGGCCCGCAGTTGCACCATAGGGTCATGCAGGATTTTGTTGACGATGCCACGGGTGAGGGCGTCGATGACCTCCAGGTGCTTCTCGGCAAAGTCCTTGCCCAGCCGGGAGAGAGCTTTCTCCATCTCCTGCTCGCGGATAGACTCCACCTTGTGGCGCAGGCTGGAAATGGTGGGCACTGTTTCCAGAGAACGCCACCACTCCATGAACTGCTCCACCTCTTCTTCGATCAAGGCCTCGGCAGCCAGGGCCAGCTTTTGCCGTTGGGCGCGGTTTTCTTCCACGACGCGAGAGAGGTGATCTACGTTGAACAGCCGCACCCCTCTAAGCTTTTCTACCTCGGGCTCGATGTTGCGGGGCACGGAGATATCCACCAACAGCAGCGGCTGATCCGGCTGCAGCACTTCCACTAGTTGGGCGTAGGTAAGGATGGGCTGGGTGGCGCTGGTGCTGGTGAAGACCAGATTGGACTCCGCCACGCTGTTGAGCAACGACTCCCAAGGCAGGACTTGGATTGGTTGCTCAAATTGCTGGGCTAGCGCTTCTGCCCGCTCTAAGGAGCGGTTGACTAGGGTAATATCCACCGCTCCCTTGGCCAGAAGATGCTGCAGCAAGAGGCGGGCCATCCTCCCCGCTCCCACGACGGTAACCTTGCCCTGGGAAAGCGATCCCTGCTCTTGCAGGGCCAGCTCCACGGCTGCCGAGCTAATGGACATGGCGCCGGTGCCGATCCCCGTCTCCGCGCGGACGCGCTTGCCGGCAGTGATGGCTGCCTTGAAGAGGCGGTTGAGGATGCGATCCGTGCCGTTGCATGCCTGGCCCAGTTGTTGAGCCTTTTTCACTTGCGCCAAGATCTGCCCTTCTCCCAGCACCAAGCTCTCCAGTCCGGCCGCCACCCGCATCAAGTGGGTTACCGCATCTTGGTAGAGCAGGGTAAACAGGTGGGGACGCAGTTGGGGCAGGGGGATCCCCTTTGCCTCCGCCAAAAACTGCATCGTCTGCCGCACCCCGCTTTCGGTTTCTGGCGTAACGATGTAGACCTCCAGCCGGTTACAGGTGCTGAGGATTGCTGCTTCCTCAATGTGGGGGTGGGCACGGAGCTGCTGGATCCTCTCTCCCACCTCCGCCTCCCCAATGCTGAGGCGCTCCCGGATCTCCACAGGAGCTGTGCGATGGCTAAGACCGACAACCGCGATAAACATGCCTCTCCGTCGTCTATAGACCACTGATTGTTAAATCTCTAAACAAAGGCAAACCTTGCCCGAAACAAGAATAGGCCAGAGCCTAAGCAAAGCGTCTTACCTGTCTTGGCTGCAGCAAGCTTAGGTAACTTTTCTCAGACTACCTAAACCCTAAGACCAGTATCGGATCGGTTTTGCCAGATTTTGCTGAAGAGTTATTACGTTTTTTCGGGGTCGGCCTTGATAGATTTTTTAACGTTCTCCCAAGCAGAAGGGCGACCTTCCCCAGGGAAAGCCGCCCTCGTCACTGGGAAGAGCTAGGAGGGGATCCGTCAGCGCAGTTGCAGGGCGGGGGGCTGCTGGCCCTCCTTCAGGTGGATGGTGTCCACAAAGCGCACGGTGCGGGATTGGCTAGAAATCACCAGCGTTTCCGTACGCGCTCCACCCCCGAAGAAGCGCACTCCCCGTACCAGATCCCCATCGGTGATACCGGTGGCCGCAAAGAGCAGCTCTTTGCCGCTGGCTAGCTCCTCACACTCCCATACCTTATCGGGATCCTCAATGCCCTTTTCTTTCAGTTCTCGCCGGGTCTCTTCTACCGGTGGCAGGTAGGTGCCCGCCTGCACCACTTCGGGATCGTAGATGAGCCGCCCTTGGAAGTGAGCGCCCAGACAGCGCAGCGCCGCTGCCGAGATCACTCCCTCGGGAGCCGCTCCAATCCCCATCAGGGCATGGATACCTGTGCCGCTGAACGCCACTGCCAGAGCTGCCGAGAGGTCGCCGTCGGTAATTAGCTTCACCCGCGCCCCTGCCTCACGGATTTGGCGGATGAGATCGGTGTGGCGCTTGCGATCCATGACCACTACCGTTAGGTCCGCCACTTCCCGACCCAGGCTCTCGGCAATGATCTTGAGGTTCTTTTCTGGCGGATAGTCCAGGTGGACTTTGCCCTTGGCCTGGGGCGGGGCCGCTAGTTTTTGCATGTAGATGTCCGGGGCGTTGAGAAGGCCGCCTTTCTCGGAGATGGCCAGCACCGCCATGGATCCGTTCTGGCCTTTGGCTACCAGGTTGGTGCCCTCGCAGGGATCCACAGCAATATCGATCTCCACTAGCTCTTCCACGCGACAGAACTGCTCGGCGTCGGGACGGGTGCAGATCCCCACTTCCTCCCCGATGTAGAGCATGGGGGCCTCGTCGCGGGTTCCCTCCCCAATGACGATTCGACCGCGCATGGGGATCTGGTTGAGTTTCTCCCGCATGGCTTCTACGGCTGCTTGGTCAGCGGCCTTGTTGTCCCCCTTGCCCATCCAGCGGGCGGCAGCAATGGCAGCCTGTTCCACCACTTCGATGATCTCGAGCCCCAACTTGTTGTCCACGGTATGCCCCCCTCTCGGAACGATGAAGGCCAACTTCAGTAAGGATCTCTTCAAACTCTCTCCCAGTTTACCAGGGCAGGCTTCTTCTCGAGATCTTTATCCCCACCTTGAATAACCTGAGAGAACAAATCGCCAAAAGTCAAGCGCAAAGAGCGATCCCCGTCCCAGCCGCTGGCTATTGTCGGCTGGGGATCAAGGATGATAGCCTGTCCTAAAGGCAATAAGTTTTTCTTAAGGGAATTAAAAAACAGCAATGAAAAGATACGTTTATGTCAACCGCTCTGGCCGGGTTCAGGTAATCCGGACGATCCCTGGCCACTGGGAGCGCACCCTCTTCCCGGGCCAGTATGCCACTTTCGAGGCAGAGCCCGACGACTACCTAGAAGTCTATAGCTACTGCTGCGCCACTACCATCTTGGAAGAGCGCCGCCCCTGCCGCTGGCTGCTGGATTCTTCCCTTCCTGAAGTAGAAGCCCATCCTTGGCTGCCCCCCCATTTGGATACCTTGGCAGATGCTGTAAATGGGTGAGGGACAAGAGGTTGTCGGGTCGGTTTAGCTTGCCTAACCCGCAAGACAAACTCATTATGAGTATGGTATGTTGATTTTAGTTTACATTTGCACCTTACCGGAAGGAGGGTCGACCTCATGTCTCAGCAAGGATGTCTGCGGGTGGGGCAGCTAGCTCCCGATTTTTCGGCCACGGCCGTTTACGACATGGAATTCAAGACGGTGAGGCTCTCCGACTACAGGGGCAAGAAGTATGTGGTGCTGCTCTTTTACCCCCTGGACTTTACCTTTGTCTGCCCGACCGAGATCACGGCTTTCAGCGATCGCTACGACGAGTTTGCCAAGTTGGACACGGAGATCCTCGGCATCTCGGTGGATAGCGAGTACTCTCACCTGGCCTGGATGCAAACCGACCGCAAAGCTGGCGGGGTGGGCGAGCTGAGGTATCCGCTGGTCTCCGACCTGAAGAAAGAGATCAGCGCCGCCTACAATGTCCTGGATCCGGCAACAGGGGTGGCGCTGCGCGGCCTGTTTATCATCGACAAGGAAGGGATCCTTCAGCACGCCACCATCAACAACCTGGCCTTTGGCCGCAGCGTGGATGAGACCCTGCGCACCCTGCAGGCTATCCAGTATGTCCAATCCCACCCCGATGAAGTTTGCCCAGCCAACTGGCAGCCCGGCCAGAGAACCCTAAAGCCCGACCCGGTCAAATCCAAGGAGTTCTTCGCGGCAGTTGCCAAGTAGACCAGGAATGCCAGACCTTGCGGCTCCGGCTCCAAGTGAGCTGGAGCTTTTTTAAAGAGGTGCAGACAGACAAAAGGGATCCCCTGAGCCTGGCAGGGGATCGGACAAGACCAAGGCTGCCAACCAAATTAGTCCCAGGGCTTGCCGTCGGTGAACTTGTAGGTAACGGGCTCGCGGTTTTTGCCGATGCTGTGATCTACCTTGCCGACGGGCTGGCGACCCTCGTTAACTTTTTCAGGGAAGACGCCATCTTTGGGATGCACCAGCTCCGGCTGTCCCCCTGCCGGAATGCGGAAGATCTGGTAGTCGTTGATCTTGTATTCAGATCTCAGCTGGGCCCCAAGAGCCAGGCACTGCTCCTTGCGGGCGAAGGTGAGGTAGTTCTTACCCTCCACCATCTCAGCAGCCCCGCCCGTGGGCATCTCAAACACCTGCCCTGGCTTGCCAGTCCAGGTGATGACGTATTTCTCTTCGGTCTCGGCTGCGCTCAACAGCCCTCCGGTAGATCCCCCGAAGAGGGGGAGCTTAGCGCCCTGCCGGGGATCGCCTTCCATCACAGCCATAGCCTCCCTTCTCGTTGTAGTTAGCGTTGTTTGGGCCGCGCTTGGGATAGCGCGCAGCACTTTGAATCTACCACTGACTTGATCTTTGACCTCAGAGCCGGCCAGGAACTGTAATTTTTCGTAGCAGAGCTAGCTTCGCTGAAGATAATTAGCTCCCCTGAGCCAGCTCCAGAAAAGCTCCCATACGGCGAAACTTTTGGTAACGCTCTTCCCGCAACTCCCGCCCGCTCAGCCTGGAAAGCTCCTTGAGGTGTCTTAGGAGAGCCTCTTTGAGGGTTTGGGCAGCTTCCAAAGGAGCGCGGTGGGCACCTCCCACTGGCTCTGGCAGGATCTCGTCAATGACCTCCAGTTGCAGCAGATCTTGGGCAGTAATGCGCAGGGCTGCTGCCGCCTGGGGTGCTTTTTTGGCGTCTTTCCAAAGAATGGCTGCACAGCCCTCCGGCGAGATCACCGAATAGACAGCGTGTTCAAACATCAAGATGCGGTTGCCCACCCCAATGGCCAAGGCACCCCCGGATCCCCCTTCGCCAATCACCGTACAGATAATGGGGATCTCCAGCTGAAACAGCGTCCGCAAGTTGGTGGCAATGGCCTCCCCCTGGCCCTCAGCCTCGGCCTTAACTCCTGGGTAGGCCCCTGGCGTGTCGATAAAGGTCAAAAGGGGCAGACCAAAGCGGTGGGCATGCTCCATGAGCCGCAGGGCTTTGCGGTAGCCGGCAGGGTTGGGCATGCCGAAGTTGCGGTGGATGTTGTCTTTGGTGTCGCGGCCCTTTTGGTGGCCGAGGATCATCACCGGCTGATCCTCCAGCTTGGCTAGGCCGCCGACAATGGCCGGATCGTCCTGGCCGTGGCGATCCCCGTGCAGCTCAAACCAATCGTCGCAGATGGTCTGCACATAGTCCAAGGTGGTAGGGCGACGGGGATGGCGAGCCACCTGCAGCCGCTCGACAGGTGTGAGCTGCCTGAAAATCTCGCGGCGCAGCTCTTCGGCTTTGGCCTCCAGTTGGCGAATCTGCTCAGAAGCATCAATGTCGTTTTCTTCAGCCAAGGCCCGAATCTCCTGGATGCGCTGCTCGAGAGCGGCAACAGGCTGCTCAAACTCCAGCAGCAAGCGGTCGCTAGACTTGCTCATACCGTGTTGGCTAAACCTCGGGAGTCTGCTCAGAGATGGGGAGGTCAGGCTTTGATCTTCTCACATGCAGATCGGGTAGGCTAGAGGGAGTTACCCTGGGGGATCCTTTTGAATGGGAAAGGATCCCTTGGGTTGGCGGGTTCTCTTCCCATGAAGGCTGTTGTCAGAGATGGGGAATCAACAGGCTGCCTTGGAGAGCAGTCTTTGCCAACTCGGATGCCTCTCCTGCTAGCGCCGGCGGGGGACTGGGAGTGTGCCAAGGCAGCGGTGGAAAACGGGGCCGACGCCATCTACTTCGGACTGGAACGGTTCAATGCTCGCCTGCGCGCCCGCAACTTTACGGAGGCGGACCTACCAGAACTAATGGCCTGGCTGCACCAGCGCGGGGTGCGGGGCTACGTCACTTTGAATACCTTGGTCTTTCCTGAAGAGCTGGAGGAGGCGGAACGGTACATCCGCGCGATGACGGCAGCAGGGGTAGACGCGGTCATCGTGCAGGATGTCGGCATTGCGCGCCTGGTTCGACATCTTTCTCCCGACCTGCCCATCCACGCCTCAACGCAGATGACTATTACCAGCGGCGTGGGAGCGGAGTTTGCTGCCGAGCTGGGCTGTGAGGTGGTGGTGCTGGCGCGGGAGTGTTCCCTCAAGGAAATAGCCAAGATCCGCGCCCATCTGGAAGAGAGGGGATCCCCCATTGCTCTGGAGGTGTTTGTCCATGGGGCCCTGTGCGTGGCCTACTCCGGGCAATGCCTAACCAGCGAGGCGCTGGGGAGACGCTCGGCCAACCGCGGGGAGTGCGCCCAGGCCTGTCGCCTGCCCTACGAGCTGGTGGTGGACGGGGTTCGCCGCGATCTGGGAGAGAAGCGGTATCTACTTAGCCCCCAGGATTTGGCTGGCTTGGAGGTGTTGCCGGAGCTAGTCAAGCTAGGGATCCACTGCTTGAAAATTGAGGGCCGACTGAAATCCCCAGAGTATGTAGCCAGCGTAACGCGCATCTATCGGCGGGCCTTGGACGCCTTGGGGGCAGGGGAAGCGTGGCAGCCCTCAGACCAGGAATGGTATGAGCTGGAGATGAGCTTTTCCCGCGGCCTGTACACCGGCTGGCTGCGAGGCATCAACAACCAAAAGCTGGTGCATGCCCGTTTTGGCAAAAAGCGCGGCGTTTACCTGGGGCAGGTGGTGAGGATCGAGGGGGATCAAGTGGGAGTGCGCCTAGAGGCCCCCCTCAAGGCAGGGGATGGCGTGGTGTTTGACCAGGGGGAGCCGGAGCTGCCGGAGCAGGGGGGACGAGTTTACCGCGTGCAAGAGAAGCAGGGATTGGCCTGGCTGAGCTTTGCCCAGGGGGCAATTGACCTCAAACGCCTGCGGGTAGGGGATCGCCTCTGGAAAACCAGCGACCCGGAGCTGGAAAAGCGCCTGCGCCAGAGCTATGCCGGGGATCAGCCCCGCTTCCGCCGCCCCGTCCACCTGGAAGTCCATGGCCAGGCCGGACTGCCCCTGACCCTCATCCTGCGCGATGAAGAGGGCCACGTGGTGCAGGTGGATTCCCCCATGCCTTTGCAGCCTGCTCGCCAGCAGCCCCTCACCGACGAGAAGCTGCGACAGCAACTGGGCCGCCTGGGAGGTACGCCCTTCCGGCTGGGATCCCTGCACAATGCCCTGGAGGGGGAGGTGATGCTGCCGGTCAGCGTCCTCAACCAGATGCGGCGCCAGGCAGTGGAGCAGTTGCAAGCGCTGCGAGCCCGGCCCCGCCGCTGGCAGCTCAATCCTGACGCCCACTGGCAAGACCTGCTGCCTCCCCTAGAGCCAGCCGAGCCGGGATTGCCCCAGCTGGTGGTGTTGGTGCGGGAGCCGGCCCAGTTGTCGGCGGCAATTGCCTGTGGCATCCGCCAGATCTACCTGGAGTTTGAGGATCCCCGCCGCTACCGGGAAGTTATCCGCGTTACCAAAGCTTCTCACCCCGAGGTGGAGCTGTGGGCGGCCCCGCCCCGCATTACTAAGCCGGGGGACACTTGGATTCTAAAACAGGTGCTGGCGGCAGGAGCCGATGGCTATCTGGTGCGAAACTACGACCACCTACGCTTTTTCGCCAACCAGCGCTGCATCGGCGATTTTTCCCTGAACGTGGCCAATCCCCTCACCGCCCACTATTTCAAAAGCCGCTACCGCCTGGAGCGCCTGACGGTCTCCTATGACCTCAACCATGAGCAACTGGGATCCCTGCTGCAGGCTGGCCCTGCCCATTGGTACGAGGTTACTATCCACCAGCACATGCCCATGTTCCACATGGAGCACTGCGTCTTCTGCGCCTTTTTGTCCAGTGGCACGGATTACACCAACTGTGGCCGCCCCTGCGAAAAGCACGAAGTAAGGCTGAGGGACAGGGCCAATGTGGAGCACATTTTGAAAGCCGATGCTGGCTGCCGCAACACCCTCTACAATGGCAAAGCCCAAACTGGGGCAGAATATGTGTCGCAGCTCCTGGCGCTGGGGTTGCGATATCTGCGCATTGAGTTCTTGCAGGAGTCTGCCGAGCAGGTTCAGCAAACCCTACGCTGCTATCAACAGCTCCTCCAGGGCCAGATGAGTGGCTCTCAACTGTGGCGGGAGCTAAAGCTGTACAGCCAGTTGGGGGTAACAAGGGGCTCTCTGGAAAGTTGAGGTCAACCTATGCCCTTTTGGCCGCCGCAGATCCTCCCCTCTGCCCTCTACCCCCTTCTGCAGCAGGGCCTCAAGACCCTTTTTCCTGAGGCTCTCTGGGACTTACCGCCAGATCCTCAGAAGCGACAGGTGGCCCTTACCTTTGACGATGGCCCTCACCCTGAATACACGCCGACCCTGTTGCAAGTTTTACAGGAGTTTCAGGTACCAGCCACCTTCTTTGTGTTGGGGGAACGGGTGCAGCGCTGGCCCCACCTGGCCCGGAAAATCCGCCAACAGAGCCACGGCATTGGCCTGCACGGCTGGCAGCACCGCTCGTTTACCCAGCTTAGCCGCGGTGAACTGCTACAGAGCTTGCGACGCAGCCAGGATACCCTCGTGGCTGCCTGTGGCGGCACCCCAGAAGAGTATCGGGCTGTGCGCCCCCCCAACGGTCTCTTCTGGCCCCAGACGCTGACCGACTTGCGCTCCTGGGGGTATTTACCGGTGATGTGGAGTGTGGTGCCGGAGGATTGGCTCTGCCCGCCGGTGGCCGTGGTGGTGGAGCGGGTGCTCAACCAAGTGCGGCCCGGCTCCCTGATTGTGCTCCACGACGGCATCCAGGGGGGATCCCAGGTAGCCGAGGTAGTCCGCCGTTTGATCCCGGCCTTGGGGGAGCAAGGGTTTGACTTTGTCCGCCTGCCCCTTTCTGGCAATCTTCCCAGTTGCAGAGGAGATTGAATACAGTGAAAGGCAGCGATAGGGAGGGCAAGCCATGGGCGTGCGCAAGATCATCTACGGCATTTTCGGGCAGCGAGCCGGCAGCCTCATCGTGGGCACGTGGAATTGGCTTTGGGGGCTGCCGGTGGAAAAAGGCGGGGCAGAGGCAGTGGCGGTGGCCGAAGAATCGGTGCGAACCATGCAGGAGACTGTGCAGCGTCTCACCGAAGCCGTCGCCACCCAGGTAGCTGCCTACCAGCGGGCCGAGCAAAAGTACGTGCAAAAGGTGCGGGAGTACCAGGCGCTGGAGAACAAGGCTCGCCTGGCTATGCAACGGGGGGATCAAGAAGCCGCTCGCCTAGCTATGGCCGAAGCCCTGCGCATTGAGGCCGCTCTTGGCCCGCTCAAGGAACAAGTGGAAACTGCTGAGCGCTATGTCAAGGCTGCCAAGGAAAAGCTGGCCCGGGAAAAAGAGCGTCTGGCCCTCTACAAGCGCGAGCTGAGCAACCTCAAAGACATCTACGAGGTGAACAAAGCCCTTGAACAGATGACCCGCGTTAACAACGCCTATAGCATTGACTCGGCCAAGTCCCAATTTGAGGCGGCCAAGAACGCCATCCAGGCTCGCCAGCTCAAGGTCCACGCCCTCAGCGAGCTCTCCGAGGATCGCAGCGAGCAACTTTCCGCCCAGCTTGACGAAATGGCTCTTGAGGACGAGATCTCCCGCCGCCTAGCTATGCTCAGTGGCCAGGAAGACAGCCCCGCCAAGCTGCCCTTGCCGGATCTGGACTTCGAGAAGCGCTCTTGATCACGTGTCCTACGAGGCTTTGCTTTATTCGTGGGTAAAGTCGGCTTCTGGCACCTGGCTTGTCTCGGAACCAGCAGCCACTGCTTGCAGGGGCACTGCCTGCGGCACTTGTACGATCTGGGGTGTAAAGACAAAGAGGTTGTACACGGTGTTGCGGCGGATGTTGTCCAGCATCTCCAGGAACAGCTCGTAGCCCTCGTTCTTGTATTCGATAAGGGGATCCCGCTGGCCATAGCCGCGCAGGCCCACCGCTTCCCGCAGCGCCTCCATCTGTTGCAAGTGCTCCCGCCAGAGGGTATCCACCTGCTGCAACAGGAAAAAGCGCTCAGCCTTCCGCATCAGGCCAGGCTCAAAGGTATCCAAGAAGGCCTCTTTGGCCTCGTAGGCCATCTCCGCCTGTTTGATCAGGTAGTCGAGGATTTCCTGATAGGAGAGATCCCGTAAGTCCTCAACCTTGAGGTTGTCTTTGAGCAGGGGAATGAACTCCTGCATCTTGGCCGTCAGCTTGTCGATTTCCCACTCCTCCGGCGGCAGCTCTGGGTTGACGTGGGCTTGCACGATCTCCTCAACGGTCTTGCGCACGTAGTCCAGGATCTTGGGTTTGAGGTTCTCCCCTTCCAGAATGCGCCGCCGCTCCGAGTAGATAGCCCGTCGCTGGTTGTTGAGAACCTCGTCGTATTCAAACACCTGCTTACGCAGGTCAAAGTAGTACACCTCCACCTTGCGCTGGGCATTTTCCAGGCTTTTCGACAGGAGCGGGTGCTCGATGGGCATGTCTTCGTCTACCCGGAACATGTCCATCAGCTTGGCCACCCGCTCGCCACCGAAGATCTTGAGTAGGTTGTCTTCCAGGCTGAGGAAAAACCGCGAGGAGCCAGGGTCTCCTTGCCGTCCAGCGCGGCCGCGCAGCTGGTTGTCGATGCGGCGGGACTCGTGGCGCTCCGTGCCAATGACATGCAAGCCCCCCAGCCGCACCACCTCCTCGTGCTCGGCCTCCGTGACCTTTTCGTACTCGGCCTTGATGCTGTTGTAGACCTCTCGCAGTTGCAAGATCAAGGGATCCTGCACCGGCGCCTTCTCCGAGGCCACTGCGATGAGATCTTCCACCACCAGCTCCGGCAGGCGGTTTAACCCATACTTGGCCACTGCAGCGGCCACCACCTCCTCCAAAGCCTGGCTGGTGCGAGCTGAGAGCTCACAGGGGTAAAAGTTGGGGGAGACCACCGTCCAGGACTTTTTCGGCTTGGGCGAGGCTGGGCCAAACCCTTGACCGCCGCCGCGGCTTGTCGTGGAGGCCGATCCCAGGGGGTTGTCGGGATCCAGCTGCACCAGCTTGGGCATCAGCCGTTCCCGCAGCTTGAGGCGGGCCATGTATTCCGCGTTGCCACCCAAGATGATGTCCGTGCCCCGCCCAGCCATGTTGGTAGCAATGGTTACGGCACCTTTGCGACCCGCCTGAGCAATGATTTCCGCCTCCCGCTCCACGTTCTCCGGCTTGGCGTTGAGGAGGTTGTGGGGGATCCCTCTTTCCTTGAGCATGGCCGAGAGGCGTTCAGATTTTTCCACACTGGTGGTTCCCACCAAAACAGGACGCCCCTTGGCGTGCATGTAGGCAATCTCCTCGACCACCGCCTTCCACTTGGCGTTTTCAGTCTTGTACACCAGGTCAGGGGCATCTATGCGGCGAATGGGCCGGTTGGTGGGGATAACAGTCACTTCGAGGTTGTAGGTTTTAACAAACTCTGCTTCCTCAGTGCGAGCCGTGCCCGTCATGCCGGCAAGCTTGGGATAGAGGCGGAAGAGGTTTTGGTAAGTAACGGTGGCTAGGGTTTGGCTCTCGCTTTGAATGGGCACCCCCTCTTTGGCTTCAATGGCCTGGTGCAGGCCATCCGACCAGCGGCGACCAGGGAGCACCCGCCCGGTGAACTCGTCCACGATCACCACCTCCTGGTTGCGGACGATGTAGTGGACATCCCGGATGAAGAGCTCCTTGGCCTTCACGGCGTTAAAGACAAAGTGCGCCCAGGGATCTTTGGGATCAAATAGATCTGAAACCCCCAGCAACCGCTCGGCAGCCTCAAAACCTTCGTCGGTGAGGATGATGTTGCGGGCTTTTTCGTCCACCTCGTAGTGCTCGTCGCGGATCAGCTCCCGGGCCACCTGGGCTGCTTTGAGGTACTTCTCGGAGGGACGGGACACCTGGCCAGAGATGATCAAGGGGGTGCGGGCCTCGTCGATGAGGATGGAGTCCACCTCGTCAATAATGCAGTAGTTAAAGGGCCGCTGCATCACTTCTCTGATATCGGTGGCCAGGTTGTCCCGCAGGTAGTCAAAGCCCAGTTCGCTGTTGGTGCAGTAAGTAATGTCGCAGTGGTAGCTGCGCCGCTTCTCGTCGGTGGACATGCCCTCTTGCACCAAGCCAACCGTCAGGCCCAGGAAGCGGTGCACCTGGCCCATCCACTCCGAGTCTCGCCGGGCCAAATAGCCGTTGACAGTAACGATGTGAACCCCCTTCCCCGTCAGGCCGTTTAAGTAGGCCGGTAGGGTGGCCACCAGGGTCTTCCCCTCCCCCGTTTTCATCTCGGCAATCTGGCCCTCGTGCAGCACCATGCCACCAATGAGCTGCACGTCGTAGTGGCGCATGTTGAGAACCCGCTTGGCCGCCTCTCGCACCACTGCAAAAGCCTCGGGCAGGAGTTCGTCGAGGGACTCTCCTCTGTCTAGGCGTTGGCGAAACTCGGTGGTCTTGGCCCTGAGCTCCGCATCGGAAAGGGAGGCAATCTCGATCTCCAGCGAGTTGATCAGCTTGACAACAGGCAGGTACTTGCGGATCTTGCGCTCGTTGGGATCCCCGAGAAGCTTCTGTAGGGCTTGGAGCATGGGAAGCCTAGGCCAATAGAACGGGTATAGCGCAATTTTATCATTCCCCTCCCCTGGGCTTGGGCGGCCGGAAAGGGCCTAACCTGGTAGCCCAGCCAAGACGGCAGCGGCAGTTTGCTGCAGCAGAGGCAAAAGCGCTTGCGGACAAAGGCAAGAAGATGTCAGGCTAGGGAAGCAAAGCGATCCCAGGGCTTATGAATTTCTTGGGCGTCGGACTGCCGGAAATGCTGGTTATCTTTGCAGTGGCTCTCTTGGTGTTTGGGCCACGCAAGCTGCCAGAGATTGGTCGTGCCCTAGCCAAAACCTTGCGCAGCTTACAGGATGCTGCCAGAGAGTTTGAGGCCCAGCTAAATCAGGAAGTCCAGGAGCTGGAAAAAGCCGCCCACGCCTCTAGTCCGCGGACAGCCCCTGCAGCCCCGTTCAAAACCGACCCAGTTGCCACAGCCGATATGCCCACAAAGCCGGCTGTGGAGGCAGAGCCCAGGGCCGCCGCATCCCTGTCCGAGGGATCTTCAAGCGTGGATGCTGCCTAGCCAATGCCCCGCTTCGACCCGCTCTGTCTCGGCATAAGGACAATCCTAACTATGCCCTGACGAATGCAAAAGCCTGGCTGCAGCAGCACGGCCAAAACCCCTCGAGTTATTCTCAGGAGCTGTCCCTCGCCGACTCCTCAGCGGTGATGTAATTCCCATCAACTTCAGGCGTTGGGACAGCCAGCCGGGGGGTTCTGGGTTGTTGCAAGAGCTCAAGACTGAAACCCCCTGGCCAGGGGCGCTTGCCCTCAGACCAATCCAAGTCCTAGGGTAAAGGGGCGAGCTCTTTGCACTTCTATGCCCACGGCCACCCTACTGGTGTCCTGTCCCGATCAAAAAGGCCTGGTAGCCAAGCTCTCCAACTTCATCTACAGCTACGACGGCAACATTCTTCACGCTGACCACCACACGGATCTCGAGGCAGGGTTGTTCCTAAGCCGCATCGAGTGGGATTTAGAGGGCTTTCGCCTGGAACGGTGGGAGATCGTCCCTGCCTTCTCCGGCATTGCCCGCGGGATCCAGGCCAACTGGGAGCTGCATTTTTCCGATACGCGCCGGCGCATTGCGGTGTGGGTTAGCAAGCAACCCCACTGTCTGTTGGATCTCATCTGGCGGCAGAGGGCTGGGGAGCTGCCGGCGGAGATCCCTCTGATCATCAGCAACCACCCCGACTTGGAGCCGCTGGCCCGCTCTTTTGGCATCGACTACTACCACATCCCCGTTTCTCCAGAAAACAGAGCCGAGGCAGAGGCCCGACAACTTGCCTTGCTGCAAGAATATCGCATTGACTTGGTGGTGCTGGCCAAATACATGCAGGTCTTGAGCGGGTGGCTGCTCCGCCAGGCGCCCCCGGTGATCAACATTCACCACTCTACGCTGCCTGCTTTTGCCGGTGCTAACCCCTACCAGCGTGCCCACCAGCGGGGCGTCAAGATCATCGGCGCCACCGCCCACTACGCCACCGAGGAGCTGGATGAAGGGCCAATCATCGAGCAGGACGTAGTGCGGGTGAGTCACCGCGACACGGTAGCTGACCTCATCCGCAAGGGCCGCGACGTGGAGCGCCTAGTCCTAGCCCGGGCCGTGCGCTATCACCTAGAAAATCGCGTCCTGGTGTACTGCAACAAAACGGTGGTGTTTGCCTAGGGAAACTGTCCCTTCCTCTTTGGGTGCAAAGGCCGAGTTCTGGAAAAGAAGCTGCTTTGCCAAACTGGAAAAAAGTCAGGCTAGAGGTGGGATTATGGCCTTTGATTGGTTTCGCCGTCGCTACACCGACTCCAAGGGTGAAGCAGAGTCCTCTCCCCAAAAGGCCGAGTCGGCAACTCCCCCAGCGGCAGAGCCGGCTGCCATGTCGCCAGAGGACTATTTGGCCTTTGCTAAAGCCGCCTATGCCAACCTAAAAGCGCGGGCTGCCGCCAAAGCTACTCAAGCAGAGGTTGTCTCCCCAGCCGCCCCAGAACCCCCTGCAAGCGAGGGATCCCAGCCCTCTGCTCCAGCAGCTACAGCACCTGAAGCCGCCTCTCCCTCATCGTCTCCTGAGCAGCCGGCTGCTGTCCCCTCCTTTTTTGATCTGGCTCCTCGCGCTGCCGAGCGCCTGCAGGCCCTAAAGGCAAGCGCCGTGGAGGAAGCAGAGCCGATCCCTGCCAGCGTTGTTGCTCCTGCTGCCCCACCTCCAGAGTCGGCAGAGTCGGCGGCGGAAGAGCTGGTTTTCGACGAGGGCTTCCGCTGGTCAGCCGAGATCCTGGCGGCCCAAGGACGCAAGCCCGAAGAGATCTCCGTAGAAGAGATCTCCTGGCTGCAGAAGCTGCGGCGAAGTCTGGGCAAAACCCGCCTCAACCTGATCAACCAATTAAAGGCTCTGATGGGCCGGGGGCCTCTTGATCGGGAGGCGGTCGAAACCATTGAGACGATGCTGCTGCAGGCGGATGTGGGCGTTGAGGCCACCGAGCAGATCCTCCAGGCCCTGCAAAAACGCATGCGGGAGGAGGTGGTGCCCCCAGAGGAGGCGGTGAAGTACCTCAAGCAGCAGATGCGGCAGATGCTGACGGTAGGGGATCCCACCTTTGCGCCGCAGCGGGGCACGCTCAACATCTGGCTGATCGTGGGCGTGAATGGGGTGGGCAAGACCACCACCATCGGCAAAATTGCCCATGTGGCCCGCCAGTCCGGCTACCAGTGTCTAATTGCTGCTGCCGACACCTTCCGCGCTGCCGCCATAGAGCAGCTCAAGATCTGGGCAGAGCGGGCGGGGGTGGAGGTCATCGCCAACCCTTCCCCTAACGCTGACCCGGCCGCCGTGGTGTTTGATGCCATCACCGCCGCCAAGGCCAGAGGCACCGAGTTGCTCTTGGTAGATACAGCAGGCCGCCTGCAGAACAAGAAGAACCTGATGGAGGAGCTGGCCAAGATCCGCCGCATCATCGACAAGAAAGCTCCCGAAGCCAAGGTGGAAAGCCTCTTGGTTTTGGATGCTACCCAAGGGCAAAACGGCCTGCGCCAGGCCCAGGTGTTTGCCGAAGTGGCCAAGCTAACCGGCGTCATCCTCACCAAGCTGGACAGCACCGCCAAAGGAGGGATCGCCCTAGCTATTACCCAGCAGATGAACCTGCCTATCCGCTTTATTGGAGCTGGCGAGGGGTTGGAGGATCTAAGGCCTTTTTCCAGCTACGAGTTTGTGGAGGCTCTTCTTAGCGAATATTGAGCTCCTATTGGGTAAGGTGGTGGGGGGAGAGGAGATGGGTTTAGCCGCAAACGCTGCCAAGCCTCGCTCTCAAGTTTGGCTTTGGAGTGCGGTGGGGGTGGTGGCAGGTCTAGCCTGGGCAGGGGGGGCGCACCGCTGGATCCAAGCCGGCTTGGCGTTGGCTCTTGCCCAACCCGTTCAGCAGCCAGGAGCGCTGCAGGAGTTTGTGGTCACCTTGGCCGAGGTGCTGTCGGGGATGCTGGGCTTTACCCTCTCAGTGGTGGCCATTGTGGTGCAGTTGAGTGCTGATCGCTTCACCCCCAAAGTTACCGAGTTGTTTCTGCGGGAGAAGACCAATTTCTACCTCTTCTCGTTTTTGATTTTGGCGAATGTGGTCAGTTTGTGGAGCTCGGTGGCCCTGGGTTTCTACGAGGATCCCCAGCTCCTGATTGGGCTAAACCTACTGCTGGGTACTGCCTCGTTTTTGGTGCTCATCCCCTACTTCAGCTTTGTGTTTCACTTCCTACAGCCGACTTCGATTATTCGCCGCATTGAGCAGCAGGTGCAGCAGGCGATCTTGGGATCCCTTGCCTCCAAATCCTCACGATCCAGATTAGAACAGCGGCAGCCCTCTGCCCTACAACCTTGCGCTGCCGCCCATCAGCGCTGCCTATCGGCCTTGGATGAAATCAAAAGTATTGCCATCAGCGCCCTGCGCCAACGGGAGGAGGTCATCCTCCTGGAAGCCTTGGATAGCCTAAAGGCCCTGTGGATGTTCTATGCCCAGCACAAGGCACACCTACCCCGCTCCTGGTTTCTCTTGACGCCAGCGCTGTGGCGAGATCCCGACTTTGCCTCAGTGGATGAGGGGCTGTTGCGCCAAATCGAAGCGGAGGGATCCTGGCTGGAGCTGAAGATCCTGCGGCAGTATCAGGCCCTGTTTACTGAGGGCCTCAATGGCCTGCGGCAAGCAAGTACTCTGGTGGCCATTCACACGCGGGAGCTGGGGATCCGCGCCCTGCAAAGCCGAGAGCTCCGGCTGGTCGGCTGGGTGATCAAGTTCTTCAACACCTACCTGCGGGCGGTGATCAACGCACGGGATATCCGCAGCGGCTACAACCTGCTCAAGCAGTACCGTTTGCTGGCCGAGGCCGCTTTGCGCCATCAGCAGTCGGCGTTGGTCTTGGAGATGGTCGGCCATTTTCGCTACTACAGCCTAGTGGCCTACAAGGCCGGCTTACTTTTCCTTTCTGAAACCTTTGGCTTTGACCTAGGGGTGCTGGCCCAACTCAGCTGCGCGCTGCAGTCAGAGACAACGGAGGCCATCCTACAAGTCCTGCTCCACCTGGACCAAGACCCGGAAAGCGAGCAGCAGGAAATGACCCTGCGCGGGATCCGGAAAACCCAGGCGCGGCTAGCAGCCTATTTCCTCAGCCGTGGGCGGGAGGATTTGGCCAGGCTGATCTATGAGGATATGAAACAGGAGCCTTTGGCCCGACTGCAGATCATCCGCCAGGAACTCTACTGCACTGCTTCTGAGTTTTGGGAGTTTACGGATCGGGCGGAGAACTTCTACTACCTGGAGCCTGCCCTTCGACCTTATGCCGAGCAGTTTTTCAGCTGGTTTCAGGGACTAACCTCTCTGCCAGCCAGCCTGGAGGGCGTTCCTGGATCCCTGGAGCTTCCGTAAAAAGAAAAGGCCAGATCTCCTTCTGCAGAGTCTAGTCTGGTTAGAGCCGCCACTTGGTGCCGTTCCAGAGGGCTTGTTCATGCGTCCCTTCGGCAACCCCAACCGTTTGGGCAGTGCTCCTCGCCGGGGATCCCTGCCCCCAGCCAGTTCTTTTGTGCAGTTTCGCCGCGACCCGCATCTGTTTTCCTTTTGGGCTTTGAGCCTATTGATCGTGGGCCTGGCAGTGCCGCTGTTTGTGCTCTCGGGAGCGGATCCCAGTTTGGCTGGTTGTGACGAGAGCTTTTACGCCCAGATGGCTCGCGAGCTGCTGCGGGGAGGCAACTGGCTGGGGCCAACTTTTCTGGGAGAGCCTTTTTTTGAGAAGCCTCCCCTACTTACCTGGAGCGTGGCCCTCAGCTTTGCCCTTTATGGCGTAAACGAGTGGGCGGCGCGGCTGCCCGGGATCCTGGCGGCTTTGCTTTCCATCCCCCTCATCGGCTGGATTGGGCGGGCCTTTTTGCCAAGCCGGGCGGCCCTCTTGGGAATGGCAGTTTTGCCCCTGTGCTACCTCTGGGTGCAGCAGGGGCGGCTGGTGGGTCAGGATGTGCCTCTAACCTGCCTGGAGCTCCTGGGGATCCTAGGCCTAGTGAACGGCATCCGCGGCCACCGGCGCTGGTTCTGGTTGGCGGGAGTGGCCTTTGGGCTGGGCCTTTTGATGAAGAGCGCCATGATCCTGCTGCCGGCGGTGGCTTTGATCCCCTACCTGTGGCAGCAGCGGCGGCACTGGCTGGGATCTGCCCAATTTTGGCTGGCAATTGGCCTGGGCTTGGGGATCTTTGGCCTGTGGCTAGTGCCGGCTGTAGGGGTGCACGGCCCAAAGGTGTTAGCTGCTTTGGTGGGGAAGGTGTGGGATCTGGGGCAAGAACCCTTCCATGCCGATGCCACCGGCTGGTATTACTTTTGGCACATCCCGATCCATGGCTTCCCCTGGACGGTTTTGGCCTTGGTGGGAGGCTGGCTGCTGCTGCGGCAAAAGCCGGGATCCACCCTGCTGGTTTGGTCTTTCCCCCTGCTGTTGTTTTTGCTCTTGCAGCTCTATCCCACCAAAACGCCCTACTACACGGTACAGCTCTATCCCTGGCTAGCTCTCCTAGCGGGGGTGGTTCTGGATCAAGCTCTGCCCTTTCCGCTCCGCTCCGCCTTGCCGGCAACAGTAGGACGAGGCTCTCGCCGCGACAGACCCCATGTGGCCCAGGTGCTCTCTTGGGGGCTGGCGGCGGTGGGAACCCTGCTTTTGGGTTTGGGGCTGGTCCTCAAGCGGGACGTCGAGGGACTGGGTCTGCTCCAACCCCACGCTTGGCCATTGATGGCGATCGGCCTGTTGTATCTGCTCTTGCCAGCGATCTGGAGCTGGCGGCGGGTGCTGCACTATGCCGGCGAACTCTGGGTGGGCACGCTTCTAGCTGCCAGCATCCTCACCATGGTCAGCATTGTTCTGCGGCCTGACTTCGGCAATTTCAATCCCGCCTTTGCCCAGATGGACTGGAAACAGATGCTGGGCTCTGCAGACCCTGATTTTCCCACGGTGGACATTGGCCGCAGCGGCCTAGCGGACGTCTGTCAGGCCCAGGCCCTTGCCTTCTACACCCCCAACCCAGGACGGTGGGTGGATAACCAGGCCCTGCAAGCAGGGAAACATGGGGATTACCTGTGGGTCTCTCCTGTCCAAGCTCAGCAGATATCGATCCAGAATCTGGGGCTGCAGCCTTTGGCCGAGGTGGATGGCTGGCAACTGGTGCGCCGCTTGGAGCAAGCCAGTGGCGAGCTTTGATCCCTGAGGAAGAGGGGAGGTGAGGAGAGCACTCCACGCCCGACGGGAAGTAACACCTGTGGAGATCTTGCTAGGGGGGTAGTGGAGGTGAACTCTGCTGCTAGCTGCAGGTCGTGGAAGCAGGCAGGTCACTTTGCCATGGGCAAGGTCGGATTCGAACCGACACGGTTTCCCGCCGCATTTTGAGTGCGGTGCGTCTACCAGTTCCGCCACTCGCCCAGCTAGATCCATTATCGTACTGAAGGGACAGAGGCCCGTCAACTTTGCTGCCCCAACCCGGCTGACAACTGGGAGCCAACGGGATCCATGCCCCTAGAGACCTGTTGAGGTTGCTCTTACTTTCTTCGTGGGGAGAGGGCTCCTAGCCTTCTGATACTCGTCGCTCTTTTGGGGCATTCTAGGTCTAGAACTAGCGGTTTGCCAGGGATCCCCTATGATTCGACTTTTGGTGGCTGCTGCCGCGGTGCTGGTGGGCTTTCTGCTGGTCAACCGCCTCTACCGCAACCCCTTGAGCTCGGAGCCAAGGCCGGAACAGGCCAGTCCCGAGGCCGCCCAGCAAGGGATCCCGCAGGGAGGGCCGCTGCAGATCTACCAGTCGCGGGATCAACTGCAACAAACCCTCAACCAAGGAGCCACCGCTACCCAGCAGCAAGTGGAAGCCATTGAGCAGTCCTTGGGCAATTGAACTGGGGCTTGCGAAGAGAAAGCAGCCAGGACAGGAGGGTGGAAGGCTTGGGCAGATCTCCCAAACGCGCTAAAGTCGAGAATGCGGCAATTGCTATAGACCGTCCATGCGGATCCCTCCTGTTACTCCAGAGAAAGCCGACAAGCAACTGCAGAAGGTTTACGAAAGCCTGGAAAAAACCTACGGCACTGCCCTGAACCCCTTGCAGGTAATGGCCCACAAGCCTCAACTGATGCGGGCGGTGATGAACCTCTATGGGGCGCTGCACACGCAAAATCCCAACCTGCCTGAGGAGCTAAAAGAACTGATCAGCATCCGCATTGCCCAGATCAACGGCTGCCGCCACTACTGCCTGCCCTACCACACCCTGCAGGCGCAAAAACTGGGGGTCCCCCCAGCCAAAATTGCAGCGGTGGCGCAGGCCCGCACCAGCTCCCTCTACACTGAAGCCGAGAAGCTAGCCATCGAGTACGCCGAGCGCATGACCGTGCCCAGCATGGTGGTGACCGACAGCTTCTTTGCCCGCCTCAAAGCTATTTGGTCAGACGAAGATCTGGTGGAGCTCTCGGCCTGGATTGGCTTCATGAACTTCTGGACCAAGGTCATCGCCGCTTTGGATGTGCCTCTGGATCCCGTTTTTGCCGAGCAACTCCAGGCCTCCTAGCTGGCCGCTAGAAGTCTCCCCTAAGCCCAATCGTCTCGGGTGGTAAAGCTGCGGTCGTACACCTGGCCGAGGGCGTGGATTTGGCGAGTGCGGGCGAATAGATCTTCTTCGCTGAGGCCCCACCGCTCCAGGATCTGATCCAAATCTCGCTGTAGATCCCAGGCACCGGGGAAGCCATAGTAACGGATGCGCAGACGGGCCACTTCCGCTAGCGCCCAATCGGAGGGAGGGCCCTCCTGGGCCATCAGCTCGTTGAGGAGAGCTCGATCGATGTGGTATTGCGGGTGTTGCTGCTCGCGTCGAGAGGAGCGACTGGTAGGAGAACCGGTCATCGCCCTCCCTCCTTTTTCACCACTTTAGCCAAGGCCAATGGCGAGGATTGGGATCCTTGATGTCTAAAGCCATCGAGGAAAAACGGGAAAGCCGCTATACTGCAATTGTTGCAGAGTATAAACTTCATTGCGGAGGTGGTGGCCATGCCCATGCCTATGATCGAGACTCGTACCGATCGGATGCTGCTCAACTTTGGGCCGCACCACCCTTCCATGCACGGGGTCTTGCGCCTGCTGGTCACCCTCGATGGTGAAAACATCGTCGACTGCGAGCCCGTGATTGGCTATCTGCACCGCGGCATGGAAAAAATTGCCGAAAACCGCACCGTGGTGCAATACCTGCCCTACGTCTCCCGCTGGGACTATGGGGCTGGCATGTTCAACGAGGCCATTACTGTCAACGCCGTCGAGAAGCTGGCCGGGATCAGCGTGCCCAAGCGGGCTAGCTACCTGCGGGTGATCATGCTGGAGCTAACCCGCATCACCAATCACCTACTTTGGTTTGGCCCTTTCTTGGCGGACTTGGGCGCCCAAACCCCCTTCCTCTACGCCATGCGGGAGCGGGAGTGGATTCTAGACCTGTTTGAAGCCGTCACCGGCATGCGCCTCATCAACAACAACTACTTCCGCGTCGGGGGCGTGGCGGTGGACTTGCCCTACGGCTGGACGGAAAAGTGTTTGGACTTTTGCGAGTACTTCCTGCCCAAAGTGGATGAGTACGAACGACTGGTTACCGACAACCCCATCTTCCGGCGGCGGCTGGAAGGGGTAGGGGTCATTTCCAAGGAGGATGCCATCAACTGGGGCCTCTCTGGACCCATGCTGCGGGCCTGCGGCGTCAACTGGGATCTGCGCAAAGTAGACCACTACGAGTGCTACGACGACTTCGACTGGGAGGTGGCCGTTTACCCCGAAGGGGACTGCCTGGCCCGCTATCGGGTGCGCATGAAGGAGATGCGCGAGTCCTGCAAAATTGTCCAGCAGGCAGTGAAAGCCCTGCCCGGCGGCCCCTTTGAAAATCTGGAAGCCAAACGCATGCTGGAGGGGCCAAAGTCGGAGTGGAATCAACTGGACTACCAGTTCATCAGCAAGAAGCCCTCGGCCAACTTCAAGATCCCCAAAGGGGAGGCCTACGTGCGGGTGGAGAGCGCCAAAGGGGAGCTGGGGATTTACATTGTTGGCGACGACAATGTCTGTCCTTGGCGCTGGAAGATTCGTCCGCCTGGCTTTGTCAACCTCCAGGTGTTGCCTCAGCTGGTTCGCGGCATGAAGGTGGCCGATATGATTGCCATTCTGGGCAGCATCGACATCATCATGGGGGAGGTGGATCGCTAAGATACTCTAGGAAAGCGAGGACAAAGGCGATGGCCTGGGCGATCTTGGTTCTGCCGCTTTTAATTGTTGTAACCATTGCCGCAATTATTGGCCCCAAGCAATGGGCCAAGTACCAAGAAGAAAGGCGTCGCCGTGCCGAAGAGTTATCCGATGCCCGCCTCCAGGCCATCATTCAACAGGAGCTACGCCGCCGCCACCGCCCTCCCCAGTCGGATCCCAACGGCAAGACCTAATTAGCAGTATTTGCAATCCACTGTCTTTAGGGAGCTACTTGACTCCATGACCACTGCTGGCATCGACTTGCAGCACAGCTTTGAGATGGCCCTACAAAACTTGGGCCTGAGCCCAGGCGCTGCCCACGCTCTATGGGTACCTCTGCCCATGGTGCTCATGGTTATCGCCGCCACCTTGGGAGTGATGGTCATGACCTGGCTGGAGCGCAAGATCTCGGCGGCGGCCCAACAGCGGATTGGCCCCAACATGGCTGGGCCCCACGGGGTACTGATCCCGATTGCCGATGGCATCAAGCTCTTAACGAAGGAAGATGTACTGCCCAGCCTAGCTGACCCAGTTTTGTTCACGCTGGGTCCCATCCTGGTTTTTCTGCCCGTCTTTCTGTGCTATCTGGTGGTTCCCTTCGGCCAAAACCTACTGATCTCCAACATCGCCATCGGCGTCCTTTTTCTGATCGCCACCTCCAGCGTGCAGCCCATTGGCTTGTTGATGTCCGGCTACGGCTCCAACAACAAGTATTCCCTGCTGGGGGGTCTGCGGGCGGCGGCCCAATCGATTAGCTACGAGCTGCCCTTGGCCCTGTCGGTGCTGGCGGTGGTGCTGATGAGCAACGGCCTAGACACCGTGGGGATCGTGGAGCAGCAAAGTGGCCTGGGGATCCTTAGTTGGAACGTCTGGCGGCAGCCGATTGGCTTTGTCATTTTCTTGATCTCGGCGCTGGCAGAGACGGAGCGGATTCCCTTTGACCTACCGGAGGCCGAGGAAGAGCTGGTGGCTGGCTACCACACCGAGTACTCCGGCATCAAGTTTGCCCTGTTTTATCTAGGCTCCTACGCCAACCTGCTGCTGGCTTCTCTAATTGCGGCAGTGCTGTACCTGGGGGGCTGGTCCTTCGTGGTGCCGGTAGAAGCTATTGCAGCGTGGATGGGGATCCCGCTAGACAATCCCTTTTTGCAGATTGCAGCCGCAGCCTTGGGCATTGTTATGACGATGGTCAAGGCCTTTATCTTTGTGTTTTTGGCTATCCTCTTGCGCTGGACCGTGCCGCGGGTGCGCATTGACCAGCTCTTGGACTTGGGGTGGAAGTTTTTGCTGCCCGTCTCGTTTGTCAATCTGCTGTTGACGGCAGCTTTGAAGCTGGCCTTCCCAAGCTTTTTCGGGGGTTAATGAAAGTAGAAGCAGCAAGGGAGAAGGAATAGGTCATGACTTTTCTAAAGCGCGTTGGCGAATACGTAAGCGATGCCTTCAAGGCTGCTAAGTACATTGGTCAGGGGATGGGGGTCGTCTTCGACCACATGAACCGCCGGCCCGTGACTGTTCAGTACCCCTTTGAGAAGCTGATCCCCTCTGAGCGCTTTCGGGGACGTATCCATTTTGAGTTTGATAAGTGTATTGCCTGTGAAATCTGTGTTCGGGTTTGCCCCATCGACCTGCCCGTGGTGGACTGGGTCTATAACACCGAGCTGAAGAAAAAAGAGCTCTACAGCTACAGCATCGATTTTGGAGTGTGCATTTTCTGCGCCAACTGCGTAGAGTTTTGCCCCACCAATTGCCTCTCGGTTACCGAAGATTATGAGCTAGCCACCTACGACCGCCACGAGCTGAACTACCATCAGGTGGCGCTAGGTCGCCTGCCTTCCAAAGTAACAGAGGATCCAATGGTGACACCTCTACGGGAGTTTGCCTACCTGCCTAAGGGGGTGATCGATCCCCACGATCTGCCTGCCGGATCCCAGCGAGCTGGGAAGCGACCCGAAGAGATTTTGGCAGAGATGAGAGCGGCTAAAGCAGCAGAAGCAAAAGAGGACAAAACTGCTGCAGAGCAGTCTAACTAATAGGCATAGGCAGCTCTCTTGAGTAGTTGACAAGACGCCTTCTTCACTCCAAGAGGCTTGGGCCCAGGCTAATTCCCTCTCTTTGTTGCCGTTCTTGTTTGTGCTGCGGGCGCAGATTGCAAACGGCAACACTTCATCCTTGACGGCGACCGAGGTCTTCACCCCCTCTCTAGGAGACAGAAATCGTCAGCAAAAGCCGGTAAGAAAGGCGACCGGCTGCCACCTAGCGCCTTCTAAGTGGAAATCGAGTGCCCTTCTGGAGCCAACCCCAAGCTAGTTCACCGAAATGGCAGGGCCGAGGTTGAAGTAGGTGGTGCTGCCAGGGTTAATGGTGTTGTCGAAGATTGTAAGGGTAGTACCGCCGACCCTGATCGGCCCAGGTGAAGGAATGGCGGGAGTCACTCGAACCTGGCCACCAAAGGGGATGGTAAAGGAAGTGGGGAAGATAGCCACATCTCCAGACACCGAGGTGGAGGTGGCAATCACCGTACCATCCGCTTGTCGAATGGTCACCGTGGCCCCTGCCGGCAAGCCCGGGATCGTAATCCGCGGGCCAGCAGGAGTTGGCGTTAGCGTCGGCGTGGGCTCCCTGAAGAGGGTATCTAAGTGCGGCTGCGTGACGCTGACACCGCTGAGCTTCAGGGTGGTGGCAAGGAAGGAATTGATCTTACTGGCCGTCGGCGGAAGACCTGTTGAAATTGCCGCAAACAAAACCGCCGCATCCTTGCAGTCCACCACCCCGTCGTCAGTAAAGTCGGAAACAG